>NZ_JAHQYI010000002.1:0-300000 GCF_019061125.1 Microbacterium sp. NC79
CTCACCCAGCCGAAGCTAGACGAGGATAATTTGGCATTTGACAAGTGCACGCTGTTGAGTTCTCAAGGATCGGATGCTCCCCCACCAAACCATTCCTGGCCTGCCGAAGGGCAACTTCTCTATCTTACCTAGCCACTTCGTTCTGTCAAACCGACACGCGGTTTGTTTAGAACAGTTGGGGCTGGGTTTCCACTGTAGCTCATCCTTGCGGATCTTGCTAACCGGGATGTTCACCAGCTTGAGGGGAGCCAGGCCGTCTGGCCTTCCGCTCTACCCTGTGGGGCGAACAGGTAATAACTTACGCGGGTTCTGGGGGTCGGGCAAATCCAGCGCATATCTCGGGCGTGTCGTATGACCACTTCCGCGGAATCACGCTAATTTTTATCTTTTGGACGTTCTTCGCGTGACATCTGGCGTCGCGCAGAACCACGATCCGTACAGTAGGCACATGCATTCTGCAGCCGGCCGTCGCACGGCCCTGACCATCGTGGCCGCCATGATCTGTGTGTCCCCCATGTCAGCGTGCGCACCGATCTCCTCTTCCGGCTACGAGGTTCCGCCAGCGGCAGGCGCGCTGTCCTACCAACTGGGTGGTTCATACGCCCCGCCCGCCGGCACGGACATTGTGGTGCGTGATCGCACCGAGAGTCCGGCCTCCGGCGCGGTCTTCAACGTTTGCTACGTCAATGTCTTGCAGACGCAACCTGATGGTTCCGTACGCGACCCCGGCTCCTACGGCACGACCGCATGGTGGGGGGCGAATCACCCTTCGCTCCTGTTGCGTGACGGTGCCGGTGACCTCGTCATCGATGAGGAATGGGACGAGGCGCTCTTTGATGTGTCAACGGCCGCCAAGCGGGACGCGCTGTTCGATATTCAACGAAAGTGGATTGAGCAATGCGCCGAAGACGGCTTCGACGCGATCGAACCGGACAATATCGACAGCAACGAACGCTCTCACGGCCTGCTCACCCATGCTGACATCCGCGCGTACCTCGCTCTCGTCGTTACGCACGCTCACGACGCCGGCCTCGCTATCGGCCAAAAGAACGCTATCGACGCGGAAACCGGCTTCGGAGATGAGGGCGCCGTATTCGTGAACGGAACCGAGGGGTTCGACTTCGCGATTGTGGAAGAGTGCGGAGCCTTCGATGAATGCGCCGATTACGCCGCGATCTACCCCGAGCGTGTGTACGACATCGAGTATGACCGCGAGTCATTCGCATCGGCGTGCGAACACTACGGGGCGGAAATCTCGATCCAACTGCGCGATCTCGACCTCACCATGCCAGGCGACGCCAGTTACGTCGAGGAATGGTGTGAGCGCTAGCGGCTGACGCGCGTGAGTAAAGCGTCCAACTGAGCGCGCGTCGGTGCGGTCGCCGGGCCTTGCCGTGTGACGGAGTCGGCTGCCGCCACATTTGCGCGACGCAACGCCGTCGGCAAATCGAATCCCTCCGCCAAAGCCGCAGCCATGGTTCCGGTGTGTGTATCTCCGGCACCCGTGGTGTCAACGGCGACCACACGAGGCGCTGACACATGACCGTGCGCGCTGTTTGACCGCCACGTGCACCCGGCCGATCCCCGACGAATGACCGTTGCCGTTTCGGGCCTGAGGCGCAGCCGCTCACGCAGCGCGAAGTGCTGATCGGCCGGGACCACGCCAGGCGTCAACCTCTCGGCCTCCTGGTCATTGAGCGTCAGCACGTCGGTGCGGGAAAGGAGCGCGTTCCAGACCGACTCCGGAATCTCTGACACCAGCGGGCCCGGATCGAAAACGATCGTCGTCCCCAGCGGGAGTGACATGACCCACTCAGTCAGTGCGTCGCGCGAGCCTTCGTACACCGCGTCGTACCCGGAGACGCAAACGACATCGTCGGGTTTCGGGCGTACGGCGTCGAGGTGTTCTGGCGTGAGGCGCGATTCTGCACCGGGAGATGTGATGAATGTTCGCTCTGCGTTGGCATCGACAAGCGTGATGCACACCCCCGTATCGCCCGTCGCAGCGGTGCCTGGTACGCGGGAGATCCCTTCAGCGGCAAGAGCGGCTGAAGCCAGCTGCCCGTAGGGGCCGGTGCCGATCACGCCCGCATATACGACGTGGGCTCCGTGACGCGACGCCGCCGCGACCAGATTGAAGCCGCCACCGACGAGCGCGCGCAACGGCGAAGCCAGCACATCGCCGCCGGGAACAGGCACCGCCGGAACCGTCACCGTGAGATCGACGATGATGCTTCCGGTGCTGACAACTCGGCTCATGCTGCCGCCCGCAATGCGAGGAGTCCATCGACGAGCGAGTCGAGATCGAGCCCAGCGTTGACGGCAAGAAGTTGATCGCGGGCTTCGGCCGGGAAGCCACCGGAACCATGGTGGGCGCCGAGCATGGCACCGGTCATCGCCGCGATGGTGTCGCAGTCGCCGCCAATGCTCGCAGCTTCGCGAACCGCGCGCCACGCGTCGCCGCGGAAAAGCTGCGCGATGGCGATGGCGGCTGGCACCGACTCCTGGGTCGCAACACTCGTACCGACCAGGTCGGCGATCAGGTCGAGCGCCGTGTGCTCATCGTTTTCGTTGACGATATCGAGAGCCCACTGCACCCGAGCAAGCATGCTGGGCGCCGGAACGTAGTGGCCGCGCGTCTCACCGTCGGCGATCGCGTCGAAAGCGAGGTCAATGCTGTCGTGCCAGTCGTGCCCTGAAATGCCAGCGGACACGATCGCGGCAACGGCGGCGGCCCCGGCGATCGCCACACCGGTGTTGTGCGTCACAAAACTTGCCCCGACGACGGCATCAACAAGCGCTTCGACGTCGTGAGCGGGAGTCGCGATGCCGATCGGAGCAATGCGCATTGCCGCCCCGTTTGTGTCGCCCCATCGTCCCGAGTCGTGCGGCGAGGTTCCATTCGCCACCGCCGTGAGGGCGCGAATCGTTGAGGGTCCGAGGAGATCTTCGGAACCACGTGCTTGCATGCGCTGTTGCCACGCGAGAAAGCGCTCGGCGAGTTGGTGCGGATTGACGTGACCGCGGCCCTCGATGAGGAGCTCTGCGATCATCACCGCTTGATCGGTGTCATCTGTGACGCGGGCGGCGGCCATGCCGCGGCTGATCTCGTTGTCGGCGGGTGCCGGCTCGAATCCGCTCAGCACCCCGTAGCGCTCGCTGATGGCGACGCGCGAGAAGCACTGCGTGGGCATCCCCAACGCGTCACCGACGGCGAGCCCGATGAAGGCTCCGTATGCTCGGTCACGCAACGCTGCTGTCATGGCATCAGCGTAGCGCGGCGCTCTCATACCAAAAGCAAAAGGCCCCTTGCGGGACCTTTTGGTTTTGGTAGCAGGAGCGGGGCTTGAACCCGCGACCTCACGATTATGAGTCGTGCGCTCTAACCAGCTGAGCTACCCTGCCACAGTCATCCAGAGGATGCTGAGCCCCGAGTCAGGATTGAACTGACGACCCCTTCCTTACCATGGAAGTGCTCTGCCACTGAGCTATCGGGGCGTACCTGAGCGAATCAGGCAACTAGAAAATCGTAGCATCACTTTTGAGTGGTTTTGACCACTACCCAGCGTGCTCCTTCAACCACGGCATCGGGTCGATGGTGGAACCATTGACGATGAGTTCAAAGTGCAAGTGCGCGCCAAACGACCGGCCGGTGTTACCCGTCAAACCGATTGGGTCTCCGACCTTGACTTCTTGTCCTTCGACAACAGCAAGGGAGCCATACTGCATGTGCGAGTAGTGGCTCGTGATGACCGCGCCGTCGATCACATGATCGACATAAACGGTCACGCCATAATTGCCACCGTTCTCGGTTGCAATACGAACAACACCGTCGGCGATGCTCTGAATAGGAGCTCCTGCGCCGGGCGTGAAGTCGATTCCTTCGTGCAGACGACCATCGCGCATGCCGTATCCGTACGACATGTCAACGCCGACCGCGAACGGCCACTGGATCGCAGCGGTGCGGTCGTTGGTGAAGACGTTCGACGAGTAGGCAATGCCGGTTTCGTCAGCAATCTGTGCCGCGGTGACCTGTGAATAGTCGCTTTCGCGAGCAACCGTCGCGTTCTCTACTTCGCTTGAAGCAACGAAAGCTTGAATCTCAGATTCGTCAATCGGCGTCAGCGATGTGGTTGCGGCAGCAGCCTCAGGCGTCGAAGACGATGCACCCATGAACGGCATGCTCATCGAGAAGACGAAGGCGCCGATGACACCCATCACGCTGACCGAGAAACCGGCCGTTGCAATTTTGCGAAAGTTGGAGCGGGCCTTGCGAGGCGCGGAACCACGGACGTCGCTGAGCGGGTCATCTGCGGTGGGAACGATGGTGGGCTTTTCAACGACGTCGGTGAGGGCGATCTCACCGGTGAAGGCAAAGAGCCGAGCGGCATGTTCAAAGGCGTCGGCCTGATCGCTCGCCGCTTTGTCATTCGCATCGGTATCAGTGAGGCCAAACGCGGCGCCAGTGGGAGCATCGCCCTCGGGCTTTTCGTTCGCGAGCTTGTCACCGGCAGGCTGCTTCTTGGCAGCGGCCTCAGGCTCGGCGGTAGCTGCGGGCTCGGCGATAACTGCGGGCTCGGCGGTCGCAGCGGCCTCGGCGGTAGCGGAGGTAGCCTGCTCAACCGCGAGAGTAGCGGCCGCGGTTTCGCGAACGCGGGACCGACGGGTGGGTGCCGGAGCCACGGGCACGACGCTCGTTTCAGACACGTTGCCGAGCTCATTCGCCGTTTCACTCACGACGGCGGCGGTCGCCAAGGCTCGCATGGCACGACGCGTCAGAGGGGAGTTGGTGGTAGCCAAAGCCTCTGATGGCCGCACACCATCATGTGCGCGTGTGTCAGGCACGCGCTCAGCTTCATTCGTCAAAAGGGGGAGGACTTTCGGGTTTTCGCCATTCGGGTGGCGATGGGGGCTTGCACTCTCTCGGGGAGAAAGTAACGAATGGGTAAACACTACATGCGAGCGGCTGAGAACTCGATGGCAACGCCGACCTTTGTTAGGAATCTATCCGTTCAAGAATTTCACGCACAAGTTCTTTTGTACCGGCTACACACATCGGACGAGGTGAATCCAGCATCGTGCGGCGTACCTCTCCCCCGGCTTCCACAACAAGGAGAGCACCGGCAGCGTAGTCCCAGGGCTTGAGGCCTCGCTCAAAGTAACCATCGAGGCGTCCGGCTGCCACGAAAGCCAGATCGAGCGATGCGGCCCCCATTCGTCGCAGGTCGCGCGCGATCGGCATGATCTTTGCCACATTCGCCAGATCGCCCTCGTGCGTCGCGGGATCATAACCGAACCCAGAAGCAATCAGGGCGCCGGCAGGCCACGTCGTCGACACGCCTAAGCGCTGCTCCCCCAGCCACGAGCCCTCGCCGCGTGCGGCCGTGAAGGTTTCGCCCAGCGCCGGTGCCGCGACCACTCCGGCGAGCGCCGTCCACGATTCCAATGTGCTGCCACCGCTGACGGCGGCAATACTCACCGCGTACGACGGGATCCCGAACGAGTAGTTGACGGTTCCGTCGATCGGATCCACCACCCACGTGACATCCGTGGTTCCATTCGCATCTCCGGACTCCTCACCGATGAAACCATCACCGGGGCGTTCTGCTGCCAGACGGGTGCGAATGAGATCTTCGACTTCGCGGTCGGCTTCGGTGACGATGTCGGCCAGCACAGACTTGCTGGCCGCGACCGTCACTCCCTGCGCTCGGCGGTGAGCAGCCAACGCCGCCGCTTCTTCCGCAATGTCAACGGCAATGGCCAGCAAATCAGCTTCGGAGCTCATGCCTCCACGGTAGTGCGTGCCTGCACCGGTGCAACCGGCTCATCGTCGAGATTCTCCGGGTGTTCACTCGCGTCGGTTACCTCTGGTGCAGCGGCATCATCAGTTACCTCCGCGGCGGATTCATCGGAAGCAATGTCTTCTAGCGTGTCTGGGCTCGTGACGGCGGACCGCACCCGATGGGTGCGACGAGCCAGGAGCGCGGCGAGGGTCGTGACGAGCACGGCACCGAGCAACCACAGCGTGAGAACGCTGATGGCAGCGGCCACCCCGAGATCTCCGCCAGCAATCATGGAGCGCATCGCTTCCAGCGAGTGCGTCAGCGGAAGTGCGTTGTGGATGCTTTGGAAGAACGATGGCGCGGTCTGAATCGGGTAGGTGCCACCAGCGGCGGAAAGCTGCAGCACGATCATGACAAGTGCAAAGAATCGGCCGGGTGCGCCCAGCAACGCAATGAGGGCCTGGTTGATGGCGACGAACGTCAGGCTGGTCAGCAGGGCGATACCCCACAGACCCCACGGATTGACGACGTTGATACCGACCGGCCCCGTCAAAATCAACACGGCCAAGACGCTCTGCGCGACGGCCATCAGCGCGCCAGGCAGGTATGAACGCACGGCGGCGCCGATGGCGGTGCGCGCTGCGACGAGAGCACGTTTGTTCATCGCCGGGAACATCAGGTAGAACGCAAGCGCCCCGACCCACAGCGCAAGCGACAAGAAGTACGGCGCGAGTCCATGACCGTAGCCGGCCACTTCGTTGAGCCGCGAGGCGTCCGTCGTTATCGGGTCGCTGGCAACAGAGCTGAGTGCTTTCGCCTCGCTGTCTGTGTACGTCGGAACCTCGGCTGCGCCGTCGACGAGACCGTCGCGCAATTCTGTGGTTCCGTCGGTGAGCGCACCGAGACCGGTGGCGAGATCTGATGCGCCGGTGACAGCGCTCTGCGCACCGGTTTCCAGTGTCGTCGTGCCATCAGCGAGCGACGACGCGCCCGCGGAGAGCTGGCTCACCCCAGTGGCAAGCTCAGTGGCACCGGTGGATGCGGTCGTCATCGCGGAGACAAGGGTGGGGGCGGCATCAGCGAGCGCTTGCGTTCCCGCCGCCAGCGTGGTGGCGCCCGTACTCAGCGTGACGGCTGACGTCGCCGCGGTGCCCGCTCCGGTCTGCAGCTGCAGTGCACCGTCTGCCAGAGCGGCGAGCCCGGTGCCCTGTTCGGAGGATCCCACGAGTTGAGCGGCTCCGATCGCAAGCTGTTGCGCACTGGCATCGGCTGTCGCGAGTCCGTCGCTCAGGGTTTGTGCACCGGTGCTGAGCGCCTCAAGGGCAGCAAGTTTTTGTTCGTCAGTCAACATCGGCCAGGCCGCCGTGAGGTCATCGATCCCGGTTTTCAGGGCGGCAGCGCCGGTCACTGCCTGCGGGGTTTGTGCCGCAAACGCGGTGAGCCCGTCGCTCAGCTGCTGCGCGCTGTCGCGAGCGTTAGCGGAGCCCGTTGCCACCGTCGTGGTTCCGGTCGACAATGTGGCAAGGCCGGTCGACAATTGCGATGCTCCCGTCGCAATCGCGTCAGCGCCGGTATCAAGCTGTGTCGCTTGCGTCGGCAGATCGGCCGCATTGAGCACGAGGAGGGCGAGGCCCTGCGCCAGCGAGTCGGCGCCGGTTGATGCTTGTGCCGCCCCCGTCGCCAACGTTTGTGCTCCCGACTGCAATGTCGTGGTTCCGTTCGCCAAATCGGTCAACCCGACGACGAGAGTGCCCGCCCCGGTCTGCGCTTTGCTTGCGCCGTCAGTCAGCTCAGTCGCGCCGTCACGAGCATCGGCCATGCCCGCGTGAATATCGCTGAAGCCAAGGTAAATCTGCTCGAGGTACGTGGCACTCACTTCGCTGGCGAGGCTCTCGCGCACCGACGTCGCAATCGATGCGGCAATGGTTCCGCTGATCATGTTGGCGCCATCGTTGGTCTCGATCGTGATGGTGGCAACGGAGGCGTCGATGGGATCAGCCTCGGCAGGAGATGCGGCGTGCTGGGAGAAGTCTTCGGGAATCGTGAGGACAGCGAGCACGTCGCCGCGCCCGAGAGCCGCCGCTGCGTCGCTCTCGTCATACTCAACCCAGTTGAAGTTGTTTGACGCGGTGGAGTCAACCAACTCTGCGGTGACTTCTGCACCCAGATCAATCGTGCGATCGCCAGCAACCGCTGGGGTGTCGTTATTGACCACGGCTGCCGGCACCTGGTCGAGATTGTGCGTGGGGTCTTGATTCGACCACGTCAGGGCGCCGGCATAGATCAGCGGGATCGCGGCGATGGCTGCGATGACGATCGCCGTGCGGAGGCGGGAAATCAGGCGCGCGGAGGGGCGCTTTTTCGACATGAGTCGGCTTTCGATTGAGGGTGTCAGGCCGTGGCCGGGCGTGAGCTGAAGGAGAGAAAGACCGCGACGATACGTTCGGTCATGCGGGCGGGCGCCTCGGGCTCATCGCCATCAAGCCACCGGCCGATCAGGGCGAACAGACCGGCAGCGAGCACCAGGATGTGGTCAGGAATTTCTCCGGCTGGAAGGTCTCGGTACGGCGCCCCCAGGGGGGAGACGCGAATAATGCGCTCGGCGATAAAAGCCACGATGCGATCGCTGAGGCGGCGGGATCCAGCCTCGCGCAGCGCGGTCTGGTAAAACGCGTGGTGGTCGTGCAGGTGAGTGGTGAGAGCCATCCAGGTCGGGGTGACTTGCGCTTCACTCGCCTCGCCCACGCCAGGCATGGGAATGAGGTTCAGTTGCTGTTGCACACGAGCAAGGCCGGTCTCGGCGTATGCCGTCTGCAGATCGCCGAAGTGCTGGTAGAAGGTCGGGCGGCTAACACCGGCGCGGGTCACGGTGTCGGTGACGGTGGGGGCGACTCCCTGCTCCAGGAACTCGGCGATCGCGCGCATCAGTTGTTCGCGGGAGCGCACAGCGCGGGGGTCTTCCATCACATGCCTTCTTTACATCTGTAAGTTACTTACATATGTAATTTATTTGCCGTTCGGTCTCTGCGCAATGTGATGACGCGCTTTTCAGCGAATGCAAAGAAAAGCCGGAACCATGTTGCAGATCTCGCAGCACGGTTCCGGCAGATGTTTTGGTCGCTATGCCTTCGGCAACTCGCCATCCGTCGCCTCGGACTGAGGCGGTTCCGGAGCTTCGATCGCCTCGAGCGCCTCATGATCGGACGCCTCGATCGCCTCACGGTTAGCCTGCTCAATCGCCTCATGCTCGACGGCTTCGAGGGCGTCTTGCTCGGCCTTTTGCGCACGAATCACGTCGATCTGCCCGGTGCGGGCGTCGTCGTACCATTCGGTGAGTTCCGGATTTTCCGTGTCGAGCCACGCGCCAGCGCCCTCGTCTGGCGCCGTCGCGGAGGCCTCAAACACGAAGTCGTCACCGTGTTCTTCGATACCGCGCTTGATGCCCTCTTCGATCGCGACTTCAGCGAACTTGTTTCGCAGAATCAGCGGGTCAGTGGAGAGGTCACGCCACCACGCAAACATGATGCCGATGATCACGAACGCGAAGGGAAGCGCCGAGACGGTCACCAGGGCTTGAAGTGCGGTGAGTGCGTCGCGGCCACCGGCCAGCAGCAGCGTGGTGGCAATGGCCGACAGCGCGACACCCCACGTGATGGTGACCCACCGCGTCGGTTGCGGATTGCCGCTCTGGCTCATTTGACCCATCACGATTGAGGCCGAGTCGGCGCTAGTGACGAAGAAGATGACGACCGCGACCATCGCGATGACCGAGGTGATCAGCGGGATCGGCAGGTTGCCGAGCAGGCTGAACAGGATGTCTTGACTGTCATCAGCCTTCGACAGGCCTGCGCCATTCTCCTCCATGCGCATCGCCGTGCCGCCGAAAATACCGAACCAGATGAGGCAAACGATTGACGGAACGATCATCACGACGAACGTGAACTGGCGAATCGTGCGGCCGCGAGAAATCTTTGCGATGAACATGCCGACGAACGGCGTCCACGACACCCACCACGCCCAGTAGTAGGTGGTCCAGGTCTTCATGAATTCGGCGGTGTCGGGGCCATCGACGGGCGAGCGCTGCATCATCGTGGTGAGGTCGTTGAAGAACGCGACACCGGATGACGGAATGAAGTTCAGCAGGAACAGCGTCGGGCCTGCGATGAAAACGAAGGCGGCGAGCACGGCCACCATCAGCATGTTGATGTTGGAGAGCACGCGGATGCCGCGTTTGACTCCCGAGACCGCAGACAGAATGAAGGCGCACGTCAGCACCGCGATAATCGCGATGATGATGCTGTTGCCCACCGGGCCGATGCCGCCAACGATTTCGACGCCGCGTGCGATTTGCAAT
The DNA here is from genome assembly GCF_019061125.1 of Microbacterium sp. NC79. Lineage (NCBI taxonomy): Bacteria > Bacillati > Actinomycetota > Actinomycetes > Micrococcales > Microbacteriaceae > Microbacterium > Microbacterium sp. NC79. The sequence continues at coordinate 10,138 of NZ_JAHQYI010000002.1, forward strand.
GCACCGATGCCGAGGGAAACGGCGGTACCGAACAGCGTCACGATGATCGCGAAGATATCGATCACCGCGCCGATCGGCCCCTTGGTTTTCTGGCTGAAGATGGGGTCGAAGATCGAAGAGATGAGAGGCGAACGAGCGCGACGGTAGGCAACGTAGGCGATGGCGCCACCGACGAGGGCGTAGTACGCCCAGGCCATCGGCCCCCAGTGGAACATCGTCTGGGCCATCGCATGGAGCATCGCGTCACGACTCTCCGCGTCGCCGGAAAAGCCCGAAGGCGGTGTCATGAAATAGACCAGCGGCTCGTAGGGTCCGTAGAAGAGCAGCCCAATGCCCATGCCTGCGGAGAACAGCATGGCAACCCAGGAGATGGTGGAGAATTCCGGCTTCTCGTCATCCGCACCGAGCACGATGCGGCCACGTTGGCCGATCGAGACAATGAGCATGAAGAAGAAAACGGCAATCGTCAGCAGGGAGAACAGCCACCCGAACCCGGAGGAGATTCCGTTGAGTGCGGTGGTTGCGAATGTGCCCATGCCGACGGTGTCGGTGAGACCCCACACAACGAAACCGACCGCGAAAGCGGCGGTAATGACGAACACCCACCAGTTCGTGCTGAACTTGCGGCCGGTGTCGTCCACACCGATTCCGGGGATCAGTGCGGGGTGCACGCCATAGGGCGTATTGACCTCATGGAAGATGCGCTTGGCAGCCGCTTTTGGCCGACCGCGCCGCGTAGACTCTGGCTCCGTGGACGATGGCGTTGTCATGATGTTGGCCCCCTATATGCAAGATTTTGCCCCATCAAGCCTAGAAAGTCTGCCTGCACCATGCGCTCCAGCATCATCCAGGTAAGTATGACAACGCGCGCGAGGTTAGCACGAAGGCGCAGCAGCCAAGGAAGAGCTGGGTAACAACGGCGAAAGCGCCGGATAAACGAAGAAGACCCTGACATGCGTCAGGGTCTTCTTCGTTTGGTGGCAAGTGAGGGTCCCCAGCACTCCTCCACACGCCATTGCATGGCGCGCGGAGCCTCTGTGCTGTGGGCCCATCGAACTACGCGGTGCTACGCACCGCTGTTCGAATCCCCAGCGCCGGATAAACGAAGAAGACCCTGACATGCGTCAGGGTCTTCTTCGTTTGGTGGCAAGTGAGGGATTCGAACCCCCGAATGCAATGCAGGCTGATTTACAGTCAGCTCCCTTTGGCCGCTTGGGTAACTTGCCAGGTGCACCCCCGTCCGACTTGTACAGCCGACCGGAGACGCGATTATTGATACTACCCTGCCAAAGCCTGAGGAAAAAATCGACCACGTTACCCGCGAGTGTCATCGATTCTCACCCGCGCACGATCACCGTTCCCTCGACGATTACGTCTCGATCTTGTCGTAACTTTCGCCAGGTTGAGCCGGTATTTGCAACAGTGCTCCTTCGTGGCGCACAGTGGCAGCTGCAACATCCATGGCACGCTCGAGACCGGCCGCCCAATCGATGGGCTCTGGCGCGGTCAGCACCCACGACACCATCGCCGCCAGCACCGCGTCCCCTGCCCCCATCGTGTCAACGACCTGCCCGGGCATGTGCGCGATGCCACGCTCAACCACGGCATCTGCGGTGTCGACACGTGCACCGCCGCGGCCACGGGTGGAGACCACCACGGGAATGCCGCGCTCACGCAACCAGCCGCGCACTGGTTCCACTCCGGATCCGTACAGCAGCTCGGTGTCGTCGTCGCCAACCTTCACGAGTTTTGCGCGGGCAAGGAGCCTGTCAAAGCCGCGCACAAACTCATCGAGGTCGCGCATCATTCCGGCTCGCGGGTTGGGGTCGATGAAGAGGTCAGCGTCGGAACCATCGAGTGCGGCGCGCAGACCGTCGACCTGCGCGGGATCGTCAAGGGCCATACAGCTCACCACCACGCCGCGTGCGGCGGCGATGGCCGCGCGCTCCGCATCGCCGAAGACGATCGAGCGCCGCCGTGAGGCGTTATTGAACGCGTATGTCGGCTCACCATTGACTCGTTCACTCACGGCCCGCGCGGTACCGAGTGGTGATCGGGTCGCGATCAGCGAGACCCCGAACGTCTGCAGGTAGGTGCGCACGCGGTCGCCGTCGGCGTCATCTCCGACCATGGCGATGAGCGCAACGGAATGCCCGAGTCGGGCAAGGCCCACGGCAACGTTCAGGGCAGCGCCGCCGACGAACTCACGCACGCTGCGCTCATCGCGCAGTTCATCGATGAGCGCATCTCCAATGACGATGACATCGGCGGTCATTACAGCACCTGCGCAACCAGATTCTCGGCGCGCATGCGGGTGGAGTCGATGCGGCGGTCGACACTCGCTCGCACTTCACCTGGAGCAAGCGGAGCCGCCAGCCGCACGTTATCGTGACACGACAAATCTGCGCACATCATGGTTCCGATACTGTCGCCACGCTCCCCCGCTTGCCCAGCCTTACGTGCAGTGAACATGGCAACTTGATCTCCCGGTTGCATCGTGTGGCAGATGTTGCAGAGGGCCGACCGCGCCCGTGAGTGACCGTCGGCGCGGCGCAATACGATGCCGGTTGCCTCCGCGCCCGTCTGCACAATGAGATATCCGCGGCCCGCGTGCCGCGGATCCGCCCACGCGTAGAAGTCTTGGTGATCCCAATCGGCAATATAGAAACCAATCGGCACGGTGAGGTGCTTCACTTCCTCTGCGGTGGCGTTGCGGAGCGCATGAGCGACGTCCGCTTCGGTCAAAGCCTGCATTCGCTGAGTCTATGAGGTGTACGGCGCATCGGCACCCTCCGTCACGGCCGTCGGCGCCTCAGCTACCGCCTCAGCGTTGCGATCGCGAATGACGAAGCCGAAAGCGAATGCGATGAAGAACATCAGCACGCCATAGACAGCGGCGGGGAGGCTGAGCTCCATCGAGCCCATCACGGTTTGCGCGATGACGATCGCGAGGGTGGCGTTGTGAATACCAATCTCAAACGACGCCGCGATCGACTGGCGTTTGCCGACGCGCGCCAGGCGCGGAACCAGATAGCCGACGGCGAGGCTGATGATGCAGAACACGATCGTGATTCCGGCGAGCGCGCCGACGTTGTCGACCAGCAGCTGCCAGTTACTGGCGACGGCGCCGGCAATCACAATGACCAGCACGAGCATCGAGACGATGCGCACGGCTCGGTCGGTGCGCTTCGCGAAGCCGGGAGCGAAGTGCCGCACGATCATGCCGAGCACCACGGGCAACAGCACAATGGCGAAGACTTCGATGACCTTCGACCACTGCATACCGAGCTGGTCGTCGAACGGCTGGAAGTACATGATGGCGAGATTTGTGATGAGCGGCAACGTCACAACGGCGATGACCGAGTTGACGGCCGTAAGCGAAATGTTCAGCGCCACGTCGCCGCGGAACAGGTGACTATAAAGGTTCGCCGTGGTTCCGCCAGGCGATGCCGCAAGCATCATCATGCCGACGGCCAACACGGGCGGCAGCTGAAACAACAGCACGAGCCCGAAACAGATCGCAGGCAGCAGAATGAGTTGGCACAGCAGCGCCAGGAAGACAGCTTTTGGCTGCTTCACGACGCGTGCAAAGTCGCGCGGTGTGAGGCTGAGGCCCAGGCCGAACATGATGATGCCGAGGGCGACGGGTAATCCGATGGTGGTCAACGCTGATCCCATGGCACACAGTGTGGCCGAGACCCGCGTGGAAGTCCATCAATTTTGTCGCGCCCCCACACGTGGGTTCACGCGAAACACAATTTGGTCGGCGAGAAACATGCGGCGCGGCAGTGTTTCGCCGACCAAATTGTGTTTCGCGGCGGAGAGAGGGTTAAGCGGTGCGCACGCCGGGGAGTGACCAGAGCGCGAACGCGGGGCCCTCGGCTTCCAGGAGAACGGAACCATCGGTTGCGGTGGCGAGGGTCACGTCGCCGAAGAGCGCCTGGGCGTGCGATGCACCGGGAAGGAGAACAGCGTCGAGCTCGACAGACAGGTCACCCCGGCTCGCCACGACGAGCATCGTCTCGGCGGCGCTCTCACGAACAAACACGAGCGCCTCATCGTCGACGTGCACGAACCGCATGCCGCCGGTCTGCAACGCCGGATGCGCGTGGCGGAGGGCAATCAGCTCGCGATACAGGGCGATGCGTTCGGCGATCGCGGGGTCAGACTCCGTTCCCCACGGAATCGGGGTGCGGCTGCTCTCGCCATCGGCACCGGTCAACGCGAACTCGTCGCCTGCGAATACCACCGGAACCCCGGGCACCGTGAGCGAGAGTCCCACCGCCAGCGGCATGGTTCCGTCAGCCGCATTCTGCTCAAAGCGGGCGGTGTCGTGGGTGTCGAGCGGCAGCATGTTGCCGAGGCGCACACGCCACGGGATGCCTGCGGTGAAGCGGGTCATCGCCGTGGCGACGTCGCGTGCCGTGTAGCGCGGAATGCCACCGATCGGCTGCGTGAAGAACCATGGCTCAGTGAGCTCTTCGCCGTCGTATGAGAGCCACGGCGTGCCGGCGGGGGCGCTCAGCCAGCCCCATACCGGGCGGGTGAACGACGGATACGTCATCGCGCCGTGCCAAGCGTCACCCTGCAGGTCGCTTGTCGCGTCGTTCGTGGATTCACCGAGCAAAATCGCATCCGGGTTCGTTGCCTGCACCGTGCGCAACAGGGTCTGTCGCACGTCGGCGTTAAGGTCAATGTCACCGTAGCGACCGGTCATGTTGGCAACGTCAACGCGCCAACCGTCGATGCCGAACGGCTGTTTCAGCCAGTGCGCGACGACCGAATCCTCGCCCTCGATGAAGCGTCGGCGCAGTTCCGTCGATGCCCAGTTGAACTTCGGCAGCGTCTGCGCGCCCATCCACGTCGCATATTCGGTGTTGTCGGCGTTGGTGAAGTAGTAAAAGTCGCTTTCCGGCGCATCCGGGTTGCCGTAGGCGGCGCGGAACCATTCGTGGCGGTCGCCTGAGTGGTTGCTGGTCAGGTCGCCAATGATGCGCATGCCGCGGGCGTGCACGGCATCAATGAGCCGCCGGTAGGCATCGTCGCCGCCGAGCAGCGGATCGACGGACAAGAAGCTGGACGCGTCGTATCGGTGGTTGGATGCCGCAGGAAATACCGGGGTCAGGTAGAGGAGCGTGACGCCGAGATTTTCGAGGTGATCAAGGTGCTCGATGATGCCGTCCAGGTCACCGCCATAGAACTGCTGCGAACGGCCGGGCAGCACCGGGTCGACAGGGGCATCCCAGGCCGCCGGGATGGCCCACTCCGGCGTCTCATGCGTGTCGGCCTGCGCCGAGCGCGCGAAGCGGTCCGGGAAGATTTGGTACATCACCGCTTGGTTCAGCCACGTGGGCGGAGCCGGCGTCGTGACGAACGCGAAGTCTTCTGCGTCGAGCGTCTCCCCCATGTGCATGCCCGACTGGTTGAGCGTCGTGACGGAACCGTCGACGTGAATAAAGAGGAAGCGGTAGCCGTGCCGCGGGTTCTCCACCACAATCTCGGCCTGCCACCAGTCCCAGCCGTCAGCACTCGAGATCAACGCGGCCTCGCTCCACCGCGGCTCGTGGTCGGGGTTAGATCGGGTGCGCACCGCGGCCAGCGGTCCATACCCCTGTGGCACGCGCACACGCACGTGCACGGTGTCGCCGAGCGTGGGCGCCTGCGTCGAAACGTAGAGATCGGAACCATCATGGTGGGGCAGCAGATTCGTCACGGTGCTCCTAACCTTTCGTCGTGCCCAGCGTAATGAGTGACAACGAGACCACGCCGCTCAACGGGCGACGGCCTCAACATGGATCGCGGAACTCTGGCCGGCAGCCAGAGTAAACGTGGCTGTGCCATTGTCCACGGTGACGGTAACAGCGCACTCCGGAACCAGGACATCGCAGTAGGTTGCGTCAGGCATCGTGGTGGGCAGGGTGAGCGTCGCCTCGGACTCGCCCTGGTTAACGGCGACAGCGCCCCTCCCCTCGCGTTCGAAGGCGTACGCGTCGTCCACCATCACTCCGGGAAGACGCGGCGCTTCTCCCACGGCGATCCGGAATGCCACCATGGGGGCAATCGCATCCCACACATGAATGCACGTGCGGTCGCCATCCGCAAAGTCCTGCGGACCATGCGCGCCCTCGGCGCAACCAACCGGTTCAATGGTTCCGCTCGCCGTTGTTTTTGCCCCCGCATCACGGTCAGAGAACGCGTAACCGGAGTAGACGACGGGAGTGCCGTAGTCATCAGCCAGCATCAGGACGTTCGCCATCGCATACGCGTCGCCGTCGCGGTAGGTGATTTGTGCTTCGCCGCGTTCGGTGTCGTGGTTGTCGACGAAGACGATGGCCTGATCAGACGGAACGTGCTGCGGGCGTTCGTTGCTCAGATCGGGTTCAGTAAAGCTGCCGGAGACAAACTGAATGCCCAGGTCGCGAGCGTAGGTGAACTCGAAGACGCTGCCCGCACCCAGGTATTCCTCGGGCAGGACGGGCTCGCCTGATCCGCGGATCACTTCGCTCATGATGGTGGTGTTTGCTGGCAGTTCGGCGACGATAGCTTCAACATCGGTCGCCGCAATGTGTTTGGCTGCATCAATGCGGAAGCCGTCGACACCCAGCGACAGCAGGTCGTTCAGGTAGGCCACGATCGTCGCGCGCACGTGCGGTGCAGAGGTGTCGAGGTCGGCGAGGTTGACGAGTTCGCACGTCTGTACCTGGGCGCGGTCGCGATAGTTGCGGATGTCGTTGTCGCCGGTGAGTCCGCAATCGTGGAAGTCAGCGGGTTCGTAAAGACCAGGGTACGAGTCGTGTTCGTAGGCGCTGCCAGCAAAGCCTGTGCCCGGCGCGCTCTGACCCGACATGTGGTTGATCACGGCATCGGCGATGATTCCGACACCGACCGCATCGCACCGCTTCACCATGTCGGCGAACTCATCGCGCGTACCGAGTCGGGAGTCGAGCTGATAGCTGACCGGCTGATACGACACCCACCATTCGTCGCCCGTGATGCTCTCCTGCGGCGGAGACGTCAGCACCCAGCCATAGCCGGCGGGGCCAAGGGTTGACTCGCACTCATCGGCGATGGCCGTCCACGGCATTTGAAAGAGTTGCACACCGACATCGCTGCGGGTCGTCTCGTCGGTCGATGAACATGCCGCTAATGACAGCGCTGCGAGAGCCAGAATGGCCCCCGCGGCGACAGTGCGCTTCATCGGATGCTTACTTGACCGCACCGGCGGTCAGACCACCGACGATGTACTTCTGCAGGAAGAGGAAGAGCGCGACAACGGGAAGAGCCGCCATCACGGCGCCGGCGGAGAACGCCGACCAGTCGGCATAGCGCGGGTTCGACACGAGCTGCGTGAGACCAACAGCGAGGGTCTGCGCCTCCTTGTCGGTCAGAATGACGGACGCCACCACAAACTCGTTGACGGTTGCGATGAAGCTGAGCAGGGCAACGACAGCGAGGATCGGAGCAACCAGACGCAGAATGATCGTAAAGAAGATGCGCGCGTGGCTGGCACCGTCAATCTTCGCCGCTTCGTCGATGTCTTTCGGCACCGTGTTGAAGAAGCCGTACATGAGGTACGTGTTCACGCCGAGGGCGCCACCGAGGTACACCAGGATCAGTCCGGCATGCGTGTTCAGGCCGATCGCGGGAAACCACTCACCGAGCGTCGACATCAGCAAGAAGATGGCGACGACGGCCAGAATCTGCGGGAACATCTGCACGATCACGATAGACATCAGCCCGACGCGACGCCCCTGGAACCGCATGCGTGAGAACGCGTAGGCAGCGAGGGCGCCGAGGAAGACCGTTGCGACGCTCGTAATGCCAGCGACAAGCAACGTGTTGCCAAACCACTGCATGAACGGAACCTGCGGGTCATTCAGAATGCGCAGATAGCTGTCGAGTCCGATCGTCGAGAACAGCGCGTTGGAGCCGGTGAGGGTGCCGTTCGGGTTCAGCGACGAAGAGATCACGAAGATGATCGGGAAGAGCGAGAAGATCACCATGACGACGCCGACGATGTGGCGCCACCCGGTCTCGGTAAACCAGCGACCGAACTTGAAGGGTCGCTTCGTCGGGATCGTGGAGATATCGGTGGGAACTGCTGTGGTGGACATTAGTTCAGCTCCTCCAGGCTCTTCGTGCGACGGAACGCAATGATCGAGATCACGGCGACGATGACGAAGATCAGAATCGAGTAGGCACTCGCAAGGCCGTAATCACGGGTCTGCCCGGTGAAGGCAACCTTGTAGACCATCGAGATCAGGATGTCCGTGAAGCCCACGGGGATCGGTGCCGCCGTATCGCGCGGGCCACCGTTGGTGAGCATGTAGATCACGTTGAAGTTGTTGAAGTTGAACGCGAACGACGCGATCAGCAGCGGCGCGACACTGACAAGCAACAGCGGCAGCTTGATCAGGCGGAAGATCGCCCAGGGCTTCGCGCCGTCCATCTTCGCCGCTTCCAGGGCATCCTCCGGGATGGACTGCAACGCGCCCATGCACACCAGGAACATGTACGGGAAGCCAAGCCACAGGTTCACGATCAGGATCGACACCTTAGCAAGCCACGGATCGGTCAGCCACGGTATATCCGCGCCGCCAAACAGGACTTCGTTAATGAATCCGAACGATTGGTTCATCATGCCCGCCCACACCAGCGCCGACAGGAACGACGGCACCGCGTACGGCAGAATCATGAGCGAGCGGTAGATCTTGCGACCCTTCATGCGCATGTCGTTGAACACGATCGCGAGGAAGAGGCCGAGGAAGAACGTGGTTGCCACCGACAGGATCGCGAAGGCGAAGGTCCACGCGGTGACGTACATCAGCGGCTGCGCGAGCCGCTGATCGGTGACGGCGCGAATGAAGTTATCGAAGCCAACGCCGACTGTCCAGCCAGGAACGAGAACGGAACCATCATCTGCCGTGAAGGATCCGGTTCCGTTGTCTGCGAAGACAATGCCATCCGCATTCGTCATCGTGTCAGCGACCGGGTCGTAGGTCAGGGTCGACGTGTAGAGGTACCCCTTGGAACCATCGGGGCTGCGCAGCGCGCCATCGTTCGGGTCATCAGAAAGCGGAATTGATAGTGCTTCGAGTTCGTCAGAACGGTTAACGACGTCGCCGAACTTCAGGCTCGTCCAGCCGTCGACGGCGACGGCCTTGCCATTCTCCATCGTCGCGCCTGAGACTTCCTCAAGACCGGTCTCATTGGTTCCGACCCACACATCGCCGTCTGGGTCGGTGACTAAAAGGCCCAATTCGCCCGCGCCACTCTCCACGACCGTGACGTCATAGGTGGCGGAGTCTTCGACGCGTTCCAACGACGTTGCCATCAGCGAGCTGATCGCCTGGTCTTTGTTGAGGCTGTGGCCGGTGCCCTGGTTGGTGAACGCAATGTAGCCGGTGTAACCGAGCACGAACACCTGGAAGATCAGGAGGAAGATAACGCCAGGAACGAGGTACTTGGCGGGCAGTTTGCCTCGGCTGAAGTAGATCCAGTTGACGAGGATCGTGACTGCGGCGACGAGGGTAGCAACGCCCCACTGCTGGTATCCGATGAGGACGATCAGCGCGTAAACCGCGATCGCGTCAACGATGCCGAGGAGCGCGAGCTTCGCGACGACGGCCCACATGCTGCCACTTGCGTGTTCCGCAATATGTGCGGCACGACGCTGCTGTTTGGTACGTCGAACCGGTGGCTCGACTGGCGCCTCCGTGGTCATCCGGCTGGCCCTTCCCCGTGCGAAAGAAAAGTGTGGGTGCGACGCGAGCGCCGCACCCACAGGTTAATTACTTGATGGCTGCTGCAACATCCGATACGAGCTTTGCCCATACCGTTGCGGGGTCGCCACCGTTGATGATTTCAGCCTGAGCGATACCCCAGTACTGCCACACGGCGCCCATAGCGGGAACAGCGGGCATCGGAACAGCGTCAGCACCAGCGGCTGCGAAGCCAGCGACGATCGGGTCAGCCGATGCTTCTTCTGCTGCTGCGGTCAGTGCAGGAAGAACGTTGCCTGCCTTGAACAGCTCGAGCTGAACGTCAGCGGTACCGATGTAGTTCACCAGGAAGTCGTTAGCGGCAACCTTGTTCTTCGACTCGCTCGAGACGAAGAAGCCCTTGACGCCAGCAAACGGCTGAGCCGGGTTCGCGGTCGGGCTGGGGATCGCGTCGACGGCAACGTTGATGCCAGCATCAACAGCTGCGCCCACGTTCCACGGGCCGGTCAGCCAGTACGCCGACTTGCCCGAGAGGAAGTTTTCCTTCGCGATGGCACCGTCGATGTCGGTGTTCAGCGCGCCGGTACCGTTCTTGCCCTGTGCCGACAGCCAGTTAGCGAACTCGGTGCCGCCAGCCGAGCCGAGCTCGAGCTTGGTCGGGTCGTAACCGCCCTCAGCGTCCAGGCCGAAGACCGGAGCGCCGAATGCCGTCTGGAACGGGTACAGGTGGTAGGGGTTACCCTCTGCGCCCTGCTCGACGACGAACGGCTGGGTCAGGCCAGCGGCCGTTCCCGTTGCGATCATGTCGTCGAACGAGGTTGCGGCGTTCGGAGCGATGTCAGCGTTACGCAGCAGAGCAATGTTCTCCACGGCGTACGGAAGCAGGTAGACGGTTCCGTCGTAGGTTGCTGCCTTCAGTGCGACATCGAGGTAGTCAGCTGCCGAGTCACCGAGCTCGAGGGGAGCCACGACACCGTTGGTGGCGAGCTCGCCAGCCCAGTCGTGCGCACCCATGGTGATGTCCGGACCCTTACCGGTCGGAACCTGCTGGATGAAGTCATCCTTGATCGTGTTGTTGTCACGACCAACGAGGTCGACCTTGATGCCGGTCTTCTCTTCGTATGCGTCAGCGGCACCCTGCAGCGCGTCGACGCGCTCAGCGTCAACCCACACAACGAGCGTGTTTTCGCTCGAGGAGCCTGCTTCCGTGGTCTCTCCCGGCTTCGCGGTGTCGGCGGGGTTCGCGGAACCGGAGCAGCCAGCCAGCAATGCGCTCGTTGCGAGCAGTGCGCCGAATGCAAGGGCGCCCTTCTTATTCACCATCATTGGTGTTGCCTCTCTACGTTGGTGGGCCCGGGGTGTCAGAGGCTAGTGCCGGCCGACGTTGCCCTGGCGATGTGTGATTGCAAGCGCTTACAGTATGCACACCCTTCGCCCGGATGCGCAACAGGAAAGAGCGCTAAATAATCAGGCTGTTTCCAGATTGTGATTGTGGAAACGCTTACAAGCGCGACGGCCTCAGGTGCATTCTTCTCCCACCCCGATAACATGTGGGTATGGCTGACTCCTCATTTGACATCGTCTCCAAGATCGACCGCCAAGAGGCAGACAACGCTCTGAACCAGGCGAAGAAGGAAGTCGAGCAGCGCTACGACTTCAAGGGCACCGATGCCGCGATCGACTGGAGCGGCGACTCGATCATCATTAAGGCAAACTCCGAAGAGCGCGCAAACGCCATCCTCGACGTTTTCCAGACCAAGCTCATCAAGCGCGGCATCTCGCTGAAGAGCCTCGACTCGGGTGAACCCCTCGCTTCCGGCAAGGAGGTGCGCATCACGTCGACCCTGAAGGAAGGCATCTCTCAGGAGAACGCCAAGAAGATCGGCAAGATCATTCGCGATGAGGGCCCCAAGGGCGTCAAGAGCCAGATCCAGGGCGACGAACTGCGTGTGAGCTCGAAGAGCCGCGACGACCTGCAGGAGGTGCAGCGCCTGCTCAAGGCAGCCGACCTCGACGTCGACCTGCAATACGTCAACTACCGCTAAGCGGAAGTATTTTACGAACGGCCCCGGCTTTGAATACCGGGGCCGATTGTCGTTTAGTGCGACTGCTTACGCTTCAGGCGCGTCGAGGTCGGCGGCCATGCCGCGAAGGAAGTCGATCACGACCTGGCGCTCGGCAGGAGTGAGGCGCATCACGGAGGGCACGCGCTTCGCGTGCTGGCGGCCGACTGACTGCATCGCGGCCTCGTGGGTTTCGGGCGTGATACTGATCGCGAGGGCACGGCGATCGGTGGGGTGCGCGGAGCGCGTGACGTGTCCACCGGCTTCGAGGCGGTCAAGAAGCTTGGTTGTCGACGCTGTTGAGATCCCCAAGTGCGCGGAGATGGAACCAGGGGTAGCGACCGTATCGGTGTGCAGGCATGCCGCGAGAAAGTGCAGTGCTCGCATGTCGGTGTCGTTGAGCTTCATGTACCGGCGCGACGCTTCGGAAATCCGCTGCTCAGCCGAGCGCAGCGCGCCGAGCGCCTGCATCACTTCACTGACCTGCGTGATGTCTTCGGCAGACATGGCGGAGCGGTCAACGAGTCGACCGTCAGGGTCGCTCGCATCGAGGCGATAAATGCTCGCTCCCGATACCCCTTCTTCCACTTCCATGGGTCTAGCTTATCCGTTCACTCGCGAATATTATTTCTTGCTAGGCTAGCAATCTGTTAGGCGAGACAATCGCGCAACTCAGGAAAGAATCGAGAGAACATGTCCAAGCCAAAGCGATGGTTGCGCATCCTCATCCCTGCATTGTTGATCCTCGCGTGGTTCACCGGCGCTGGTCTCGGTGGGCCGCTGTTCGGCAAGGTCGATGAGGTTTCCTCGAATGACTCCACCGCCTACCTCCCCGATTCGGCCGATGCCACCGCCGTACAGAAAGTGCTTGCCGACTTCAGCGGCGAGAACGCTATTCCCGCCATCGCGATCTTCACAAGCGACAGCACCCTCACCGACGCTCAGCTCGACAGCATCACCGCAGCACTTGATAAGGCGCCAACCGTGGAGGGCGTGAACGCCAACCTCTCCCCCGCAATCCCCTCAGAAGACGGCAAGGCCGCCCAGGCGTTCATCCCGATCGACGCAGACAGCGACATCGGCGACGCCGTCACCGCGCTCAGCGCACAACTCAAGACCGACGTTGCCGACGGCGTGGCCGTTGCTATCACCGGTCCAGCCGGATTCACCGCCGACCTCGTCGCGGGATTCGCCGGCATTGATGGGCTCCTGCTCGGCGTCGCGCTCCTCGCTGTTTTCGTGATTCTGATCCTTGTCTACCGCTCACTCCTGTTGCCGGTCGTCGTGCTCTCCACGAGCCTTTTCGCCCTCTGTGTCGCACTTCTCACGGTGTGGTGGCTCGCGAAATGGGGCGTGCTCCTGCTCAGCGGCCAAACCCAGGGCATCCTGTTTATCCTCGTGATCGGCGCAGCAACCGACTACTCGCTCCTGTTCGTCTCGCGCTTCCGCGAAGAACTGCGCACCACAGAAGACAAATGGCAGGCGACGCTGCGCGCCTGGAAGGGATCAGTGGAACCGATTCTCGCGTCTGGTGGCACGGTGATCGCCGGTCTGCTGTGCCTGCTGCTGAGCGATCTGAAATCCAACAGCACGCTGGGCCCCGTCGCCGCCCTCGGCATTGTGTTTGCGATGCTCGCGGCGCTCACCCTCCTGCCTTCGCTGCTCTTCACGTTCGGTCGCGCGGTGTTCTGGCCGCGCCGCCCACGCTTCGAGCCTGATGTGGTTGAGGCGGAGCACGGCATGCCGCAGAAGGGCCTGTGGGCGGGCCTTGCCCGCCTGGTGCGCAAGCGTCCACGCGCGATCTGGGTCGCCACGACGCTTGTCCTCCTCATGGGAGCTGTCGGCATCACACAGCTCAAGGCTGACGGTGTTGCGCAGTCTGAGCTCGTGCTCGGCGCTTCTGAGGCGCGCGACGGCCAAGCCGCCCTCGGCGAGCACTTCCCCGGTGGTTCCGGCAGCCCCACCTACGTTCTCACTCCCGAGGCGAAACAGCAGCAGGTCGCCGATATTCTGCTAACCCACGACGGCGTCTCGAGTGTTTCGATCTCGGCGAAGGACTCGGTCACGGGTTCCGCCACCGTCACCGCTGATGGCATCGTCGCGCAGGGCCCTCCCGGCACCGAACCGCCGGCGCCGACCGTTGTTGACGGTCACGTCCTCCTGCAGGCGACACTGACCGATGCCGCCGACTCGACAGCCGCGGCCGCAACCGTGCGCGATCTCCGCACCCAGCTCGACGGTACAGACGCCCTTGTCGGCGGCGTGACAGCGACAAGGATCGACACGGATGACGCGTCGATCCACGACCGCAACCTGATCATCCCGTTGATCCTCGTCGTGATTCTGTTGATCCTGATGGTGTTGTTGCGCGCGGTGGTCGCACCGGTGTTGCTGATCCTCACGACGGTGTTGTCGTTTGGCACTGCGATGGGTGTTTCTGCGCTGGTCTTCAACGGCATCTTTGACTTCCCCGGTGCCGATGCGGCGGTTCCGCTGTTTGGCTTCGTGTTCTTGGTCGCGCTCGGCATCGATTACAACATCTTCCTGATGACGCGTGTGCGCGAAGAATCCGTCAAACACGGCACCAGACACGGCGTGCTGCGCGGCCTTGCGATCACCGGCGGCGTAATCACGTCGGCTGGTCTTGTGCTGGCGGCAACATTCGCGGCACTGTCGGTGATTCCGATTCTGTTCCTCGTGCAGCTCGCGTTTATCGTCGCGTTCGGCGTGCTACTTGACACCTTCGTGGTGCGCACCCTTTTGGTTCCGGCGCTCACATACGACATTGGCCCCGCTATCTGGTGGCCGTCAAAGCTGGCGCGTGCCGAGCAGCCGGATGACCCGGCTGTTGACGGCGCGGAACCTGCGCCCGGTACCCGCGCCGACCTCCGACGCGCACGGCGCTAGCGCGCGGCGCGGGCGGCGTGGCGTTGGCGGGTGATGAGCCGCGGAACCACGCCCTGCGTGGGGCTGAAGAGGTAGACGATGGCAAAAATGGTGCCCTGGGTGAGCACAACCAGGGCGCCGGAAGCCGCGTCGAGGTAGTAACTGAGGGTGATACCAACCACCGCGGCGATCGCGCCGAGCAGCGGCGCGATCCACAGCATGCGGCCGAATCGATCGGTCAGGAGGTAGGCGGTCGCGCCAGGAATGATCAGCATCGCCACCACGAGCACGACACCGATCACCTGGAGCGCAACAACACTCGTCAGCGCGAGCACACCGAGCAACAGCGCCCCGAGTACGCGGGGTCGCAACCCAATCGCAAACGCGTGTGCCGGGTCGAATGCGAACAGCGTGAGGTCGCGCCGCTTAACCAGCAAGACCGCGATAGCGACGACGGCCAGGATGCCGATCTGCAGCAGGTCGGCGTCGGAAACACCCAGAATGTTGCCAAAGATGATGTGGCCGAGGTCGGTCTGGCTCGGGATAATCGACACCAGCACGAGCCCGAGCGCGAAGAGCGTCGTGAAGACGATGCCGATCGCGGCGTCCTCCTTAATACGACTCGTGTCACGAATCACGCCGATGAGCGCGACGGCCAGCAGACCGAATACCAGTGCGCCAATCGCGAATGGTGCCCCAAAAAAGTAGGCAAGCACCACGCCGGGAAGCACCGCATGTGACACCGCGTCGCCCATAAGCGACCAGCCGATCAGCACCAGCCAGCACGACAGCAGCGCACACACGACGGCGGCGAGCACCGTTGCGCCATACGCACGCAACATGAACTCGAACTGAAACGGTTCGAGCAAGAAGCCAAGCCAACTCATGCGCTTTCCTCCCAACCAAAGGCGCGCGCCAGAATCCGTGGTTCCAGCCCCTCGGCAACATCTCCGTGAAACAGCACGCGGTTGCGCAACAGCACCACGTCTTGGGCGAGATCGGGGAGCCCCGCAAGGTCGTGTGTAGACACGATGACGCCGCGCCCCTCCCCCGCAAGCTCAATCAGCACGCGGGTGATCATGGCTTCAGAGGGCTTATCGACGCCGGCGAACGGCTCGTCGAGCAGAAGAACGCGAGCATCCTGCGCGATCGCCCGAGCGACAAACGCACGCTTTTTCTGCCCACCAGACAGCCGCCCAATTTGGCGACGGGCCAAATCAGTGAGCCCGACGCGGTCAATCGCGACATCGACAGCGGCGCGGTCGGCGCGCGACGCGCGACGCAGAATGCCCTGCCTGCCGTAGCGGCCCATCATCACCACGTCGTGGACGCTGACCGGAAACGACCAGTCCACCTCTTCCGCCTGCGGAACGTAGGCAACAGCTCCCGACGCACGCGCCGCCTGTGGAGTTTCCCCATCGATGCGTACGGAACCGGTGGCCGGGTTGGTAACGCCCATAATCGTGCGAAAGAGCGTGGATTTTCCGGAACCATTCATGCCGATCAGGCCGGTGACGGTTCCGTGCTCCACCTGCAGGTCGACACCATCGAGCGCGATGGTGTCGCCGTAATGCACTGACACGTTTGTGACGTCAATGGCGAGGGTCATCGCAGGCCTCCCGCGAGCGCGTCTACAATGACGGCAACGTCATGTCGGATCAGATCGAGGTAGGTCGGCACCGGGCCATCATCAAGCGAAAGGGAGTCGACGTAGAGCGTGCCACCGAAGCGCGCATCGGTCGCTGACACCACCTGCAGCATGGGACGTTCTGACACCGTCGACTCGCAAAAGACGGCGGGGATGTCATGCGTTTCGACCGCCTCGATCACGGCAGCGAGACGTTGCGGTGTCACCTGCTGTTCCGCGTTGACTGGCCAAATGTAGATCTCGGCGAGGCCGGCGTCACGGGTCAAATAGCTAAACGCCCCCTCACATGTCACGAGCGTGCGTTGTGCGGCGGGGATCGTGGCGAGCGCGTCAATGAGCTCGGTATGCACCTGCTCAAGTTCGGCGGAGTAGGCGGCGGCGTTGCGTTCGAAATCGGCCGCATGCTCGGGGTCGAGCTGTGCGAACTCGTCAGCAAGCACGGCAGCGAAGTGCTGCACGTTGGACGGACTCATCCAGGCGTGCGGATTGGGTTTGCCCGCATAGGCATCGCTCGTGATGTCGATCGGGGTGAGTCCGTCGGTGAGGGTGACCACCGGCGCATCGAGGTCGGTGACGAACTGATCGAACCAGGCCTCGAGCCCCCATCCGTTCTCAATAATGAGGTCGGCGTCTGCGCCCTGCCTGATGTCTCCCGGCGTGGGCTCATAGCCGTGGATCTCGGCACCAACCTTGGTAATTGAACGAACGTCGATGTGTTCGCCGCCGATTTCGCTGGCAATGTCAGCCAAAACACTGAACGTGGCAATGACAACGGGGCGATCGCCTGTCTCATCACCGGGCGCTGCACACGCCGTGACAGCCCCCGCGAGCGCGCCGAGTGCGATCAGAGCACCCCATCGGCACATTCGACCCTGAACATTTTTAGGCATGCCGAAAACACTACCTTTTCGGTGTGCCTAAATCAACGTCCGGCATGCGGATTCTGTCCGCGATTACGCCGAAATAACGGAACCATAACGAATTGCTTGTGGGGTTGAAATCGGGATGCACTGTGAGCTCCGTGCACTGCCGATAAGCCCTCGCACTCATGCGTTGTCCAGGGTTTTCATCAGTTTTGCCCAGATCCGACACTCAAGGTTGCTCAGGTGTCACCCCGAATGACACATCGCGCCGCCACAAGCCTGGGCACCCGAAAGCCAGACGCTTCTCCGCATGGGCACAGCGACGCGCTCTGCCACCGAGAGTCGGTGGTTCCGACACAGAATTTCTTGTCATGCCTTTCTTCTCTCCCACCCCTCATTCCCACCGTCACGCTCCGTCAAAGCGCACCGCCAGCTTCGCTCTGGTTGGCGCTCTGGTTGCCATTGGCGTGCTTGGCGCATCAGCGCCTGCCGTTGCTGCGGCCATCGTGCCGTCCGCGACAAAGCAAATGTTGCCCGCCGAAAAGCTCGCTGACCTTCACGTCGCCATCAATACCGCCGAGGCGGCGATCGCTGATGCCGGAATGGCCAACGCTGAATTCGATGCGGCCAAAATTTCCGTTGCCACCCTCACCGTGAACTCACAAGAGCTCCGCGCCGATATTGCGAACGCGCTCACCCTGACGGGTGTGCCAGCACAGGCCCTCACCATCAAGACCGAGCAGATCACGACCGAGACCGAGCGGGTGATCGCTGCCACCGCCGCCCTCCGCGCTGACGTGGTCGCCACCCAGGAACGCATCGCAGCCGAGCAGGCCGCTGCCGCCACCGCTGCCGCAGAAGCAGCCGCAGCAGAAGAAGCGGCCGCCGCCGCGGCAGCCGCGAACACGCCAGACGGCGCCCGCGCGACAGCCGCTTCAATCGCGCTCAACGACTACGGCTGGGGAAGCGACCAGTTCTCCTGCCTGGAATCACTGTGGAACAAGGAGTCCGGCTGGAACGCCCTCGCCGAGAATCCGGATTCTGGCGCCTACGGCATTCCGCAATCACTGCCTGGCGACAAGATGGCCACGGTTGCCGATGACTGGGCAACCAATGCCACGACTCAGATCATTTGGGGCCTGCAGTACATCGATGCCGTCTATGGCTCACCCTGCGGCGCATGGGGTCACTCGCAAGCGACCGACTGGTACTAAGCAACCATTCTTGACGGCTGGTGCGCGATGAATTCCTGCGCACCGGCCGTCGCTGTCCCCGGTGCCTGAGAGAATCAACGGGTGACGGCGAATGCAACCCCCTCCTGGCGAGACCGCCTCGGTGTTGCCGTAGCGCCGGCGCGCGATGGCCACACCGACTTGGGGCTGTTGTTTCAGTTGCGCACCCTCACGCGCGCAGGTAGCCAGTGGACATCCCCCCAAGCGACGCCAGCAACCTCGGTACGTAAACGCGGCACTCAGCGTCTCGGGGTGCGGCCGGCCCTGCGCAGTAAAAGCGGAAACTGGGTCACAAGCGACATCACGTGGGGCACCCTCACATACAAGATCGAGCGGCTGGGCCTCGATGAGGCTCAGGTCTCGTGGTTCACGCAGTTTGCGGCCCTGCACCGAGCCAGCGGTTCCGGTTACCGCGCCTCGGAGAGCGATTGGCTTTACCTCGACGATTTCGCCAGCGCGTTGCTGTGGCCGCATCTCGATTCGGCCGCTGCCGCGGGCATCACACTATTGACAGGTAAGAAGGCGACTCGGGTTGACCTTGCGCCGGCTGCCCGGATCGTGGCAGAAGTGGCGCCGGACGGAACCTCGGGGTTGCGGATAGCACCGACCGTCACGATCGATGACGTGGGCGTCACACCGACGGGTGTTGTGGCCGATCACGGCATTTATGTATGTGCGTTCGACCCCGACCTGCGGGTCATGCTTGCGCCGGTACCGGGCCCCGGGCTTGATTTGGTGAGTGACGACGCCGGAACCATCCGGGTGCCAGGTGCCGATGTCGAGGAGTTCTGGGAGCAGGTCTACCCCGCGCTTACGACGCAGATCGCCGTGGCGGGGCGTGGGATTGAGCTGCCAGAAGTGCGCGAAGAGACGGTGCTCGTCGTGGAGTACCGCTCGGGCGATACGGTTCTCATGCGCTGGGAGTCGTGGGTGGGCTCGACCCACCAGCCGCTCGCTGTGGGCCCCGTCGATGTTCCGGAAAAGTTGACGGGTGCGGAGGCCGCGGCGTTCGTGGCAGAAGAGCTGCCCGTTCTTGCGGCGAGTGGCATCCGCATTCACAGCATCGGCGACAAACCTGACTACCGCGCGGCGACAGAAGCGCCGACCCTGAGGCTCACCGCCGTGCCGACGAACGACAATGACTGGCTCAGCCTCGGCTTTGTCATCATGCTGGGCGAGTACATCGTGCCGTTCGCGCGCGTGTTCGCCGCTCTCAGCCGCGGGCAGACCAAGCTGTTGCTGGTCGATAAGTCGTACCTATCGCTCAACCAGCCGATCTTTGACAGCCTGCGCGAGCTGATTCACGAGGGTGCGCAGCTTGAGGAGTGGGAGACCGGCGCGATTGTCAGCCGGTACCACGCGCACCTGTTTGAGCCGTTCGAGGATGAGTCTGACCAGCGTCCAGAAGCCGTGCTCTGGCGCTCAGCCGCCCGTGCGCTAACCAGCACGCCTGAGCCGATCGATGCGCCGCCAGGAATCATCGCCGAGCTGCGCCCCTATCAACTCGACGGATTCCGGTGGCTGGCGCACCTCGACGCGCATCGCCTCGGCGGCATCCTGGCCGATGACATGGGGCTCGGTAAGACGCTGCAGACCATCGCGTTGCTCGAGCACACGCGCGGCTCAGGGCGGCCTGCACTTGTGGTGGCACCGACGTCTGTCGTGGGCGGGTGGAATGATGAGATTCGCCGCTTCGCGCCGGGGCTGAGTGTTGCGGTGGTTGGCTCGACGAAAGATGTCATTCCCGCTGACACCGATGTTGTGATCACCTCATACGCGCTCTTTCGACTGGAGTTTGACCGCTTTGAACGGCAGCGGTGGCGCACGCTCGTGCTTGATGAGGCGCAGTACATCAAGAATCCGGCGTCACAAGTGCATGAGTGCGCGTACGCGCTGAACGCGGATGTGACGTTTGCTCTCACGGGCACGCCGATGGAAAACAGCCTGCTTGATCTCTGGGCGATTTTGCGCGTGGTTGCACCGGGACTTTACCCTTCGCGGCTGCGTTTCACCGACCGCTATATCAAGGCGCACTCGGTTGAGCGCATTGGTGAGTTGCGTTCCCGCATTCGCCCCCTCATGCTGCGCCGCACGAAGCAGAACGTGGCGCTGGAACTCCCCTCACGCACCGAGCAGGTCGTCACGATCGACCTGGGCCCCGAACACCGCCGGCTCTATAACCTGCACCTGCAACGTGAGCGGCAAAAGATTCTCGGGCTTGTCGAAGATCTCGACCGCAACCGCTTTATTGTGTTCCGTTCACTGACACTGCTGCGCATGCTCGCGTTGGATCCGACGTTGATCGGCGACGAGGGCACGAGGCCTGGCGCGACAACGAAGCTCGATGAGCTGCTGGATCGCATCGAGGATCTGGCGTCCGAGGGGCACCGCGCGCTCGTGTTCAGCCAGTTCACGTCGTATCTCGCGCTGGTGCGTGCACGACTGGAGGCCCGTGGCATCCGCTATGAGTACCTCGACGGAACCACGACAAACCGACCCGAAGTCATCTCGCGTTTTCGAGAGGGCGATGCGCCGGTGTTTCTGGTGAGCCTGCGCGCAGGCGGAGTCGGTCTCACCCTGACCGAAGCCGACTCCGTGTTCTTGCTTGATCCGTGGTGGAACCCCGCGACCGAAGCGCAGGCAATCGACCGCACCCATCGCATCGGACAGACGAAACCCGTCATGGTTTATCGCCTTGTTGCTCGTGACACGATCGAGGAGAAGGTGGTCGCGCTCGGTGAATCCAAGCGCGCGCTGTTCACCGAGGTGATCGATGGTGGCGACCTGTTTGCCGGCGCCTTAACGGCAGACGACGTGCGCGGGTTGTTGGCTTAATTTTCCGATGACGGCCCACACAGTGCGCGGTTGCGCCAAACTAGTTACGCCGCTCTGGAGTGGCACGGTCGTTGGCTCGAGTGAAGGAGAATCATGCGCGGAGTAGTCATGCACGCCCCCGGAGATGTACGCGTCGAGGAACGCCCAGACCCGCAGCTTGAGTTGCCGACAGACGCCATCATTCGTGTCACTGCCACCTGCATTTGTGGTTCCGACCTCTGGCCCTATCGCGGCCACGACCGCGTCAACCACAAGAAGATGGGTCACGAATACATCGGTGTCGTGACGGAAATTGGTGACGACGTTTCGTCGCTCGCCGTTGGCGACTACGTCGTGGGCTCGTTCATGACGAGCGACAACACATGTGAGATTTGCCAGGCCGGTTTTCAGTCACGGTGCGTGCACACCACCGGAATGGGCTCGATTGGCACGCAGGCCGAGTTCGCCAGGATTCCGCTCGCCGATGGCACCCTCGTGAAGATGCCGGGTGAGCCTCAGGCAGATCTGATTCCGTCGTTGCTTGCTGCGTCTGACGTGCTCGGAACGGGATGGTTTGCGGCGGTTGCCGCGGAAGCAGGCCCCGGCAAGACGGTGGCCGTTGTGGGCGATGGCGCCGTGGGGTTGCTCGGCATTTTGGCCGCGAAGCAACTCGGCGCTGAGCGCATCATCGCCATGAGCAGGCACGCCGACCGCCAGGCGTTGGCCCGCGAATTCGGTGCGACCGACATCGTTACTGAGCGCGGCGATGAGGGCGTTGCCCGCATTAAGGAGCTCACCGGTGGCTACGGCGCGCACAGCGTGGTCGAAGCCGTCGGAACCCAGGAGTCCATGCAGCAGGCGATTCGTGCGTGCCGTTCTGGCGGCCACGTTGGCTTTGTCGGTGTTTCGCACGGTGTCTCGCTGGACGGTGCCGAACTGTTTGGCAAGACCGTTCATCTTCTCGGTGGGCCAGCGCCTGTACGCCGGTTCTTGCCTGATTTGATCCAGTTGATCTGGGATCGCGAGATCAACCCGGGTGCGGTGTTTGACATGACGTTGCCGTTGGAAGAAGCGGCCGAAGGCTACCGCGCCATGGACGAGCGCCGTGCGATCAAAGTGCTGCTGACCCTGTAATGCACCTCAGGCTGCCGCGAGGTCGGCCTCACTGACCCGCCGCCCATCGTGGTGCGGGCGAATAAGCGCATCGAGATCGAAGCCCAACTCGCTGGCGTACTCCAGAAACTCCTTCTCCTTTGCCTTATCGATGACTGTGGTGCGGGCGAGTAGCCACAGGTATTTGTGGTCGGGAGTGCCGACCAGCGCATGCTGGTAGTTGTCGTCGATCTTCAGTACCCAGTAGTCGCCTTCGGTGAAGGGAATCCACCGCAACAGTTCGGGCAGAAACGAGACGCGCAGTTGGGCTGGCTCGCCATCGACCGGCTTCGCGCGCCCCAGCGACTGCACGGGCTTGCCGTCGGCATCGAAGCAACGGTTATCGACCGTGATCGTGCGGTCATCGTTCATTGAGTACGACGCGGTGACGCACGACGCGCCTTCGTCTTCCCAGCGGAGCGGGAGCCGGGCAATCTCAAACCACAGCCCAAGGTAGCGGTTGAGGTCAAGCTCCGGCAGCGATCGCACGTCAGTCATGTCGTTCTCCATTCACGAATGTTGTGTGTCACGCTATGGCTCATTCGCCCGGGCGCCAACGGGGTTGACGTGAGGGCCTGCGACCGACTAATCGTCGAATGTGCCGCCATGCACCTCGCCTTCTCCGGGCGCGTATCGCAGCGTCACGATGCCGCGCGGCGATGTTGTTGCAGCGGCGACGAGGCGCAGATTCTTCGGCCGGGTGCCCGCACCGAAAACGCGCTTGCCCTCGCCGAGCACGACCGGATACACCCAGAGCTTGAGTTCATCAAAGAGGTCGTGTGCGAGCAGCGTGCGCACCACCTCGCCGCTACCGATCACGTGAATGTTGCGGTGTCGGTCGCGTAGCGCGTCTAGGCCCGCCGGCTCACCGTCGAGCACCGCGGTTCCGGCCCACGGCGTCGTCAACTCGCCATGCGTCACAACGTACTTGGGCACCCGGTTGAAGAGTTCACCGATCGGGTTGTCGCCGTGGTGTGGCCAGTAGGCGGCCCAAATGTCGTATGTCTTGCGACCGAGGAGTAGTGCATCGAGGCCCTGCATTCCTGCCCAGATTTCTTTGCCAATCACGTCATCGTCAAGTGGCACCTGCCAGCCGCCGAACCGAAACCCGCCCTCGGGGTCTTCATCGACACCGCCAGGTGCCTGCATAACGCCGTCGAGCGTCGTGAACAGGTCGATCAGAATGCGACCGCGTTCGGCGGCGGTCACGCCGAACCTTCGCGGGCCGTCTTCGCCGCCGCGCGCTCTTCATCAGAACGCCCCACACAGATCTGCGTGCCATCGACGTCTTCGACGGTGAACCAGCCAGCCCCATCGGCGGTGCGCGCATCAACGACAAGCGTCATGCCACGCGCCAGGAGGTTTTCCAACTCTTGCTCACGAGTGTTTCCTGAGGCCACCGCGTCCAGGTGGATGCGCGGCACAAATGTGTCGCCCACCTCACCGTTGTCTAGCGGCTGAAAGGCGAAGTAAACCTTGGTTCCGGGGATGCGATAGGTGATGAAATCGTTTGCCGACGTGATATCGCCCTCAGGTTCAAGCCCGAGAATCTCCGCCCAGCGGGCGCCGCTCGCCGCATGGTCACGGCACGTGATGTTGATCGCTTCTAATCGTGCAGACATGATGCTCCTTTGCGTCGGATGCGACGATACTCCGGCCCACCGACATGGCAACCCGCTCCCCTATCCTTTCCCGCGCATCCCCCGTACCGTGGGGGCATGCGGTCGCCGATGCAGTACATCCGTGGGGTGCGCCATCCCGAGGGCTACCACGGGCGTGGGCGCACGAAAGCGTACTTCGAGGGCTGGTACATCAAGCTGGTTTCCGCCGACCTCTCGCAGCGGTGGGCCCTGATTCCTGGCATTTTCCGCGGCGACAGCAGTGCTGGTTCCGTCGACGAAGCCTTCATCCAGGTGCTCGATGGCGTCACCGGGCGCTCGTGGTATTGCCCATTTGCACCCGACGAGTTTGAGGCCGACGAGAACCGGCTCGCTGTGACCATCGGCGGCAACCGCTTCGACCAGAGTGGCGTGATGCTCGACCTGCCGGTGATCAGCGGATCACTCTGGTATTCGACGCCGATCGACCCGTACCCGGTGACGCTCCGACGCCCCGGAATCATGGGCTGGTACGGGTATCTCCCGTTCATGGAGTGCTTCCACGGCATCGTGTCATTCGGCCACGAACTCGCAGGCACTCTCGTGATCGAAGACCGGCTCACGGAGTTCACCGGCGGGCGCGGATACATCGAAAAAGACTGGGGAACCGCTTTTCCGGAAAGCTACGTATGGCTTGCCAGCAACCACCTCACCGACGACAGCGGTGCCGAGATCGCCGGCTCGCTCGTCGCGTCGTGCGCGATCATTCCGGGAGTGGGGCGCACTTTCCGTGGGTCCATCGTCGCGCTCAAGTACCCCGACCGGCTCAGCACGTGGGCCACGTGGAACGGCTCACGCGACGACGAGCTCACGATCGATGACTCGCATGTGCTCTGGCGCATGCACGGCCCGGACGGAACCCTGAGCTTGCGTGCCGAGCGCACCCGCGGTGGGTTATTGCATGCGCCGCTGCGCTCCGCGATGCACAGGCGCGTGGAAGAAACCCTCGATGCGCGCATCGAGTTTTCGCACGTCGGAAAAGGCGGAACCACGATTGCTGCAGGTACCGGAGAGTGTGCAGGTATGGAGGTGTTTGGCGACACCGCCCGCCTTACGACGATGCGTCAGCGGTGAGCGCGACACGCACAATGCGGTCGTCGCCCTCCTGCGGATCGCCACGACCATCGGTGTTGTTGGTGAGAATCCACAGCGAACCATCCGGCGCGATTTGAACATCGCGGAGGCGCCCGTAGACGCCCGCATAGTGCTCGGTCGCTTGGCTCGGGTCGCTGACCGGAACCTCCCGCAACACCCGGCCCCGCAAATTCGCGATGTAGATGGTTCCGCCCACCACCGCCACGCCACTCGGACTCGCCACATCGGTGGTCCACGCCTGCACGGGGTCGATGAAGCCGGCGGCACCGCTGACGCCCTCGTGCTCGGGCCACCCGTAGTTGCCGCCGGGTGTGATGATGTTGAGCTCATCCCACGTGTCTTGGCCAAACTCGCTGGCATACATGGTGCCGTCCGCCGCCCACCCCAGCCCCTGCACATTGCGGTGCCCGAGACTGTACACCGGGCTCGGTGCAAACGGATTGTCTGCGGGAATCGCGCCATCGGTGCTGACGCGCAGAATCTTGCCGCCGAGAGACGCGAGGTCTTGCGAAGTGCTGGTTTGTGAGCCGTCGCCGGTCGCGATGTACAGGTATCCGTCGGGGCCGAGTGCGATGCGCCCGCCGTTGTGATTTCGAGCCGATGGTATGCCGTCGATAATCGTCATCGGGTTGGCCAGCGCCAGCGTTCCCGGTTCGCCCGTGATGTCGAATCGCTGCACGCGGTTGCCGTTCTGGCCGGTGGAATACACAAACAGGTGCGCTTCATTGACGGCGAGGCCGAGGACTCCTCCTTCGCCGCCGTGCACGATGCCCTCGATCGTCGCGACCTCTCGCATGGTTCCGTCTGCCGACACGGCGGTGATGGTTCCGGCGTCTCGCTCTGACACGAGTGCCGTGTCATCGACGAACACGATGTCCCATGGGGCATCGAGGCCGGTGGCCACGGTCGTCACCTCCCCCGCGGGGTGGAGCGGAACCATCGGATCGGGTGTTGCTTCTGACGCTGGGGTTGGTGATGCTGACGCTGTCGTTGACGGAACCACGGTGCTGGCGGGCGGGAGCGCTGACGGATGTGGGGTCTGCGGGGCGCATCCGGTGACCACAACCAGCGCGGCAAGCGCGAGGGGTGCGGCCTGCCGAAGGCGCACCGCTACCACCCGCCCCGTGTCGGGGTATGACTGTCGCGGGCGCCATCAGGCATGACCATTTCGAGGTGCAGGCCCAGCAGTCGGATGGTGCGGTCCGGCTCAACGCGCTGGGTGCTGAGCGCCTCAATCTCGCGCCAGACCTCATCGCGGTCACCCGTCTGGGCGATCTTGTGTCGATAGGTTTTTGTCGTGAACGGCGCGTACCGCACTTTGAGGGTCACGCCGATAACGTCACGCCCTTCGGCGAGGATGTCGGGCCAGACCTGATCAAAGAGGTCGCGGAACGCCGCGGTTGCGTCGGCGGACGGGATGTCGGTTTGGAAGGTTGTCTCTCGACTGTGTCCGCGGGCCACCCACGGGGTGTCATCGACGACACGTGTTCCTTCTCCGCGCCCGAGTTCTGAGTACCACGGCCCCATCTTCGGGCCGAACTCCGCCGCGAGCGCGGCCGGGTCAACGGCAGCGAGCTCGCGCACGGTGGTGATGCCGAGGTCGCCCAGGCGCTTCGAGATTTTCGGGCCGATGCCCCAGAGCTCTTTTGTGGGCCGCTCCCCCATCACGTCGAGCCAGTTTTCGACGGTCAGTCGGAAGATGCCCTGGGGTTTTCCGAGGTCGGTGGCGTTCTTGGCACGTAGCAGGGTGTCGCCGATGCCGACGCTGCAGTGCAGGTGGGTGTTCTCCAGCACCGCCTGTTGGATCGCGCGAGCATCTTCTTCCGGGTCTGCGGTGGTGATGCCGACGAAGGCTTCGTCCCAGCCGACGACCTGCACGATCGCGCCGGGGTGCGCGCGGACCGTGGCGAAGACATCGTTCGAAGCCGCAAGGTAGTGGTCTTTATCGACAGGCAGGAACACGGCGTCTGGAATCTTGCGGGCGGCAATGCGCAGCGGCATACCGGAGGTGACGCCCAGCGTGCGGGCTTCGTACGTTGCCGTCGAGACAACGGCCCGTTCGGTGGGATCCCCGCGACCGCCCACGATGATCGGCCGCCCGGCGAGTTCTGGGCGGCGCAAGATCTCAACGGCCGCGATGAACTGGTCGAGATCGACGTGCAGTACCCACGGCTGTGCGGTTGGGCTCACCCTGTCATTGTGCAGTGTCTTGGGGCTCGGCGAAAGGTGTCAAGCCGTCGGCGAGAGACTCCGAATCAACTCTTCGACGCGGCCCAGGATGTCATCACGGATGATGCGCACCGCCGCAATGCCCTGACCAGCCGGGTCATCGAGCTTCCAATCTTCGTAGCGTTTGCCTGGGAAGAATGGGCAGGCGTCTCCGCAGCCCATCGTGATGACCACGTCAGACTCCTGGACGGATTCGGTGGTGAGTACCTTGGGCTGCTCGGCGGTGATGTCGATGCCGACTTCGGCCATCGCGGCCACCGCCGTCGGATTGATGTGCTCGGCGGGCATGGAACCGGCAGAGCGCACGGCAATGCCGTCCCCGGCGAGGTGGCGGAGAAAGCCCGCCGCCATTTGGGAGCGGCCCGCGTTGTGAACGCAGACAAACAGAACGGTGGGTTTCGCGGTCATGGTTGTTCTCCGTTGGTGAGGCGAGCAATAAGGTGGTCAACCCGCTCGGCAATGTCATCGCGGATCGCGGCAGTGCCTTCGTCCGACGCCAATGCGGGGTCTCCGACAGGCCAGTCTTCGTAGTGCACCCCGGGAAGGATCGGGCAGACGTCTCCGCACCCCATCGTGATCACCACATCAGCAGCACGAACGGCATCATCGGTGAGTGGTTTGGGGAAAACGACGGTACCTGGGGAAATCTCGTCGAGGAGCGCACGCACGTGCGGGTGAATTGCCGCGCCAGGGGCTGACCCCGCAGATCGGGCGATGATCGCGCCCCCGGCACGCTCGTTGATCAAGGCTGCCGCCAGTTGTGAGCGGCCCGCATTGGCCACGCACACGAAGAGCACGTGAGGAACCCGCGGCGTGCGAGTTCGTGCGCTTCCATGAGCGATATCGGCAAGGCGTTGTGCCGCAAATACCGCTGCGGCATTCAGCGCTGCCTCGGTGTTTTCCGAATGGGCGAGCATGCTGGCGTAGGATTCCCGAACCACGTGCGCAACCAGGTCTCCGGAGTGGGTGGGGTGGGCGAGCATCAGCCGTTGCGCGAGATCTGTGAGCCGATCGTCCACGTCGGTGAGCGGCGGCGCCGCGATCTCGGCGCGCGTGAGAATGGACGGCGAGAATGACCCCAAGAGTGCGGTTACAGCGCCATGCAGCGCCGGCGTAATTCGGTAATAGACCCAGGTGCCGCGCCGTTCAGACTGGAGCACACCCGCCTCACGCATGACCCGCAAATGGTGTGAGATGGTCGGCTGAGATACGTCTGCGAGCGCCTCCAGATCGCATACGCAGGCTTCGCCACGCGCGTCGGTCGCGATTGCTGACAGCATCCGCAGGCGGAGCGGATCAGCCAGCGACTTCAGCACTCCTGCGAGCGCCGCGGCAGCTGGTTCCGCCATCGCATGGCTGGTCGTGGGGGCACACTCGGGGTTCATGGGTTCATCATTCCGGATTTGCCTGCGGGCTGGGCATCTGGTGGAACCAGCGGCGTGCGATCCACAGCGACACATAGACGAGGCCGACGAGAACGGGCACCTCGATGAGGGGCCCAACAACGCCCGCGAGTGCTTGGCCCGAGGCGGCTCCAAAGGTGGCGATCGCAACGGCGATAGCCAACTCAAAGTTGTTGCCAGCGGCGGTGAAGGCGAGGGTCGCTGAGCGTTCGTACCCGAGGCCGAGCGCACGGCCGGTGATGATGCCAACGAACCACATGACGCCGAAGTAGATGAGAAGCGGAACCGCGATGCGCGCCACGTCTGCGGGATGCGCAAGCACCTGGTCGCCTTGCAATGCGAACAGCAGCACGATGGTGAACAGGAGTCCGCCGAGCGCGAAGGGGCTGATGACCGGGAGGAAGCGGGATTCGTACCACTCTCGGCCCTTCGCTTTTTCGCCGATTAGTCGTGAGGCAAAACCGGCGACGAGGGGAATGCCGAGGAAAATCACGACGTTCAGCGCGATCTGCCACACCGAGATCTCGAGCGCCTGGGTCTGAAGACCCAACCACTGCGGGAGCACACTGAGATAGAACCAGCCGAGAAACGCGAAGGCGACCACTTGAAAAACCGAGTTGATCGCGACCAGTACGGCTGCCGCTTCGCGGTCGCCACACGCGAGATCGTTCCAGATCACGACCATGGCGATGCAGCGCGCAAGGCCCACGATGATGAGCCCGGTGCGGTAGTCGGGCAGGTCTGGGAGAAAGATCCACGCGAGGGCGAACATCAGTGCGGGGCCCACGAGCCAGTTCAGCACGAGGGAGGAGATGAGCAGCTTCTTGTCGCCCGTGACCGCAGCAACCTTGTCGTACCGCACCTTGGCGAGCACGGGATACATCATGATCAGCAGGCCGAGCGCGATCGGCAGGCTGATTCCGCCGACCTCCATTCCACCGAGAATGTCTGCGACAGCCGGCACGAATTGGCCGAGTGCGAGTCCGCCGAGCATGGCAAGGCCGATCCACACCGGAAGCCAACGATCCAGCACCGACATGCGAGGCGGTGTGCTGGCGGTTGCGGCGGCGGCGTTCACGCGGGGCGCGGTGGTGTTGCCGCTGGACTTCGTCATACCTCTATATTGAAGAATTTTAATATAGAGCGCAAACCGTCCTGACCCCCACCGCATCAGAGGGTGCTCAGTGTGTACTGCCCCGTCGCGCAGCCGGTGATGATCCAGCCGCCATCAACCTTCTCCGTGGCCAACTGTGTGATGCCACTCACGTCGGGTACCGGCTTGTCGGCGCCCGGAACCCAGACCGCAAGATCACACGACTCCTGCCGTGTGGTTCCACTCACCGTGAGCGTCGCGCCGTCGCCCTGTAGCGAGGTCAGTGTGCCTGGCGCGACCTGTGGGTAGGCGCGGCTCAGAATCTCGAGGATCTCCGCCTTGGTTCCGCCATCTGTGCCGTTGATGCAGTCTTCGATCATCAGGCCATCGCCGATATCTTGGATGCCGTTTTGCGGGTCGCCGCACGCTTGCTTCCACACCCAGTACGCACTGCCCAGCATGTGCTTGTCTTCGGCGATCGCGTAGCGCTGCATGCGTTCGACGGCGTCTTCACCCCAGTAGCCGTACTCGCCAGACCACAGCGGGGCGGCATAGCCGGCGGCACCCGCGAGCGCGAGGTCGAACTGCCGCTCGGTGCTGACGATGGTGACCGGCGCCGTTTCGCCAAAGCCGGGTTCGTTCAAGAGGTCGAAGCCTGCGACCATCGGGTTGTCTTTGAACTCGGCGGCAAGCTTTCCCCACGTCTCCGCCAGCGCCGAACGAATCTCGTCGGTGTTGAAGTAGAAGTGTTGAAAGGCGCGGTCGCCTGCGGGCGAAATGTCTCGACCGGTGAACTGGCAGCGCGGCGCACCGTCGGTGATCGTGGCCCATGTGGGGGCTCCGTCGAATCCCCACATCGGCTCGGTTCCGGGGCGACAGAAGGTGCCGGGCGCAGTGCCTTCATTCCACCATCCGTCTTGGTGCATGTCGAGCACGGTATAGATGCCGTGCTTGGCGGCCTGGTCGACGGCGTCGTGAATCGTGGCGAGGTATGTGGGGTCGAGTTGGCCGCGCACGGGTTCGACGGCTGACCATGACAATCCGAGTCGCATAACGGTGAAGCCGTATGTTGCCATCTGCTCGAAGTCTGCTTCGGCGAGGGGCCGAGTGACGGGCAGATTGATGTCGTAGTGGTAGAAGTCGACGAGCTGGTTGACGTTACTCCGCGCAGGAGCACCTCGTTGGTTCCGGATGTGATGCGGCCGTTGTCGGCGCGGAGGAAGCCAGCCGGAACCTCGGTGCCGGACGCATGTGCTGGTTCCGTTGCGGGCGGCAATCCATCCTCCCCAGATGCCTGTCACGTGTGGGCGCACCGCGCGCAGTGTCAGGAGTGTTGCACCGAAGAGGAGAACGACGGTGATGGCGACGGAGAGAACACCGCTGTCGGGGCGTGCGGTGGGGAGAGCATTGGCGTAGGCGGGGCCGCTCCACCACAGTCCGGAGAGCAGCGGCGTGACGGCGGCGAAGAGTGCGGCCGGAATCCACGGCCAGTCTCGGCGCGTCGGCGCGCTTTCGGTAGACGAGCGATGGTTCCGCTCGTCTGGCGCCTTGCCCAGCACCGAGATAACAGCGACGAGGGGTCGGCGATTGCTGCTCATGACACTCCGATGTGTTGAGATGGTGCCTCCCACCGAGTCAGAGCGCGTGAAGCACGGTCAATACCGAACGGTGATTACCTTTCAAAGCACGGCCCACGGTGCACAGATCTCGGCATTCATGCACGTTGTGCGGCCGTTCCTGGCGCTCCCGTGCAGGATGCGGCGGGTGGCCTCGCATCACGCGATGGACCGAATGGGCCGCCGAACGCGGGCGATGGACGCAGCGGGTGATGGACGCAGCAGGTAGTCTCGCTAGATCTCGGGTGGTGCCGCGCTGGTTCGGCGCCGCCCTGTGGTACCGGGCGGTTGCTTGAGTCGATGCGCGCGACGTGTCAGTCGTAGCGACGACGTGGTGTTGCGGCGCCAGCGACCGGTTGGGTCGATCCACCCGGGCGCGCGCACTTCGGGCACGCCCTCCTGCATGCGTATCGTCCACCCCGATATTTCGAGATATCGATGATGGAACCAGCACAGCAGCACCCCATTGTCGGTGTGGGTTTCGCCGCCGCGGGCGTGCTCGTCAACATGGTGGATTTCGCACCATGCAGCCGGAACCTGGCACCCCGGGATGACGCATCCGCCGTCCCTCAGGGAAATCGCTCGGCGCTGGTTGCTCGTAAAGATGCGCTGCGGACTGGAAATGTTGGTGACGCGGCCATCTTCGAGCGTGACGCGCTGGATGGTTCCGGCGCATGCGGCATGATGCGCAGCAGCGAGCGGAACCGTGGCTCCGGTGGCGGGGAGGAAGGCCGTTCCGTGGCCGGTTGCGAGCGCCGTTTCATCAGCCATGACGAGGAGGGTAGGTGCGGCACCACCGAGCATGGGCGCGTCTTCGCTGGCGGCGGCGATCGTGAAGGCCATGACGAGTGCGTCGTGGCCTTTTTGAGCCGCGGTGCGTGGGTCGACAACGTTGTCGTCGGCGCAGCGGCAGTTTTTCGTGTCTTCACATGCGCAGTGTTCGGGCCTGTGCTCGGAGTCGGAGAACGAGACGCGGGTGTGGCGCGGGGTGCCAACGGCATCGAAAAAGCGCTGGATTTGCTCGGCGCCCTCGGGGAGGATGAGCCCGTGAAGCTCCACGAGCCCATCGCGCACGGTGCCGAGAGTCACGCCGCGCTTGCGTAGTGCCGCCTGCTCAATGGGTTCGGCACCATCGGGATCGATCGCACTCGCCCATGCGGTGGCATGAATACGAATCACATCGGCTGTCGCCGGCATGGTGGCGTTAGTCTTCGTCTCGCCCGTCGCCGGATCAAATTCATCACCACGCACGGTTGCGGAAAGCGCCTGATCGGCAATGGCAACAAGCGCCGGCTCGAGTATGCGACCGCGCGGTTGCAGCGCACCGACAATCGTGAAGGCCGCGTCGATGCCGGCAGCACCGTCGTGAAGCGCCTCGCGGAGCGCCGGAAGCGCCGCCGGGAGTTCTTCGCCGGTTGTGATTGAACGGTTCGGCGTCGTTGCCTGCGCGACGCGAAGCATCTTGCGCGCCGTTGCCCCCGCGACGCGAGTCGTGAGTTGGATGACGTCGGAGACGGAACCACACCCAAGCCGGGTGGTGAGCCGCTCAGCAACGTCTGCCGTCGCTGAGCGCTGCTGAATGGTTCCGGCACCCGCAATCAGAAGCGATTCGGCGGCGCGAAGGGCGTCACCGGCGGCCGTCATGATGCCGATCGCCTCGCCATCATCAGCGAGCGCGAGCGCCCCGGACGCGTGGAATTCTTGCGTCTGCCGAGTGAACACCGCGATGGCATCGCGCAATTGCGATGCCGGGGTCTGCGGTGTTTCTTCCATGTCTTCACCCTCTCACCAACCACCGACATTGAGAGGGTAAATATGGCTGGTGAGAGTGCTTTTACCTGGGTGTTTGCTGGGAGAAATTTCCAACCCGAGAACTGGTCACGCCAGCGACACATGCCAGGCTGGTGACATGCCCATCTCCTACGCCGTCAACGACTATCCGGCCCGCGATGACCTCGTTGGACTGTACGAATCCGTCGAGTGGATTGCCTATACGAAAGACCCTGAGCGTTTAACTCGCGCGGTGGCAGCGTCGTTGACGGTGGCGACCGCACGCGATGAGGCCGGCGCGCTCGTCGGCCTCGCGCGAGTGGTCGGCGACGGCCTCACAATCGCGTACTTGCAGGACGTGCTTGTACGCCCCGACCACCAGCGAAAGGGAATCGCACGAGAACTCTGCCGCCTCGCATTCGAGCCCTCCGCCGACGTGCGTCAAAAAGTTCTCATGACCGATGACGAGCCAGAACAACGAGCCTTCTACGAATCCATCGGCTTCACCGAGGTGCGTGATCTCCCGTTCCCGATCCGCGTATTCGCGCGATTCGAATAGACACCATCCCGTCCAGCGAACGCATAATGTCCGATCTCACTGGTGTTGTCGCGAGATGAGACACATGTACCTCGGATTCTTGCGCACAAGCGACCAGCCGCGTTCGATCTGTCGTCTCACCAGAGGTGTTGGTTTTGGTGACACCCAGTCGAACTAGAAATATGTCACCGGTGACTGTATAGTCAGTGCGTGCTGACTATTGCTTCCCGTATCGATGTAATGAACCGGCTTGGCCGGGCGATGGCCGATCCGACGCGTTCACGGATCCTGATGACCCTGCTCGAAGGGCCAAGCTATCCGGCCGTCCTTTCGCGCGATCTGGTACTCACTCGGTCGAACGTGTCGAATCACCTGACATGTTTGCGCGATTGTGGGATCGTCGTCGCTGAGCCCGAGGGCCGCCAGACTCGTTACGAGATCGCCGACCCGCATCTCGCCGCTGCGCTCGTCGCGCTCGTAGACGTGACGCTGGCTGTGGATGAGCACGCGCCGTGCGTGGACTCGGCCTGCACGGTGGCTGGCTGCTGTGGCGCGGGAGCGGACGCGTGAGCGCGGCGTGTGGTTGCGAGCACGAGCCTGCCACCGCGGCGAACGAGGAAATCGAAGAGGCGGAGCGTCCCTGGTGGAGGGACCGCGGGGTCATGGTGCCGGTGTTCTCCGGCGTTGCGTTCCTCGTCGGTCTGATCCTCGAGTGGTCCAGCCTCGAGATCCCGGCGCTGGTGCTGTTCTGGGTCGGTCTGCTGCTCGGCGCCTCGACGTTCACGCCCGGCGCGATCCGGAAGCTGTTCAAGGGCAAGCTCGGCATCGGTCTACTGATGACGATCAGCGCCGTCGGTGCAGTCATCCTCGGCTACGTGGAGGAGGCCGCAGCTCTCGCGTTCTTGTACTCGATCGCGGAGGCGCTCGAGGACAAGGCGATGGACCGCGCCCGCGGCGGGCTCCGCGCACTGCTCAAGCTCGTGCCGGAGACGGCAACCGTGCTGCAGGGCGGCACCACCGTGCAGGTGCAGGCAAGAGAGCTGACGGTCGGCCAAATCATGGTGGTCCGCCCGGGCGAGCGGATCGCCACCGATGGTGTCGTGCGTTCTGGTCGCTCCAGCCTGGACACCTCGGCGATCACCGGGGAATCGATCCCGGTCGAGGTGGAGCCCGGCGATGCAGTGTCGGCCGGTGCGATCAACAGCGCCGGCGCGCTAGAGGTCGAGACGACGGCTGCGGGCACCGACAACTCGCTCACGACGATCGTGGAGCTGGTAGAGAAAGCACAGACTGAGAAGGGCGAGCGTGCTCGTCTCGCGGACAGGATCGCCCGCCCGCTCGTTCCCGGTGTTCTGATCCTCGCGGCACTCGTCGCGATCATCGGGTCGCTGCTGGGCGATCCGGAGGTATGGATCACTCGCGCGCTCGTCGTGCTAGTCGCAGCTTCTCCGTGTGCACTCGCGATCTCGGTACCACTCACGGTCGTCGCGGCGATCGGCGCCGCGAGCAAGTTCGGCGTGATCATCAAGTCCGGTGCCGTCTTCGAGCGCTTTGGCACCGTCCGGCACGTTGCCCTCGACAAGACCGGCACCCTCACCCGCAACGAGCCCATGGTTACCGCTGTCCTCACCGCAGATGGCGTGTCGGAGGCTCAGGCTCTGGCGTGGGCGGCCGCACTGGAGCAGCACAGCACGCATCCTCTCGCGGCCGCGATCACGGCGGCCGCTCCGGGTGTCACAGCCGCTGCGGACGTAACCGAGCGGGCGGGTCACGGCATTGACGGCACGGTCGACGACTCGAGAATCACTGTGGGAAGCCCCCGCTGGCTGGACGCCGGCGCGCTCGGGGATCGGGTCGCGGGGCTAGAGGAGCAGGGCATGACCGTCGTGATCGTGCATCGTGACGGGACGCCGATCGCCGCGATCGGTGTCCGTGACGAACTGCGCCCAGAAGTCCCCGAGGTGGTCGGAACTCTCACCGGTCAGGGCATCGGCGTGACGATGCTCACCGGCGACAACGCCCGGACTGCCCGTGCGCTCGCTGCGCAGGCCGGGATCAGTGACGTGCGCGCGGAGTTGCGCCCGGAGGACAAGGCGGCCGCGATCGCGGAGCTATCGAAGGTAGGGCCGGTCGCGATGATCGGTGACGGCATCAACGATGCCCCGGCCCTCGCCGGCGCAGACATCGGCATCGCGATGGGAGCGACCGGCTCCGACGCAGCGATCGAATCCGCCGACGTGGCCTTCACCGGCCATGATCTGCGTCTCATCCCGCGCGCGTTCGACCACGCCCGGCGCGGTCGACGGATCATCAACCAGAACATCATCCTGTCGCTGCTGATCATCACCGCACTGGTCCCGCTCGCGCTCTTCGGCGTGCTGGGGCTCGCGGCGGTCGTCCTGGTCCACGAGGTCGCCGAGGTCATCGTTATTCTCAACGGCCTGCGCGCCGCCCGCACTCCGCGAGTGAAGAGCTGATGCTCGCGACCATCGGATCAGCGATCGGCCTGTTCGCTGCGACCAACATCGACGACATTGTCGTGCTCACCGTGCTGTTCCTCGCCTCCAGCCGAGGAAAGCCGCGACCGTGGCAGATCGTCGCTGGCCAGTACCTCGGGTTCATCACCCTCGTCGTGATCAGCGTGATCGCCGCGCTCGGCCTCACGATCGTCCCGGACGAATGGGTGGGCTTCCTCGGGCTGATCCCGCTCGGCATCGGCATCTGGACGCTCGTGCGCGGCTTGCGTCGAAACGGTGATGACGACGATGATGACGCCAAGATCACCGCGGTCGGACTCTGGGGCGTCGCCGGGATCACGATCGCCAACGGGGCCGACAACATCTCCCTCTACACGCCGATCTTCCGCACCAGCGCCCCCGGCGACGTCGCGATCATGATCGTCGTGTTCCTCATCCTCGTCGCCGTCTGGTGCGCTGCCGGACGACTGATCGGCACCAACAAGGCCGTCACCGAGGGGCTGGAACGCATCGAGCACTGGCTCGTACCGGCCGTGTTCATCGGTCTGGGCTTGTTCATTCTGATCGAATCTGGGGTCATTGTCCGTCTGATCGAGGTGCTCGCATGACCTCCTCCCAGAATGAGGCTCGCCCGCCCGCTGCGCGCAAGCTGTCGTCGACGCGGCGGTGGCAGCTCACTGGTGGAGCGCTCCTGATCGCCGTGGTTGTCGTCCTGATTGATCAGGGAACGAAAGTGTGGGCCGAAGCGACCCTCACCGAGCGTGAGCGCATCCCGCTGATCGGTGACCTGCTGGGTTTGCAGCTCGCCTATAACCCGGGAGCGGCATTCTCGTTCGGCGAAGACTTCACCTGGGTGTTCGCGCTGCTCGCTGTCGCCGCTACCGTCACAGCGATCGTGTTCGCGTTCCGAGTTCAACGCCGGGGGTGGGCCATCGTCGTCGGTGCGCTCGGTGGAGCCGCAGCATCACACGCAGGCGACCGTCTCTTCCGAGATCCTGGATTCGCCCGCGGACATGTCGTGGACTTCCTCGCCTACGGAAACTGGTTCATCGGGAACATCGCCGACATCGTGATCTTCACCGCTGCTATCGCCGGAGCCCTCCTGGCGATCCGCAACGACACCGAACGAAAGAACGAAACGTAGATCTCATCCAGGAGCAATCTACAACTCCGATGAGAATCTACAACTCCAGTGAGACGTTCTACAGGTACGTGAGATTTCTACAGATCCGGTGAGACTGGACAACCACATCGCTGTCCGATCTCACGAGACCTGTCA
This sequence comes from Microbacterium sp. NC79, assembly GCF_019061125.1. Classification (NCBI taxonomy): domain Bacteria; kingdom Bacillati; phylum Actinomycetota; class Actinomycetes; order Micrococcales; family Microbacteriaceae; genus Microbacterium; species Microbacterium sp. NC79. The sequence goes on from NZ_JAHQYI010000002.1 coordinate 47,676, forward strand.
TGAGATGAGACGAACGATCACCGGAATCACGCGAAATCTCTAGCGCGACCCGCCGCTGATTTGTCTCACCCGAGTTGTCAGAATCTGCGACGAAGCGTGTCTCGGTGTTTCGGTCAGGCGAGATCCGAGGCGTCCTACCCAGCCAAGATAGAGCAGAGGATCATCGCCTGTCGGATTGCGTTTCTGGCGTCGTCTGCGGTCACGACGATGCGCTGACCCACCTTCAGCGATGAGTAGTTCACGATTTGCAGATACTTCGTATCGACAAGCCCGCCGGCGTGCACGTGTGCGTGACGTGTTGCCCAAAGCTTCGTGAGGAGAACCCAGTCGACATCTGGGACGAGTCGCGGATCGATATCCAGGTGAGCGGAGTAGAGGTCGGCCAGGTCATCCAGCCTCTGAAAGACGTTGCCTTTTCCTTTTAGGATTTGACCCGCAGGTTCGACGCGGCGTTCGAACTCAGCCCGCGCCAATCGCTCAACGACGCCCACGACTCTGCTGAGCGTGTCGACTGCAATACGGTCGAACACTCCTTGCTCTCTCAAGGCGGCTCGTTGGGGGCCGGGAATGCTGTCGAGCGCGCTCAGCTTCGCGGCTTCCGCTCCCAGCGCATCGCGGGCGACCTCGCCTGCATCGAGAGCTCCGCTGGCGGGGCAGAACGAGTGCTCGCCAAAGACGGCATAGCGGATACCGCACGTCACGCACGTTCGCTCCCTGACAAGCTGCTCCTCGTCGATATCTGGGAGAGGCTGTGGATAGAAGGGCGTCGACCTGTAGGTGATCTTCACGAACTTGTTGCTTCGACCTGATCGTCCGAGACCTCCGAAGGCCTCGGATATGAGTTGCATCGCGGCGTCCTGGGCAACGCGCATCACGCGTTCTTGCTGCTGCGAGGTCACGAAGCTTGTGTGCTCCTCTTGATGTCCGCAGTACGGACAGGTCAGGATCAGATCGTCGGGAAGCGCCTTGTAGTCATCTAGATGCATCCTGAAGATCTGCTGGCACGCTGGGCACTCGCGTCCGAAGTAGCCGTGCTCGTCAGACGGTATAGAGACGCGAAACGTCTCATTCCCTGATTCATCACGTCCCTCATAGCTTGCGCCATCAGCGGTGCGAAAGGTCATAAGGGAAGTCTCTCAGCTTGCACCGACACTAGCCACGCACGCGTACTAGGACGCCGGTAGGCTCTCTGCTCCGCTGGTCGCGATCAGAGCCACCTGATCCGCATCGAGATAGCGGAAGCTCTGAGGCGGCTCAAGGCCAAGGAGAGTCCGCAAGGACGCCAACGAGACAGGCCGTGCCCACGTTTGTGGGTCCTCCACTTCAAGCAGAGTGGAGGCTTCGGCGCCATCAAGGTACTTGCCGAGCGCGTCTTCGGCGATGCCGATCGCGTCGGAGTGCATCTCCCAGACGCGGTCGGAAGGAACTGTGCTTGTTTGTTTGAGGCGCACAGTGCCCAGAACCGCTCTCTCGGGGGAGCTGGAGTACAGAACAACTGTGGTGCCGGGTGGCACCTCTGGGAATCGCCGTCGCACTTCGACGGTTTTTCGTCCTTCGAGAATCGCGCGCGCGTACCTTGGTTTCACTGAGATGAGCAGCGCCCTTTTCATCTGGCTTCCCATCCTGGCTGCGTGCGGATGAGGTCGTCGAAAAGACCGGGAGCCCCGGTACGTGTTGTGAGTAGCGACGTCGTGGTTCCGTGCTTGCGGAGCAGCGCGTCGAACGAGCGCTTGCCGACGGGCTGGTCAAGCACCTGCGTGTCTTCGAACCTCAGCACAAGCACCTTTCCGTCAATCGCATGACCTTGGATCTCGCCTCGGTGCAGGACGCCGAGTGATCGATACTTCTCAGCCGCGTCCTGGACGTCCAGTACTTCAGCATCGAGTACGCGGGAGTGTGCCACCACAGCTCGGACGGCGCTAGTCTCTCGCGCCCTGGGATCTTTGGTCACGTACCAAAGCACGCGAGTCGGGATGTCCCAGTGTCTCATCTTCGGTGCAGCGAAGTAGACGAACTCGCGGGCGAGCCCCAGCGCAGGGCGTTCGCGCAGCTGGATCAGCGTGTCATTGAACCCGAGGAGCTCGCGCGCATACCGCGGTTGAATAGGCACGACGCGCACTGGAACAGCTTTGTCGAGCACGATCTGGGGCCAGTTCTTTCGCTCGTAGTCAGCGACCGCGCCTGGGGTCTCTAGCGACTCAGTCTGGGCCGCGCGAGGGTGACGACCTAGTTTCACCGCGAGGGGCGCCCCCTCGAAACCATCTGCGACCAGGGCGGCTCGAAGCACTTCATCGACCACGTCGTCGACGACCTCAACGGCCGTCGCGCCTCGTTCCAATGCCAACGCCCGAAGGTATCGTGTGAGCTGAAACGCGATGGTGCCGCCGAGTGATCCCCGCGCGACGCGGATCACCGCAACCGACAGCACGACACCGCGGACCTCGGCCGAGAGCAGGGCACGTTTCCGCCCTCGCTCGTCAACCAGCAGGTCGATCCTCGCACTAGCAGGTCTCGCAAGAACGGCATGAAGCCGTTTCCGGAACTGCTTGCCTTTCTCGCCTTTGTGAACTTCGACGAACACCTCCTCGAGACCAGAGGATGATGCCGTCACTTCTTCCCAGCGAAGTCCGACCGACTCGAGTTGTCCTGAGCGGAACTCCGTTGGGGCGGACGGCGGAATGAATGTCCTAAGAAGATCAACTGGTCGGAGAACATCGATCGCGTATTCTTCGCGTGACCAGCTCGCGGTCGCGGCGAGGAAGGTCTCGTCCCGCGTCACGAAGTAGTCAGCCCCGGCGAGGACCGCATCCGCCAGATGCTTGGCGTCGCTACGAAGGCTGCGGTCTCGTGCCGTGAGCTCGGTCGGCATTCTTCGGAGGATGTCCGACGCGAGGGACCGCATGCCGTCTTGCCGTCGCAAAGCAACCAGTCCGCTGAGGTTGCGCTGTACGCGTTGCCGTTCGGACGCAGGCTCAAGATGGTTCACCTCAAACGACACCTCGGGCGAAACGGCGAGGTCAACGACGTCAACTAGCCAGTCCGCCGCAAGTCCCTTGGATTCTTCACGATCCGGGCGATCCATCTGATCTGAGACGTACAGATCGATCACAACGTTCGAATCAAGGACAGCGATCGGTCGAGATGACTCGTAAAGCGCACTCTCCAGCAGGTCGAACTGCCCGATCTTCCTCGTCCAAATCGTGAGCACCGAGCCCTTCGCCGCCCTGCCCGGGCGCTCACCCGTCGGCGCCATGTCAAGCGAATGCCAAAACCCATCGATCTCGTAGTCTGACCGGCAATGCGCCGTGATTAGTGCACGATCTGGATTCGCCGTGATCGCTGCATCGACCATCCCCTTTGCAAGACCGGTACCGCGAGCAGCCTCTCCGACGCAGACGTGGACGAGCTTCAGAGTCTGCTGCCGAGGCGTGCTGTACAGCACATATCCCTGCACCGTGCCATCGACGCTGCCCACAATCAACCGCCCCCGGGACCGAGCCTCTTCGAACGCCGCATAGGGCAGATGCCCCAGCGTGGAGCGATGATCTCGGTGCAGTTCCAGCACGCGAGAATACTCAGAATCGGCCTGCGAGCGGTCAGCGCTCCAGGCGAATATCTGAACCCGCGCCATAGCGCCTATGGTAGGGGCTAGTTGTGAAGGCTCTGTCAACGCCACAGCCCGGTATCGCAGCAGCCCCCTCTACCGTCACGATCGGTTGAGGGTATGCCCGAACACTGTTTCTGGCGAGAGGGCGTTCGGATCCCGGCGGTAGCGCGCGAGGATGTGGACGAATGAGCGTTCGTCGCGGCGACCGACCCCACTCAGGATCGCCGCCTCCGCGGCCTGCTGATCGACTGGTTCGTAGGTCATCGTGTGGTCGAAGTAGAAGTCCTCGTAGAGCCCGGCGTTGAGATGGAACTTTCCAGTATTTTGCACGTGCGTGTACAGGCGCTTCTGGTCACTCTCGAACGCAACCCAGACAGGCACGCCATCAGGGGTCCTCACGAGGTAGAGATTCATAGTCATCGCCTCCCGTTTACATCTTGCGCCATTCGGGGCACGTGCAGGCGGTCGTCCGAGCAATGGATCGACGCGGATTGAGCTGTCCGCAGCGGTGTCGTGAGCATCGCGCTCGGCGTATGAGTGACCAGCTTGAGCTCACGATCACAACCTGGGAGGCTTCGCTCTGAAACGTCGCCGCCCGGGGCGCACGATGACCCGAAGGAGACGACAGAAGTGCCATCGTCAGCCAACCAATCCCAACGGGGGCTTCTCGTCCTCGACGTCGACGGAACTGTCTCTCGGATCTTCCGTGAAGAAGAGCACAGCCTGCATCAGAACGAGTCGGGATGGCGTTCGTGGATGAGCGTTGATGATGACGTGGTCGATGCACTCGACAGCCTCGTCGAGAGTTCTCAGATTGACGTTGCGTGGCTGACGACATGGCCTCACGATCAAGTCGCTTGGCTCGTGCACGAACCTCTTCGCGGCAAGCTTTCGGGCCCTTACGTGCCCTGGCAGAACTGGCCGAAGCAGGGCTGGCGATTGCAGAGTTTGATTTCATACGTACGCGAGGTGAAACCCTCGGTCGTGGCCTGGGCGGATGATCGTGCCCCAGAAGACGCTGCACGACGGCTGACTGGAATGACAGAGGTTCCTTCGTTCGTCGTGCGGCCCAACAAGTTCGTGGGTCTCACGCTCGAGAACGTCGACAAGATCGCAACTGCGCTCGACCGCTTCGATGATCCTGGCCGTGCTTGAGAAATCCTCACCATCCGAGCCGGCCACTTCCGAGCTCAGGTCAACCTGGGCTAAGGCAGTGGCGTTCCCGATGACAGGTGACTGAGCAATCCCACGAACTCGTCGGCCATTGCGAGTTGTTCGGTGAGCTTCTCTCGTCGAATCCGTGCACCCTCTCTGATGTCGTCGAGACGGGCACGTAGAGGAGCGCTGGCCGGAGTCACGGCCAGGGCATCGACGACGTCCAGTAGCTCGCGCATCTCGTCGAGGGTGTACCCGAGAGGCTTCATCCTACGAATGAGCAGCAGTCGTTCGACATCCTTCTCCGTGTAGAGCCGGAAATTTCCTTCGGTGCGCGCGGATGGCGCGACGAGGCCGGCATCTTCCCAGTGCCGGAGGGTACGGAGAGACAGGGATGTACGTTCGGTGACCTCACCGATGCGCATGGTTTCGTCGTTGCCCAACGGCCACCTTCAATCGATTTCCTCGCAACACTCACGTTACGTTAGAGTTGCACGCGGCGCGGTTCTCGCGCCGCCACCCCTCATCTTCTCGCGTCGGCCTGACCGACGCCTGCGCACCGCTGCGCTCCCATTCGTTTCCCGCGCTCTCACGAGAGAGCCCAACACTCGGAGGGCACATGACTGCCGTCACCCCCACCCGCGACTCTGCCTCGCGGTATCGCATCGAACCCACCGTCATGCAGGCGCTGCGCAGCCCGCGCCTGCTCACGCGCGAAGTACTCGCCGGCCTCGTCGTCGCACTCGCCTTGATTCCGGAGGCGATCGCGTTCTCGATCATCGCTGGCGTCGACCCGCGCGTCGGCCTGTTCTCATCCTTCATCATGGCGGTCGCGATCGCGTTCCTCGGCGGCCGCCCCGCGATGATCACCGCAGCGACCGGCGCGATCGCGCTCGTCATCGCGCCGGTCGCCCGCGAGTACGGCATGGACTACTTCATCGCCACTGTTCTTCTCGGCGGGCTCATCCAGATCATCCTCGCCCTCCTCGGCGTCGCCAAGCTGATGCGCTTCATCCCGCGATCGGTGATGGTCGGGTTCGTGAACGCCCTGGCGATCCTGATCTTCACGTCCCAACTTCCCCAGCTCTTCGACGTGCCCTGGCTGGTCTACCCGCTCGTGGCAGTCGGACTCCTGGTGATGTTCCTCATGCCGCGCATCACGAAGGTCGTCCCGGCGCCGCTCGTCGCGATCGTGCTGCTCACCGCTGCCGTCGTCGTCTTCGCCTGGAACGTCCCAAACGTGGGTGACCAGGGCGAGCTCCCCCAGAGCCTGCCCGAGCTGTTCATTCCGAACGTGGCGCTGAACCTGGATACTCTGCAGATCATCGCACCCTACGCTCTCGCCATGGCCGTCGTCGGCCTTCTCGAGTCGCTCATGACCGCGAAGCTCGTCGACGACATCACCGACACCCACTCGCGCAAGACCCGCGAGGCCCTCGGGCAAGGGGCCGCGAACATTCTCTCGGGAGCGTTCGGCGGCATGGGCGGTTGCGCGATGATCGGCCAGACCATGATCAACGTCAAGGCCTCCGGCGCACGCACCCGCATTTCAACCTTCCTCGCCGGAGTCTTCCTGCTCGTGCTTATCCTCGCTCTCGGCGACGTGGTGGCGATCATCCCCATGGCGGCGCTTGTTGCTGTCATGGTCGTCGTCTCGATCGCCACGTTTGACTGGCACAGCATCCGTTGGGGAACTCTCAAGCGGATGCCCAAGAGCGAGACCGCCGTGATGCTCATCACCGTCATTGCGACCGTCTGGACGCACAATCTCGCGGTCGGCGTCATCCTCGGTGTGATCGCTGCGATGATCATGTTCGCGCGTCGCGTCGCTCACTTCGTGAGCGTCACCCGACTGCTCAGTGAGGATGGTGCCACAGCGCACTACGCCGTCGACGGAGAACTGTTCTTCGCCTCCAGCAACGACCTCACCACGCAATTCGAGTACGCCGAGGACCCTGCCACCGTGGTCATCGACATGAGCCGATCTCACGTCTGGGATGCCTCCACGGTTGCTGCCCTCGATGCGATCGTCACCAAGTACGAACACCACGGGAAAAACGTCACCATCGAAGGCCTGAATGACACCGCGGCAGCCTTCCACGGCCGCCTCACCGGCAATCTCGGCGCCGGGCATTGAGCCCCTGAAGCGAGAGAGGGAGGGGGCTGCCACGCGGCGACCCCCTCTCCGGCAGGCACCGGTCTGATTCAGATCAGTTCGCTCACCAGCTGTTCGATGCGCGCACGGATGTCATCACGAATGGGACGCACGGCGTCGATTCCCTGTCCGGCCGGGTCGTCGAGCTTCCAGTCCTCGTAGCGCTTGCCGGGGAAGAACGGGCAGGCATCGCCGCATCCCATGGTGATGACGACGTCGGATGCCTGCACGGCTTCTGTCGTGAGCACTTTGGGTTGCTCTGCGGTGATGTCGATTCCGAGTTCATTCATTGCCTCGACGGCAATCGGGTTGATCTGGTCGGCGGGCATGGAGCCGGCTGAGCGGACTTCGATGCGGTCGCCGGCGATGTCGCGGAGGAACCCTGCAGCCATCTGAGAGCGGCCGGCGTTGTGTACACAGACGAAGAGGACGGAGGGCGTGGTGGTCGAGTCAGTCATGGTGGCTCCTGGTGAGAGGGGTTGGTCAATGAAGTAGGTCGTCGACGAGCGCGCGCACGCGTCCGGCGATATCGTCGCGGATGGCCTCGACCCCGTCGCGCGAGGCCAGGGCGGGGTCTCCGACGGCCCAGTCGTCGTAGCGCACACCGGGGATGATCGGGCAGACGTCGCCGCACCCCATCGTGATGACGACGTCGGCCGCACGGACGGCATCATCGGTGAGGGGCTTGGGGAAGCGGTCTGCCGCGCGGTCGCCTTCGATCTCAGTGAGAAGTGAGCGGACATGCGGATGAATAACATCCGCGGGAGCAGACCCTGCCGAGCGCGCCACGACCTTGCCACCGGCGAGCTTGTTGACGAGCGCGGCGGCAAGCTGCGAACGGCCGGCGTTGGCGACGCAGACGAAGAGCACCTGCGGAACCGACGCATCGCGGTCGCGGGTGAGGTCGGCGAGTCGTTGCCGGGCGAAGCGTTCGGTCAAAGGCACCAGGGCAGAGGTGACTCTGGCGGTGCGCGCGAGCGAGGTGTGGGACTCTCGGACGATGGTGAGAACGACGTTGGGGTCCAGCTCGGGAACTTCCGCGGCGAGCTCGTCGGCGAGATGAGTGACACGCGCGTCGAAGTCGGGTCGTGGCTCATCGTGGCCGTCGGCCAGACTCCAGGGCGCGAGCGTGGCGGGCGCGAACGACTCCAGCAGGGCCGTCACTGCGCTACGCAGGCTCGGGTTGATGCGGTACCAGACCCAGGTTCCGCGGCGCTCCGACGTGAGCACGTCGACATCCTTGAGCACCTTCAGGTGGTGCGACACAGTGGGCTGCGCGACGTCGGCGAGTTCGGCGAGGTCGCAGACGCACGACTCCCCACGCGGGTCGGAGGCGATGGCCGACAGCATCCGCAGCCGCAGCGGATCCGAGAGCGCCTTCAAGGTCGCTGCCACTGAGGAGGCTGCCTCCAGCCCGATCGCGTGCGTGGTGACGGGACTGCAGGTATCGTCTGCGGTCGTCAGGGTGACATTCATGACTGCATCCTCTCAGCGGTGAATGGATCGGTGTGGAACCAGCGGCGGGCAGCCCAGAGCGAGACATAGACGAGCCCGACCAGCACAGGCACCTCGATCAGAGGGCCGACCACGCCGGCGAGAGCCTGGCCCGAGGTCGCACCGAAGGTACCGATGGCCACGGCGATGGCGAGTTCGAAGTTGTTGCCGGCGGCGGTGAACGCCAGGGTCGACGATCGTGCGTATCCGAGCCCGAGCGCCTTGCCGGCGAAGAGGCCGATGAACCACATGATCGCGAAGTACGCCAGCAGCGGGAGTGCGATCCGGGCAACGTCCCAGGGGCGGCTCGTGACCTGTTCGCCCTGTAGCGCGAACAGCAGCACGATCGTGAACAGCAAGCCGCAGAGGGCCCAGGGGCCAATCTTCGGGAGGAAACTGTCTTCATACCAGTCGCGTCCCTTCGTGCGCTCCCCAATGAAGCGGGAGGCGAAACCGGCGATGAGGGGGATGCCGAGGAAGATCAGGACGTTCAGCGCAATCTGTCCGATCGAGATATCCAGGCCCTGGGAGTCGAGGCCGAGCCAGCCGGGCAGGACGGTGAGGTAGAACCAGCCGAGCAACGAGAAGGCGATGACCTGGAAGACGGAGTTGATGGCGACGAGCACCGCTGCGGCTTCGCGGTCGCCGCAGGCGAGGTCGTTCCAGATGACGACCATGGCGATGCAGCGCGCGAGGCCGACGATGATGAGCCCCGTGCGGTATTCGGGGAGGTCAGGCAGGAACGCCCAGGCGAGGGCGAACATCAGTGCCGGGCCGATGAGCCAGTTGAGAGCCAAGGATGAGATCAAGAGTCTCTTGTCCCCGGTGACGGCGGCGACCTTGTCGTAGCGAACCTTCGCGAGGACCGGGTACATCATCACCAGCAGGCCGAGGGCGATCGGGATCGATATCCCTCCAACTTCGAGGTGGGCGAGAAGTTCGGATACGCCCGGGATGAAGCGGCCGATGAGAATCCCGCCGACCATGGCGAGACCGATCCAGAGCGGCAGCCACCGGTCGAGGGTCGACAGTCGGCGGGTGGCCGGTGCGGTGGTGGACACGGTTGCGGTGCTCATGCGAGGAGCGCCTCCATCTTCTCTGCGATGACCGGCTTCGGGTGGGCGCCGATGAGCATGTCGACGCGCGCGCCACCCGTGTAGAAGCCGAGGGTCGGAATCGAGGTAACGCCAACGGCGGTCACGGTCTCGGGGTTCTGGTCGGCGTCGAGCTTGACGATCTTCACGCGACCGTCGTACTCGGCGGCAAGTTGATCCAGGATGGGTGCGACCTGCTTGCAGGGCCCACACCAGGTCGCCCAGATGTCGACGACAACGGGAATCTCGGAATCGATGACCTCCGTTTGGAAGGTGGCATCTGTGATCGTGATGGGCGCGCTCATGCGAAGACCTCCTCGGTCTGGTGCGATACGGGGGCGGCTTCGCCCAGCGCAGCAAGGTAGTGCTGGGCATCTTGTGCGGCGGCGCATCCGGTGCCGGCGGCGGTGATCGCCTGACGGTAGGTGTGGTCGACGAGATCGCCGGCGGCGAAGACTCCCGCGAGGTTCGTGCGGGTGGAGGGGTGCTCGACGAGCACGTAGCCATCACCATCCATGTCGACGAGGCCGGTGACGATCTCGGAGCGCGGGTCGTGGCCGATGGCGACGAAGACTCCCGTGGCCGGGAGCGTCTGCTCGACACCCGTGGCCGTATCGCGGAGTGCGACGGCCTCGACCTTCTCGACGCCGATGAGCCCGACGACCTCGCTGTTCCAGGCGACTTCGATCTTCGGGTGGTCGAGTACGCGCTGCGCCATGATCTTCGAGGCGCGGAATTCGGCGCGGCGGTGCACGACGGTGACCTTCGACGCGAACCTGGTGAGGAACAGTGCCTCTTCCATGGCGGAGTCCCCACCGCCGACGACGACGATCTCCTGCTCACGGAAGAAGAACCCGTCGCAGGTGGCGCACCAGGAGACGCCACGGCCGGTGAGACGCTCCTCGTCCGCGATGCCGAGCTTGCGGTATGCGGAGCCCATGGCCAGGATGACCGCGCGAGCGAGGAATGTCTCCCCGGCGCCCGTCTCGACCGTCTTGATGGGGCTGTCGAGGTCGACCAGGACGGCGTCGTCGAGGAAGATGCGGGCACCGAAGCGCTCGGCCTGTGCGCGCATCGACTCCATCAGCTCGGGTCCTTGGACGCCGCCGACGAAACCGGGGAAGTTTTCGACCTCGGTCGTTGTCATCAGCGCGCCGCCGGCCGTCACGGAACCGGCAAGCACCACGGGGGCGAGTCCCGCGCGCGCCGCGTACACGGCCGCGGTGTAGCCCGCAGGGCCGGACCCGATGATGACCAGTTCCACTTCTTGAATCGACATGTGTCTATATTGACACGTGTCAATACTGTCTGCAACCGTTGCTCAAGGAGTTCACCTACTCGTCACCTGGCGAACAGATCATGCAGGTGGAGCAATCGAGACAGTCAATCAATCAAAGGACGCCAGATGACCCACCCCAAGACGGTTCTGTTCATATGCAAGCACAATGCGGGGCGCTCCCAACTCGGCGCCCATCTCCTGACACACATCGGCGATGAGCGACTTGTCGCGACGAGTGCGGGAATCACCCCGGCCGAGACGATCAACCCAGCCGTCGCAGCATCGCTGCACGAGCTCGGCATCGACACGTCTGCGGTCAGGCCGCGAGCGGTCACGCCTGAAGATCTCGACGCGGCCGACGTCGTGGTCCTGATGAAGCCGGGACTTCCACTGCCGGGCGCGGTGCGCGGAGAACTGATCGAGTGGTCGTTCCCGGACCCGTCGAATTGGGAAGCCGATGGCGTGCGTAGTCTCCGCGACGCCATCGATGTGAAGGTCCGCGACCTGGCGGCTCGACTCGTCAGCTAATGATTGAGGGGTGGGACCACAGACCATCCCACCCCTCATGAGCTGAGATCAGCCGACAGTGACGGGCCGCGCGCCGATCTGCAGGGTTTCGGGGACTGCGCAGCAGCCACCCGCATTGTCGTCGTAGGCGCCGGATCCACCGCACACACCAGTGTCGGGGAGAGCGAGTTCGTTGCGGGCAGCTGCCTCGTGGTCGCCGACGAGGTGCGCGGCGACACTGCGCACCTGCTCGTATCCGGTCAAGGCGAGGAAGGTCGGGGCCCGCCCGTAGGACTTCACGCCGACGATGAACAACCCTTGTTCCGGCTGCGCGAGCTCTCGTGCGCCCGTCGCGGCGACCGAGCCACAGGAGTGGATGTTCGGGTCGATCTCGGGGGCGATGCCTGCGACCGCCTCGAGCGTGGGATCGAGGTCGACCCTGAGCTCTCGCAGCATCCCGGTGTCGGGGCGGAAGCCCGTCAGTGCGAACACTCGCCCGACAGCCCTCACCTCGCGTCCGTCTTCAGCGACGATCGTCAAGCCATCCCCGGCCTGCTGGAACTCGGCGACACGGAATCCTGTCACCAGGTCGACGACCCCGTCGTCGATCACCTTGCGTGCGCGGGAGCCGAGCGCCGCGCGCTCTGGCAGCTCGTCGCCGATTCCGCCACCGAAGACATTTGCGGCGCTCCCTCTGCGCAGCAGCCAGGTCACGCGCGTTCCCGGCGACCGGCGGGCCAGCTCGCTCAGACGCAGCACAGCATGCGTGGCGGAGTGCCCCGCTCCCACGACAACGATGTGCGAACCGGCGACCTCTGATACGTCGGCCGGGATGCGGTAGGAGATCGCATCCGACGCCGCGGCTTCGCCGAGGGCCGGGAAGCCATCCGCGCCCGCGGGATTCGGGAGACCGTTTCATCAGGCGATAGACCGTTGCCCTGCTGGGCACGTCAACGGCGCCTCTTCCATACCGGGTTTCGAGATCGCGCTCTACCATCCAGATCAGACGGTCGGCCGTCCCGGTCGACGCTCGAGTCTGACCGTCCATCGCGGAGAGGATCGCTTCGATGAGACGCGGATCCTGTGTTGATCGAGGCTTGTCCGCCATCCCGAATCGGCGTCGATCAAGAAGCCCAGCGACGCCGAACTCGTCGAAAGCCGCGAGTTGCCGCGTCACTTTTCGCGCGTTGTAGTCCGTTCCAAGACGACGATTCACATTGTCGACGGTCACCTGGTAGCCAGGTGTCTTCTTCGTCCCTACTGCAAGGAGGTCCGAGAGTCGGTCGAGTTCTTCGAGCCACACGTCCACTACTTTGCGGTCCGCGGGTGGGAGCTCGTCAAGGACACCCAAATCCAACACGTCGGTCGTCGACCGCACTGTTGCCGGCTCGCCGCGTTCAGCGAGATCGGCGTTCAGTACCTCGAGATCCTCGCCAATCTCGGCGTTGCGCAACGTGGTGTAGGTCGCCCGGACAGCGACGACTTGCAGGTCTTCGTCGTTCCATCTCACCAAGTCGCCGGGATGGACGATCATCGGTCCACTCCGAAACGGACCATAGTGGACATGCTAAGTGGACGGCTGAGATCACATCGAGCGACGTCGGACCAGATGAGGGCGTATGCCGCTCCCAGTGCGCTGTTTGGCGGTTCACCCAGGAGCACGATGAGGTCGAGGAGTCGAATCTCTCCGGAAGCCGGCAGGTCGTTGAGAACCACTCCCTCAAGCCACTGCGGGTCGCGGTACCGCAACAGGAACCTCAGGTTCTGTTGTGTTGCTCCGGGTAGATCATCGAAAACGAGGTAGTCCCAACCCAGAGCCGCCGCCATCCGCCGAGTGAGCTCAAACTTTGCTGCATCCTCGGGTTCGATCTCTGACTTTTCCCTCACGTCGACAAGAAGAGCGGTGCCGTCCTTGCGGCGAACGAAGTAGTCGGGGGCATGTCGGCGCTTCGGGTTGCGCCAGTGAATCCACATGGGCTGACTCGACACCGCCTCGGCGCTCCGGGTTCGATCGAGACTCATGAGGAACGCCCGCTCCCAAAAGGACTCGAAGGGCACGTGCTGGCCGGTGGACGCAAGCCAGAAGCGTCCCTCGACGTTTCGCTTGTGTGGGTAGTCCGGAAACTTCCGGACGGGCGCCGTCTCCTCGAAGGCGACCGACCCGGCATCTGCCGGTGTCACCTCTCGCGCGAACCCATGAAGCGAGTATCGAATCGTGGCTGCCAGCGCGTTCGTTCCATCGATTGCCTGTAGCCAGTTGATCGTCAGCGTCATTGCGGACTCCGTTCGGGCGCCGGTGGCCGCGGAGGTGTTCCGCGGTGCGGGTCCCAACTTGACGTGAAAGCTACTCCGCTGTCGGGTTCGGCACCGACACCACGCCGCCGAGCGACAACTCCGATGAGAATCTGCAACTCCGGTGAGACGATCTGCAGGTCGGTGAGATTTCGGCAGATCCGGTGAGACAGGACAACAAAGAAAAAAATCACAAAAAGATAACGGCAAACCCTTCCCTTCGTTATCGCTCCGTTATATAGTCAATGCACGGTAGTTGTTTTGCTGTGGCAGCTACCGGCATGTGATTGCAGGACACTCTTGGTGCAAGGGATAGAGCCGGTCGGAAGCCTCTCCGACCGGCTCTATATTTTCCCCGGCCAGCACCACAATCTAGCCCGAGCGCAACAGCGCGGCAAGCGCACCCGCGACGCCAATCAAACCACCAGCGTCACCGAGCGGAAGCGCAACGCCAGCGGCTCACACGCCGCCGCCACCGCCACCACCGCCGCCGCCACCGACGGAACCGCCACCACCCGAGCCACTGCTCGACGATGATGACGATGAGGCCGGTGTGAACCCCTGCACCGTCGAGCTGAGCGCGGCCACCGTGAATGTCGTGTTGCCTGAGTACCAGTACGGCTGATATCCGCCCGCGTCGTAGTACACCTGCATCGCCTTGGTCCACTGCTTGTCAATGCCAAACACCACAGCAAACGGCAACAGCGGCTCATACAGCTTCAGCATCGAGGCCGGGTCCTGCGTGCGCACGCGCACGCGCTCGGCACCCTCGGGCGATTGCAACATTCGGATTCGATCGGCTTCGGCCCAGTTCATGAAGACTTTCAGGCCCTTCAAGTGGTCGCGAAGATCCGCACCGAGCGCCGTGTACGGCCGCTTGGTCAGCAGCCCGATCGTGATCACGCCCACCAGTCCAACAGCGAGCGCGACCACGATCGGCAGGCCATTGCCGCTCGCCTCGACAATAGAGATGGCCGTCACAATCGCGGCAGCGAAAATCGCCATAACCGCGAGCATGAACCCAATCAGCCACCCGCGTGACGGCTTGCGGCGCACGCCGCCCTTCAGTTGGGCTTGCTTCGTTTCGCTCAACAGGGCGCGCAGTTTGATCGCTCGGGACGACGACGGCGCATTGCTCACGATGGTTCCGGGTGTCGTGTTTCCGTTAAACAAAATCGACAGCAACTGCGCACCGTTAACGTCGCCTGCGCGCTGCGCATCCACCAACTCGAGAACGTACGTGCGCCCTGCCCCCTCGCGAATGCGAATGGAACCACGCACCGCCTGCTCGAGAACTTCTGCGGTGAGCGCATGGGGGCTGGAGAGCATGACGCCAGCGTTCATCGCGTCCACACCCGCGGGCGGCTCATACTGCGCCACGATGATTCCGCGTCCCTTGGCATCGCGCATCACGGTTCCGCGGACCACGAAGGCACCGATCAGCGCCGCAACTCCCGCGCCGGCAACGCCGAGCTGCACGGGCGTCACATCTTGCGACAAATAGGAACCGTCAAACGGCACGATGGTTCCCTCATCAAACCCGATGGCAATCGTGACGCCCTGATACCGGTCAAGCGCCACCCCAGAGAACTCCCACGTCACGCCATCAGCCGTCGAGCGCAATGTGCACGGCTCATTCGAGCCACTGCCACCGCGATAGCACGACGCGTTGCCGTTGAGCCCCGCGGCAAGGGAAGGATCAATGTGCAACGTCATCGACACCTCGCCGAACGGCTGCGCCCACTCGGCACCAATGACATCCCAGTAGAACTCGTCAACATCTTCCGCGTCATAGTTGACCATGACGTTTTCGAGCGTGTACGTGAAGACGTAGGTTTGCTTTCCGTTGACGTAGCCGCCAGCGCGTGACGTCATGAGATAACTGCCGTCTTCGGTTTCTGTTTCGCTCTCGCGGGCGACGCCGTCGCCGTCCGTGATCGAGATGAGGTGCGGCTGCAGCGGTGCACCGTTATAGGTCGTCGGCACGATACGACGCATGCCGCGGTTGGTGTCAGGATTAAAGAAGTCGGCGACAAATGTCTCGGTCACCACCAGCGACCCCGTGCCTTCCTCGCCCGGAATCAGCTCGTAGTCGACGTGCACACTGTCAAACGTGAAGTCATCGACCCCGGCTGCGATAACGTCGGCGGACGGAACCATGGCATGGACAGGAGACGAAGCTGCGGCAGGCGGAACCACGGGCGCAGCGGTAGATGCGGCCACGGCGGATGCGGGGAGCGCCACAAGCCCGAAGCCGATCGCCACGGTGAGGGCCACGAGATACTTGCGCAGTCTGCTCATGGGGCTATCTTAGGAATCAGCGCATCGTTTCGCCCACACAAGTCGCGGATTTATATTCATGCGTATACAATGCGATCATGAGCACCCGACGAATCGCGACCGACGCATGGGAGAGTCTCTTCCGCGCCCAGCACGAGATTCTCGCGGAACTCTCCACCGATTTTGAAGACCGCGACATCTCACAGGGTGAGTACGACGTGCTCCTCACCGTCACCCGCGCCCCCGAGATGACCGCGCGATTGCGCGATGTGACCGCCCGCATGTTGATCAGCCAGCCGAGCGTCTCTCGCCTCGTCGACCGCATGGTGCAGCGAGGATTGCTCACCAAGTGCACCGATCCTGAAGACGGCCGCGGGTCGGTTCTGACAGCAACAGAGGCTGGCGCTCACGCTTTCCGCGTGCTCGCCACAGACCACGCGCGCTCCATCGCACATCGCATGTCGGTGCTCTCCCCCGACGAGCTGCGCACCCTGCACGCGCTCACCAGCAAACTGCGCTCAACCCACCCTTAGCCCCGCCGCACCAACCCGCCCACGTAGCCACGCCCACGCCGCCGGGCGCACGACGCCTACCAGCGGTTGTGGACGTCCTCGGCAAAGCCAACGATGTTGGCAAACTCAACGACCTCGGAGCCGGTGTCGAAGGTTCCGCTCCAGTAACCGAAGCATTGGTCGGTGCGGTTGCTGAGAATGCCGAGATTCATCGCTGACTGCTTGTTGTAGAACGGCGTCAACGTCGCGTCGAGGCCGCCGCCGATAATGCGCCAGGGCTCTGCCCAGTTGTCGAGATCGTACGTCCACTGCAACTTCTCGTGGATCTTGTACAGCGTTGTCCCCACCAAGACCGAGTTCTCGGTTGATCCGGTGCCGTCTGTCCACCGATCTCCCACCTGCAGCCCGATGACCCGGCCGTTCATGGTTCCGGAACCTGCGCCCCAGTTCCATGCGATGTCGTAGGGCCAGCGGCCGCGACCGTGATCAAGCACCGCCCACGATTCTCCCGCTGGCACCGGGTAGCTACGACCGTGAATGGTGACAGAGCCCGACGCCGGGCGCGCCACGTCTTTCACGGTGTACTGGAAGCGCTTCGTGCTCCACGGCACCACAACGGCAAGCGACTCGTGTCCTTCGGGGCGCGCAGCAAACACGTCAAAGGACGCACCCGGAATCGAAGCCTTCAGCCTAGTTCCACCCGGCTCTTCGACGATGTCAATCTCAAGCGCACCGCTCTTGGCGCGCGCGGAACCATCGCCGAGCGTCGCGGGCAGCACGACGGCGCCGGAACCGATGTCTGTCTTTCCGAGGTGAATCACGTCGCTGGTGGCGCGGTCGAAGACCCACACGTCGTTGACCGTCGCGTAATCGAGGCTCGAAACGGTGAGGGCGAGGATGTGCGTCGGGGTGATGACGTTCCAGTACTCCCACCGCTTGTTGCGACCCCACGCCGTGCGGCCGTTGATGCCCGCCGTGGTGACGAGCGGTTGGCGCGCCCACCCGACGCTTTCCGGGTTGAGGAGTCCGCGATCATCCGTGAGGCTGACGGGGGCGGTTAGTTCACGCAGAATCATCGTCACTGTCCTTTCGGGCGGCGCCATCGCTCTTACCCGCAAACACCCGCCGCAGCTGATCGTTGATCGCGCGGACGGCGGATTCATCAAATTTCACAACCTGACGGTCGTACGTCACCATACCGTTGACCTCGTTTTCGACGTCGCTTAGCTGGGTGTACACGGTCGCCGCGAGTCCTTCCGCGATCGCCGGTGCGATTTGCTCAACGTGCAATCGAATGAATCCGTCGAGCAAGTCGCCCGCAGACGCGAACCGCTTGTAGCCCATGGGTTTCGCACCCCACGTGTGGCGGCGAATCGCATGGCTGTAGCCGCCATACTCCGTGAGCGCGATGACACGTTCGTCTTTCTTCCACGCGCGGCGCACTTTCACCGGGCGGAAGTAAATGTGCTTGCTCACCAGGTCGCCCGCACCCTGGTCATGCCAGCCGCTCGCGTGGTCGACGCCGCGTGTCGGGTCAATCGCCTTCACCACGTCGGCGATGCGTGCGGCATCGAACTGGCCCCAACCCTCGTTAAATGGCACCCACATCGAGATGCTGGTGACCGAGCGCAGATGCTCGATCATGTCGACAAGTTCTGCTTCGCTCATCGCACGCCCGGCTTCATCACTGCGCGCAAAGAGACCGTACGCACGGTCGCTGATCGCGGGCGAGGCGATGGCCGGCATCGTCACGATCGGCGGCCGATACTGCTCGCCGCCATTCACGTGGTCTTGCCACACCAGCATGCCGAGGCGATCGCAGTGGTAATACCAGCGCAGCGGCTCAATCTTGATGTGCTTACGCAGCATCGTGAAGCCCATCCGTTTGGCAAGCTCGATGTCAAAAATCAGTGCGTCATCGCTCGGCGCTGTCAAGCCGCCGTCTGGCCAGTACCCCTGGTCGAGCAACCCCACCGGGAGGTACGGCGACCCATTGAGAGTCAAACAGGCGTGCCCGACTGGGCTCTTCCCAATGCCAAACGAACGCATGCCGACGTAGCTGGTGATCCGGTCGTCACCGAGACTCACCGACACGTCGTAGAGAAAGGGATCTTCCGGCGTCCAGGTGCGTACCGGCTCATCCAGTCGTACGCGCGTGGGGATGTTGGGTTCGATCTCGGCAAAGCCGTGCCGCTCACCGTGCGCACTTATCTCAACGCGCGCCGTGGTTCCGTCAGCCACCGCATGGCTCACCACGGTGACCTCGACCTCACGCGACGCTAGCACGGGCGTAAGAATCAGCCGGTCAATCGCGACATCGGGCACGCGCTCGAGCCACACCGTCTGCCAGATTCCGGACTGTGGGGTGTACCAAATTCCGCCAGGCTTGGACGACTGCTTACCGCGCGACAGCCACGACTTATCGGTGACGTCACGCACCGCGACAACGATCTCGTGTGTTGTCCGCTCGCCGAGCGCATCGGTGATATCGACGGTGAATGGCAAGAAGCCGCCGGTGTTGCCGCCCACTTCGACACCGTCCACAGCGACGCGGCACGACTGGTCAACGGCACCAAAGTGCAGCAGCACGCGGCCACCTGCACCACTCGGTGCGGCGAACTCACGCCGGTACCAAAGCACCTCATCTTCGCCCAGCTGCCTGCCCACTCCGCTCAGCGGCGTCTCAGGCGAGAACGGAACCAGAATCGTGCGGTCAAAAGTAGGCGGATGTTCCGGGTCGGCCACATCGAGTGGATCAGGCGACGGGAAGCTCGTGAACGCACACTGCCACGTGCCATTCAGGTTTGTCCAAGCGTCGCGCACCAGTTGCGGGCGCGGGTATTCGGCCAGCGGAATGCCCTCGCGGGCGGCGGCGCTCCAGGGCGTCGTCAATGTCATGCGGTGGGCTCCGTTGGTTGTGCGGGTTCAGGCTGGAATGGGGCATGTGCGGCGTCAGGCTCAGCAGGCAGGGCACGCAACCACAGTGCGGGGATGATGACGAGCACCGCGATGCCCGCCGCCACCAGGAACATCCATGAGGTCGGCACCTGCCGCACCACGCCCAGCTCCTCGTAGGTCTCGTTTGCGCCGATGATGACCGCGGCACCGATGAACGGGCCAATCAGCATGGGCACCAGCACCGTCGCGATCATACGCAACCCTTGCACCATACCAACGCGACTGCTTGGCGTCGCGTCACGCACGGCCGCCGACGCGGTCGCGCCAGCGAGCATCATGCCCGCCATCATGATGGTTCCGGCAACAATCGCAAAGAGCATGTCCCGTGCCATCGTCATCAGCACCAGCCCCGTGATGAGCAGGGCTGTTGCGGGCAGGAGCGCGCGCTGCTTGCCGATACGGTCGATCACGCGGCCGCCCAGCACACTGATGATGCTTGCCAGAATCAGCACGCTGGCGAGCACGATGGCGTACGCCTCAATCTGCAGCGAGCGCTGAATATAGATGATCAGATATGGCAGGTAGACCTGCGCGCTGATGCCAAGGACCATCACGGCAAGCAACGTCACATACAGGCGCGGGTGCGCGGCGATGTGGGACGGCCGCAGGCCAGCGATGACTGACGATAGGTACGAGCCTGGTGCCCGCTCAATGGTTGTCGATTCGCGCATCACAAACAGCGCGACGACACCGGTCAGCGCCGTGATCGCCCCGATGATGCCGAAGAACAGCATCCACTGACCAGCGCGGGTCATGGCGTCGAACGCGCCGAAGATGATGAGCATCGCGATGAGCGGCATGATCGCGAGCACGCTGTCGATGCGACCGCGGTTCGCCGGAGTGCTGGATTCGGTGACCCACGCGTTGAATGCGCCGTCGTTGGCGCCTGAACCAAAAAAGCTCATGATGCAGTCGAGGGCAACGATCGCAACGATGGCCGCACCGACCGCTTGGCTCGTCGCGGCCGCTGTGCCGCCATCGACGCCAACGAACCCAAACGAGGCGGTCAACAGACCCCAGGCGATGTAACCGACCACGATAAACGGCTTGCGCTTACCTACCCGGTCAGAAAAGGCACCGATCACCATGGTCGCCAGCGTCGCGGCGACCGCTGATGATGCGACAAGCAGTGCGATAACGGTCGGGTCGGTCGAGATCGTTTCGTAAACGAACACGTTGAGATACATGTTCTCAACGGCCCAGGCGAGCTGGCCGATCAGACCGAGCACAACAATGGTGGTCCAGGTGCGCGCGCCGACGCCACTAGCGCGCTCCGAACGCGTGGCGCTGGAGCTCGCGATGGCGCGAGAGTGGGAGGTCATCGGCATCCTTGCTGATTTGCCGGTCGGGCACCGGTAGTCTTAACAGTAGACAGGATGCAACTTCTACACAACGTTCCGCTCGATACTTTGTGCGGAAAGCGCGAACGGGGCATGGCGCTACGGCGTGCGGCGGCGCAACGTGAGCGAGGCCAACACGATGGCGCCGAGCACGCAAGCGGCAACAATGCCGAGCGGAACCAGCAGGTCGGCTCCGCCCTCGCCGCGGGTGACCGCGTTGACGGCATCAATCGCGTAGCTCAGCGGGAGCCAATCCGAAATGCGTTGCAGTACCTCTGTCATGTTCTCGCGCGGCATGATCACCCCGCCCAGGATGATCTGCGGAAACACCAGTACCGGCATGAACTGCACGACCTGAAACTCGGTGCGCGCAAACGCGCTGGCGAGCAAGCCAAGCCCGGTGCCAAGCAATGCGTCCACGATTGCAACGAGGGCGAGCTGCCATAGCTCCCCCTTCACTTCGAGCCCGCACACCATGACTGCGAACGCGACGGTGATGAGCGATTGCACGATGGCCGCAAGTGCGAAGGCAAGAGCGTATCCGGCGATGAAATCTGCACGCCCAAGCGGCGTCGTCATCAGCCGCTCCAAGGTTCCGTCTCGCCTTTCCCGCAGCGTCGCGATTGAGGTGATGAGAAACATCACAATGAATGGGAAGAGGGCGAGGATCGCAGGGCCGACCGTTTGAAAGACCTGCTCCTGCTCGACGAAGAGCCATGCGAACAGGCCCACGAGCACGCTCGGCGCGATCAGGAGTAGCGCGAGGGAGCGGTGATCGTGCAAAAGCTGTGCGATCACGCGGCCGGCGGTCGCGAAGGTGCGATTGATGTTCATGATGCCCTCCGTCGACTGTCACCCATGTCACGTTTGATCAGCGTGAGAAATGCCGCGTCGGCATCGGTGGTGTCGGTGGTGTCGAGCAATTCTTGTGGCGTCATGTGCCCCACGAGACGCCCGTCGCGCAGCAGGATGACCTCATCGCAGCGCATGGCCTCATCCATCACGTGGCTCGAAACAAGCACCGTTTTTCCGGCATCGGTCAGTTCACGCATCACCGTCCAGATCGCCTCGCGAAGCAGCGGGTCAAGGCCAACGGTGGGCTCATCAAGAACGAGAAGTTCGGGGTCGGCGAGCATCGCGACGGCGAGAGATACCCGGCCGCGCTGACCTCCACTCAGCGTCGCGACTCGCTGTTTTGCCTGCGGCTCGAGACCCACAGCCGCGAGCGCACGGTCAGTATCTACGCGCGTGCCGCCGAGCACGCGGCCGAAGTAGTCCAGGTTTTGTCGCACCGTGAGATCGTCGTACACGGCCGCTGACTGCGTGGAGTAAGAAACCCGCCTGCGCAACCCACTGGTTCCGCCCGGTTCATCCAGCACGATAACCTCACCGGATGTAATCCGCTGCGCTCCGACGATGCAGCGCATCAGCGTGGTTTTTCCGCACCCCGATGGGCCGAGCAGGCCGACCAGTTTGCCTGCTCGGATGTCCAGGTCGAAGCCGCGAAAGACCGAGATGCTGCCCCGTTTGACCACGAGGTTGCGAATCGACACCGCCGTCTTATTCATCATGTGATGAATATTGCGCCGCGCGATCGCCTAGGTCAAGGGGGTACGCGCTACAGGTCCTGCGAAAGGTCGCCAGTCAGGTAGCGCTGCAGCGTCGCGCCCACCGAGTTCACGAGGTCGTCGGGCTCGCTGCGGGTGAGCGCGGGAAGCTGAATGACGTAACGGGTGAGGATGAGCCCGGCAACCTGCGAGACCACGAGCCCCGCGCGTCTATCAGCCTCGGGGCCGCCGATGGCTACGGCGATTCGACCGACGACTTCGCGTGACAAGAATCCACGGGCTACGGGGGCAGCGAGCTTGCTGCTCATCGTGGCGCGCAAGAGCGCCACGCCACGGCGGCGCACCGTGGGGTCATCCCACGCCGTGACGATGTACTTCACGATGCGTTCGCCTGCGCCATCGAGACCGCTCGAGAGAATATCGATGAGGGCAACATCGGGCCGCACGGGGCTGTGCACAACCGCGCTAAACAGGTCGGCTTTTGCACCGAAATGGTGATGGATGAGCGCGGCATCGACGCCGGCACGCGCAGCAATCGCGCGCATTGTGGCGCCGTCGTAGCCGTGCAGTTCGAACTCTTCTGCCGCCGCCTGCATGATCTGCTCGCGGGTATCGCCCTCCCCCGCGCGCGGCCGACCGCGGCGTCGCGGTTTCTCGGCGGGAGCAGTCATTTCTCCGCGTTCAGCACTCGATGACGTTGACGGCCAGGCCGCCCTCGCTGGTTTCTTTGTACTTCGTTGACATGTCGATGCCGGTTTGGCGCATCGTTTCAACGACCTGATCGAGCGAGACGTAGTGGGTGCCATCGCCGCGGAGCGCAAGACGCGCGGCGGTCACGGCGGTGGACGCCGCGATCGCGTTGCGTTCGATGCACGGAATCTGCACGAGACCACCGACCGGGTCGCACGTGAGCCCGAGGTGGTGTTCCATCGCGATTTCGGCGGCGTTTTCGATTTGGCGGTTGGTGCCGCCCATTACGGCGGTGAGGCCACCTGCGGCCATCGCGCAAGCGGAACCGACTTCGGCCTGACAGCCGCCTTCGGCTCCAGAGATGGACGCGTTCGCCTTGAACAGGGAGCCGAGCGCGGTTGCGGTCAGCAGGAAACGGCGGATGCCACGGCGACGATTCGCTTCGGCGAGCTGTTCTTCCGTGAGGTTATCCGGATTCGGATCAGCGGGTTCCGATGAGAACCCCAAGAGGGCGCTCCCGACAAGTTCACCGTGCGGCGTGACGGCGTTGCCCTGCCCCAAACCCGAATCCGCCAGGAAGCGCCACCAGTACATGGCAACAGCCGGGAGAATTCCTGCGGCACCGTTCGTGGGCGCAGTCACCACGCGACCGCCAGCGGCGTTTTCTTCGTTAACGGCAAGCGCGAATGCGCCAAGCCATTCGCCTGGTAGTTCGCGGTGTCCATCGGATTCGGAGAGCTCCAGCTGCTCGCGGATCGTGTTCGCGCGGCGCTTCACACCGAGGATGCCCGGAAGGACGCCGGCCGTGTGCAGCCCCGCATCGACGCACCCCGCCATCGCATCCCAAATCGCGTCGAGACCGGCGGCGACATCAGCCTCGGCACGCAACGACTCTTCGTTGCGGCGGGCGATTTCGGCAATCGTCAGGTTGTGTTCGTCGCACAGGGCGACGAGGGTTTCGGCGTCGCGGTACGCGTAGGGGAATGACCGGGTGCCGAGGCTCTCGGCCGCGCCGTCGCGACGAATGAAACCGCCGCCGACCGAGTAGTAGGTCTCTTCGGCAATGGCTTCGGCATCGGCGTAAGCCCACAGCGTCATCGCGTTGGGGTGGCCGGGCAAGCGGGTGCGCGGCTCAAACGTGATGTCTGACTTAGCGAAAGCGATCTCATGACTGCCGGCGACGAGGAGCGGGGCATCCTCGACGTAGTTCGTCCAGGCGTTT
Source organism: Microbacterium sp. NC79 (assembly GCF_019061125.1). Classification (NCBI taxonomy): domain Bacteria; kingdom Bacillati; phylum Actinomycetota; class Actinomycetes; order Micrococcales; family Microbacteriaceae; genus Microbacterium; species Microbacterium sp. NC79. Next base: position 71,829 of record NZ_JAHQYI010000002.1, read on the forward strand.
CGCACATCGGCGGGGTCAACCGTTTCGGGGTGCTGGCCGCGCAGGCCGGCAACGACGGCGTCCGGCGTGCCATGACCAATTCCGGTCGCACCCAGCGATCCGTACAAAACGCAAGCGATGCGCGTGACGCGCTTCATGGTTCCGTCGTGCTGCAACCGCTCGACAAAGTCGACGGCAGCGCGCATGGGCCCCACGGTGTGGGAGCTTGACGGGCCTACACCGATGGAGAACAGGTCAAAAGCAGAGACGTACGCAGTCACACCTCAAGAGTAGGTCGCTCCAGGCCCATGTGGGCGATTCTTCAGGCCCGGCGAGGCGAGACGCTTTAGGCCGTGCGCACGACGTGAGAGAGGATGGAAGGACCACCAGGTACAAGACGTCAGGAGATATCGGTGTCACTTCGTAAACCGCTCACCACGCTCGGGGCGATCGCCGCAACATTGCTTCTGCTGACCGGGTGCACCTCCAGTGGCCCCGCCGTTGACGCCACCGGTGAGACGACCGAAGTGACCGTCACCGTTTCTGGCATGACCTATGTGCCCGACGTTATCGAGGTTCCGGTTGGCAACGAGCTGATCGTCACGTTTGAGAACACCGGAACCGTGGTGCACGACCTCAAGTTTGCAAACGGCGCCGACTCGGGCGACATCGCGCCAGGCAAGACCTCCGTCGTTGAGGTCGGTGTCATCGGCGCCAATCTTGACGGTTGGTGCTCCGTCGGCAACCACCGCGCCATGGGCATGGAACTGACGGTCGTCGCCGTCGAGTAGGTTCGCGGCGCCCAGCGGCGTGGTCGGGCAAGTTTCTTGCGGCATGCGGCTGCGCCGTCGCCGAGAGGCGACCTTGTCGATGGAGCCGGCCGTAACGTCGGGCGCTCAATCGCGCTCGCAGGCGTACCCGTCGTTATCGCGGTCGAGGTCGTACACGTCGTTGCCGACGACCCGCGCGACGCCGTCGAAGTATGACGGCCCGTTTCCTGTTCCCCACGCACAGTCAACATCATTGGGATCGTTAGGCACGCAGGCATCCGCGTAGTTGGAATTACAATCACTGTCACCGCGACCGGCGAACGCGGCCGGAGGCGTGTACATGCCGACCGAAACAACTTCGTGGATCGGCTCTACAGTGACGATGTTTGACACTTCGACGCGGGCCGTCTCGACGCCGTCGGTGTAGGTCACGTCGTACGTAATCGTGCGAGTGCCAGCCACTCCGGCAATCGCGACCCGCGTGGTGCCGGTGGCGAGGTTCCAATCTTCCTGTTGCGAGCTGCCGAACGGAACGGCCTCGGTGATCGCCTCCTGTTTTACAACGACGACGGGCGTCGGGCTCGGTGACGGCGTGGCAGCGGCCTTCGCCGTTACCTGCGCACTCAGCGTGGGCCGAGGTGTGGCTGAAGGCGTCTCACTCGGCAGCGCGGCGATTCCAGCCGGGGCACTCTCGCTAGTGCTCGGTTTTCCGGCGACCGCAGTTCCGATGCTGGAGAATCCGACCGCAATCACCGCGGAGATAATGATCGCCGCAATGGCGTGTTTTCGTGACGCAAACTTGATCCAGGTGGGTTGGTTCTTGACGACAGCCACGATGGCGGTGATCAGAACAACGGCGGCCAGCGCCACGACGAGCTGCCACAGCAGGATGGCGAGCAGAATGGCTGCCGCGACGATGCTGCCTTTGGCCCACAGCGGCAACTTCGCTAGCGGCCCCCACTTTGATTTCACCCGCTCAATCGTCATCGCTGTTGCGGTGGGTGGTGTCAGTGGAGTCATCGGATCGTGCGTCATTACAGCTCCCGGGTCAGCAAGGGCCCCACCAAGATGAGAGCCTTCTCATCTGTGATGTTAGCGACAAGACCCGATCGCGCGAAACATGATTTCTACGCTCGTGCCAAGCGTGCCGAAGAAGCTTCGCTGGGCCGACTAGGCACGAGTTGAAGTCAGTTATGCATGAGGCAATTCAGTTGTGCATGAGCCAAACGCCCAACCGGCGTGAAAACACGGCGTGTCGAGGCCAATTTACCCCTTCACTCATGCAGAACTGAGAACGCTCATGCATAACTCGGGAGCGCGGCGATGCGGTCGATTCTGGGGCATGTGGCTCCGGCCACGGGCAGAGCAAGCCGGCCACAACCTCGGCAAGCGGGCTAAGTGCCAAGGCCGCCGGTCGTAGGACCAGGACTTACGAGAACAGAACATACGGAACCAAGACATGCGAAAACAGAACCGACGGAACCAGGACCTGCGGAACCAGGACCTGCGGAACCAGGACCTGCGGAAACGAAGAAAGCCTCTGCTTTCGCAGAGGCTTTCTGTACTGTCTCAACACAGTGTGCGCTCGAAGGGACTCGAACCCCCAACCTTCTGATCCGTAGTCAGATGCTCTATCCATTGAGCTACGAACGCCCAGCCTTTGCTTTCGCTTGGCCGTAGATAAGCTTACAACACCTTCGGCGTTCCGGCGAATCGGCACGGTTGCGCCGGAATCCCGGGCGCGCCGCGTGCGATGCGCCCGCACGGCTTAGACCAGAGAAGCCCTGGTTCGGGCGGGCTATTTGGTTTCCCAGTCCTTCTTTTTCTTCGCCTGCGCCGCGAGATTCTGCAAATCAACCATCACGAGGGCCTGCATGCGCGCTTCGCGCATGCGCTCGTAGTCAGGGTCAGCCTCGGGGCGCATAGCCTCGACGCGCAACCGGTTTTGCAGGTTGTTGGCCACATCGATCCATGCTGCCTCGCGGCTGGATTCGACGAGCTCCCGCACCGCTGCTTCATCATCAATCATCGTGCGCAGACGAGCAGCCACTTGCTCCGAGTGCTTGCGACGTTGACGGAGGTTCTTCACGTCGCGATCACGGTAGTCGTGGGTGCCGTCAGAAAGCGAATAACGCCCGAACGCTGCGCGCTGCATCTTCTTCAGGCGGCGCGCGCCCTTCTCTGATTCTTTTGCGAGCGTCTCGATGGCGTCGCGTGCCACCGCATCAAACTCGCCGGGGTCAAAGCTCTCACCGCCGGCAATGGTGTCAACGAGGATATGGTTCTTCACGATCAGGCGAGCCGCGGCGAGCGCGATGGCGACACCTTCCGCGATGGCATCTGCGTGCTTCTTCCTCATTGAACCCTCCCTCATGAATGAGCGTAGTCGCACCCGCGCGCGAGGTCACGACCCAGGCCATCTCTGAGCCGCCGTGCACAAAATGCCGCGGCATGGCGTGCACAAAACAGGGTCGCGCTACGACACGATATGACTGTGTGCAACGTTGCCGCGAAAGGATCCCCCGAATGCCTCGACTCAACGTCACCGGCCACACGGCTGCCATCACCGGCGCGGCCGCTGGCATGGGTGCCGCCGTTGCGCGTCAGCTCGCCCAACAGGGCGCACATCTCGCCCTCATCGATCGCGATGCTGATGCGCTTGCTGCTGTGGCCTCAGAACTTCGCGCTCTGGCCCCCACGAGCACGGTCACCACGCACGTCGTCGACCTCGTCGATGACGATGCTGTGGCGCACGCCTGCGCTGACATCATCGATAAACACACGACGCTTCAGGCACTGATCACGTGCGCAGGCTCGTCCATGCTGGGCTCGATAGACCAGCTCACGATGGCAGAAATGCGCTGGCTCATGGACGTCAATCTGTGGGGCACAGTCAACATCACACAGGGCCTGCTTCCGGCGCTGCGTGCATCGCCACACGCGCACATCACACACCTGGCGAGCATCTACGCGCTGGCTGCCCCCGGCGGGCGCATCCCCTACGCGATGAGCAAATTTGCGGTGCGCGGCTTCTCCGAAGCACTGCGCCATGAGCTTGCTGACTCCACCGTCTCGGTTGGAACCATTTACCCCGCAGGGGTAAAAACCGGCATCATCCTGCACGGGAGATACGCCGCCGCCCTTGATCCGGCCATTGCCGATCGCGCGGCGGCCGCTCAGGCACGCATGTACGACACGGAACCTGACGTCGCCGCCAGCATCATCGTGAACGCAACCATCCGGAGGCGAGCGCGCACCATGATCGGCCGCAAGGCCTACCTCGTCGACGCACTCGTGCGCCTGCTGCCGGTGAATCACTGGTCGTTCATGCGCGCACCACTGCGCAAAGCGACCGACACCACAACGCCTGTGCAGTAGCGGAACCACAACGCGCACTCGCAAAGAATCAACGGAACCATGGTGCTGGTTCCGACGCCCGCACCGCTGAAAAGTCATAGGCTACTTCGGTGACCAATCTTCACGACGTGAACGTACGCGGATTCGCTTCTGACAACTACTCCGGCATCCACCCCGAGGTGCTTGCGGCTATTGCCGCGGCAAACGGTGGCCACCAGATCGCCTACGGTGACGATCAGTACAGCGAGCGCCTGCAGCAGGTATTTGCCTCGCACCTCGGCGAGGGCGTTGAAGCTTTCCCGGTCTTCAACGGAACCGGCGCGAACGTCGTCGGGTTGCAGTCGATGCTTCCGCGCTGGGGCGCCGTGATCGCCGCATCGACCGCCCACATTAACGTCGACGAGGGCGGTGCGCCCGAGCGCGTAGGCGGCATCAAACTGCTCACCGTCGAAAGCCCTGACGGCAAGCTGACCCCCGAACTGATCGACAAAGAGGCGTGGGGTTGGGGCGATGAGCACCGCGCGCAGCCGCTCGTCGTTTCCATCACGCAGACCACCGAGCTCGGCACGCTCTACTCGATCGACGAGATTCGCGCGATCACCGAACACGCTCACAGCCTCGGCATGACCGTGCACATGGACGGCGCTCGTCTCGCGAATGCGGCAGCTGCACTCGGACAACCGATGCGCGCATTCACTCGCGACGCCGGCGTCGACGTGATGAGCTTCGGCGGAACCAAGAACGGCGCCATGCTCGGCGAAGCGATCGTCGTGATGAACCCCGAGGCATCGACCGGGCTCACTTACCTCCGCAAACTCAACATGCAGCTGTCGTCAAAAATGCGTTTCGTGTCGGCACAGCTCATCGCCCTACTGGAGGGCGACCTGTGGTTGCGCAACGCCTCGCACGCGAACGCGATGGCCACGCGCCTGCGCGCTGCCCTCGAAGCGGGCGTTGCCGATGGTTCCATCCGCGGCGTGGGCTTCACCCAGGAGACCCAGTCCAACGGCGTCTTCGCAACGCTCCCTGAGGGTGTCGCCGACCGGGTGCGCGAAACGTTCCGCTTCTACGATTGGGACGCGGCAAACCGCGAGGTACGCCTCATGTGCAGCTTCGACACGAGCGAGGCAGACATCGATGCGCTCGTCAGCCTGATCGCTCAAGAAACGACGCGCTAACCACAAAACGACAGCGGTCCTCGGAACCATCACCTTTGGTTCCGAGGACCGCATGTTTTTGGCGCTTACACCGGCACGGGGCCGCTCGTCGCGACCTCAGCAAACGACGGACCGTCGTACTGCATGAGGCACACGCGAATGCCGCCAAACGTTGCGCCGTCAAAAATGACCTCGCGGATCGGGCCGGCATACAGGTCACGGACGACGGTCATACCCTCGGCGATAAAGTGCGCCTTGGCTGCTTCGATGTCGTCAACGCGGTAGTGAATATTGCGGAAGCCGGGCTGCTCATCAGGCAACTCGATGAGCTCAAACATGCCAGAGGTGTCCATGGCGATGCGTCCGCCCGCCGGAATCTGCGCTGCTGAATCATTGATGGCGATGGCGTCGGCGAGTGGGTAGGACTCCCCCGGCGTGAAGATGTGAAACTCCAGGCCAAAAAGGCGGGTGTAGCGGTCGACTGCTTCGTCCAAGTCAGTCACGACAACGCCGAGCAGTTCCATGCGATCGATCTTCATTGATCCTCCTGTTTCGTTGTCCGACACGTTATACCAAGCAAGCACCCGTTTGGGATAGCGTGAACGAAACAGTTCAAGGAGGAACACATGCCCACCGTCGAAGAACGACTAGAACAGCTCGAATCCCGCCTTCAGGTGGCCGAAGACCGGCTGGCGATCGCGAATCTCATCGCGTCGTATGGCCCCGCCGTTGACCGCCGCGACGGTGCAGCCACCGAGGCACTCTGGTCTACGGAGGGCACCTATGTCATTGGCGACGAAGTGGTTCCGTTTACCGGCCTTGCCGACATCGTCGACCGTCCGGGTCACCTCCGCTACGTCACCGCTGGGTGCAGTCACTTCCTCAGTCCGGCGCGCATCGAGGTCACTGACGACACTGCGGTCGCGGTGAACTACTCGATGGTTGTTATGCACGAGGGCGAGCGCTGGGTGGTTGACCGCCTCAGCGCAAACCGCTGGGAGCTCGTGCGCACCGACGGAGGCTGGAAGGTCGAGCGTCGAGCAAATCGCACGATTACCGGTGTCGAAGAGGCCCGCGCCCTGTTGGCGTAGTTATCCATCGCCCTGTGACGGGGCTCGCACTTCGGTGCGGGCCCCGTTTTTCGTTGCGTCCACCGGGCGCATTCGCATTGTTGGACTGAGGGCGTTAACCCTCCGTACGTAGGCCTAGGAGCGCTCCCACTTTAGGGGCGATTCGGGAGAATCGGTCGAATTGGGAGCGAATTTTACTGACCCGGAGCAGGTGCACTTACGCAGACACGCCAACAAAATTACGGCGATGGGGTCGCAAAGCACTGAGAAAACCGTGAATCCGTGCCGGAGAAGCCCTGAACATGAGTGCATTCGTCCCAGCAAACCCGAAAAAGGAATACCGTCAAGTTGAAATTCAACGATGGCATTTCTGGCCTCAATCCGCGTTTCCGAGAACGTCGGCTCGAGGCTCATTGCACCAAAGGCAGTACCCAGCACCACACAATAAAACCCGTTCACCTCCCACAGGTCGTTTGTCATGCAAAACACAGATTTTTCGTCTCCGAGGACGACGCCCACCGATTCGGTTTCGCCGTTGTATTACGGCCGCGCCGAGACCGTTACGGCGATTCTTGAGGCTTTGGCTTCGAATCGCGACGTGATCGTTGAGGCTGAGCCTGGCCTCGGAAAGAGCATGCTGCGCGCCACCGTCGCTCGCGCCGCCCGCGTCGAAGGATGGCGCACCATCCGGCTTGATCAGCCGAGCCCGATGAGCAGCAAGGATCGCGCCATCGTAATCGCCGACCTCGATGCGCTCAGCGCGACGGATCTGAGCCGACTTGCCGATCTGCAGCGTTCCGACGGCGTCCGGTTCTTCGCAACCCGCCGCCCACCACACCCCTTCGCTGACCCCACCGACAGCACGGCACGCACGCCCGTACTGGCCCGCGCCACCACGATGACTCTGCTCCCGCTCACGCTGACACAGTGCGATGCTCTCATCGAAGAACAGGTGAGCGTCACCCCCATGCATGCCGAGCCCACGCTCGTCGAGCGCCGGTGGGTGTGGGCGCAAAGCGGCGGATTTCCGCGCGTTGCCGTGTCACTGCTCCACACGCTGAACGATTCGCCTGTCGAAGAAGACAGCCTGTCGACACCATCGCGTCGCACACTGATCGAGGCATCGGGTGTGCTCGCTGGCTTGCCCCCCGCATTACAACGATTCGCGAGCTCACTCCTGCCGCTCGTCGGCGTGAGTTTCACCCGCATTCGCCGCTTCTTCAACCGCGTTGAACTGTCGCTACTCATCGAATCACACGTGATCAGCGATCACCGTGACACCCTGTGCATTCCGCTACCATTCCAGTCTGCGCTGCGCATGATGTCTGAGCCCGAAATGACGGCCCTCGCGCAAGACATCATCGCTGACATTTGCGCGTCTGTTGTTATCGACGCCGAATGCAGCGAGAGCGAAGTTAACGTGGCTGCACGCGCGCTCACGGTCGACGCGACGCTGCGCGCGCTGATCGACAGCGACGCACAACTCGCAGTATTGAGCATGGCAATGTGGCTCGCTCGTCGTCGCGGCGAGTCGGAACCAGCGGCTGCGATTGCACGTCGCATCCTGACGATGCACCCTGCCGCCGCGACGGACGGTCTGCGACGAATCGCCCGCCAGGAGAGTGACGACTTCGAACGGTTGGCTGCTGACCTCCGCGCCGGCCAAAAGATTCCGGTCGCCGACCTATCCCTGTGGGCGCTGTGTCTGCAGATGCCGTTGACCGCCACCGTGGCTGGCCTCGACGACCTGCTCGCCGAAATTGGCGAACAGCAGAGCGACACCATCGACCGGTACGGACTCGAAGCGCACCGCGCCAGCCTCGTCGCCGCAGGAGCCCTAGATCTCGGCGACTTCGATGAGGCGCTGCGCCTGACGGCCCCCCTGCTGGTTCCGTCTCACCGCAACACACTCGCGGCGCTCCGCGGATACAGCGTGAACGCTCTGGTACACGCGCGACGCCTCGACCATGCGGCGCTACGGACCACTGCCGAGGCTTTTGCTCAATTGGCGACCGCGACGACGTTTGAGCGTGGCCTCAAGGCCGACCTGACGCGGCGCATGACACTCGACGCGCTCACCGTCATCACGTGTGCGTTCGGCGCTGCCGGGCAGCGTGTGCCGATCAGCTTCGAGCAGGTCATTGACCGGTTCATCACCGAGGGGTTGCTGCATGAAGACCTCTCGATGAGCACGGCTGCCGCCATTTGTCACCTGATCATTTCGGCACAGCACGACCAGCAAGATGAGATGCAGGGCGACATTCGCTTCCTGACGCGCCAGGCGCGGACCGACGTATCCGCCTGGGTTCTCGCTGCGGTGGGCGGACACCAGCCCGAGCCGCTGTTCTCTCCCGTGACTTCGCCACTGTCGCAGGCCGTGACCCTGGCACTCGCGCTGACTATTGAGTTGCAGCGCGGTCAGGTGGCCTTCTCCGATGCCATCAGTGCCCTTCCTGACGCATCGGTTCCTCTTGTAAAACTCGCTCAGCGCTTCCTGACGTCAGCCTCCACCGGAATCGGTGCAGGTAGCCCCATCGATGACATTGCCGGCATCGAGGAGGCAACGATTCCTGGGGCCATGCTGGATTTCTGCATCGGCATCGAAGAGGGGGATCCTTCACGACTTCGACGGGCCGCCTTCACCTTCCAGTCGATGGGTGGCGGTGAGCAGGCACAGGCCGCTTTGACTGCGCTTACTCCGCTGGTGAGCGGGGATCACGCGTTTGAGAAGTCGGTGCGCCCGCTCAAGCGCACCGTGACGTCACGATTGCGTGCGATGGAAGAGAAGGCGGAACCATTGACGCCGCGCGAATACGAGATTGCGCTGCTTGCCGCGCAAGGACACCGCAATGCTGACATCGCACAGCGGCTGTTCCTTTCGGTTCGCACGGTCGAGTCGCACCTCTACCGCGCGATGCGAAAGCTCGCAGTTGACCGCGACGGATTGCACCCTTCGGTATTGCTGCGGCTCGGAATCGAATCGTAACCTGGCGGGTCGCGAGGCGAGTGCGCCTAGCTATCGGTGACGGCCGTGGCTTCGCGTTGCGCCACCAGGTCGGTGAGGTAACGCTCCACGTCGGCCATCGATTCGCAAAAGTGTCGCGGGTGCGCAATCACAGTGTGAGCCCCGGCCTGCCAGAGTCCTGCGGCTTGAGCGAACGGATCATCGACCGCGCTCATCACGGTGCCGCGCGGGTGAATGGAGAGCGCTCCGGTGAAGTGCATCGGCTTTGTGCCAGCGGCATCGGTGATCGTGGCAACCGCGTCGGCGAACTCTGCCGCGGGCATCGGCGGCGCCTGCCACCCATCAGCCAGCGTCACCACGCGCTGCACGCCGCGGGGTGTGAGTGCGAGGCCGAGATAGATCGGCAGCGCCGCCCCCTGCACGGGTTGCGGCATCGACCACGCGTCATCGAATGACACCTTCTTGCCCACGAACTGGGCGTCTCCGCCCGCCCACAGCGCGCGACATGCCGCGATCTGCTCGTCCATGGTTCCGAATCGTCCCTCAAACGCCCGTTCAGCCGCGTCATACTCCTCCCGCTGCCACCCGACCCCGAAGGCAGCGTCGAGGCGTCCGCCGCTCAGCGCATCGAGCGTGGCGAGCTGCTTGGCAAGCAGTGGAGCAGGGCGCAATGGCGCAATCATCACATTTGTGCTGAGGCGGGCGTTGCGGGTCACCGCGGCGATGGCGCCGAGCGCCACCATCGGGTCGAACCACGATGCCTCAACGGGATAGGGAAAGCCTTCGCGGTTGGCGTGCGCTTGGCGGGAAATCAGCACATGCTCAGGCAACACAATCTTGTCGACCCCCATCTCATCGGCCATGATGGCGAGATCACGCATCGCGGCAAACCCGGCGGGCTCACCCGATGCGCTGGGCAGTGAGTCGATGTCCATCAGGTTGATGGCAAGAAAAGTCATGGTGCTCCTTTGCACGAGATGCGCCCGTAGGCTGGGCGACGGAGGTTGCGATGCGAATCATTGCGATTACCGGTGGCATCGGCGCCGGGAAAAGTACGGTGGCTCGGGCGCTGGCCGAACGCGGCGCTCATCTTCTCGACGGCGATCAGGTGGCACGCGCCGTTGTTGACCCGGCCGATCCGATTGGCGCTGTCACGGTCTCGCAGATTCGGGACTTGCTCGGCGACGACGCCTTCCATGCCGACGAAACGTTGGACCGCGAAGCGGTTGGCGCGCGGGTGTTCTCTGACCCTGAGCTTCGGAGCGCCTACAACCGCATTCTGTTTCCCGCGATCGAGCGGGCCACCGTTGTGCGCATCGCTGCAGTACGCGCCAGCGACCCGCAAGCGACCCTCATCCATGAGATTCCGCTGTACACCGGTCGCACCCTGCCATGGACATACGACTACGTTGTGACCGTCGAGGCCGACGATGCGGTGCGAGCCGAGCGCCTCATCAGCGGTCGCGGGTATTCGCCACAGCACGCAGCCGATCGCATCGCGGCGCAGGGCGCTGCCGGGCCGCGCGAGGCGATCGCCGATCGGGTGATTCGCACAGACGGAACCATGGCGCACACGCTGGAGCAGGTGGAGGCTCTGTGGCATGATGCCCAGAGCCTCCCCCACACCGCGCACTGACGCCCTAGCTACGCGGCGGCAGTGCGTCGACAGCCGCCACAATGGCCGCGAGTTCGCGGCGCACATCATGGCGGTCGTATCCGAGCAGGGCTGTTTCGGCGGCGTCAGGCTCGTAAGCGATGACATTGCCGCGGCCCTGCACAATGAAGCGATCCGGCTGGAAAGGGTGCTCTTCGTCGCGCTCTTCAATGGTGTGCGATGAGCCCGCGGCATCGGCAATCCACTGCCAGTATTCGGAGTAGCTCAGGCTCTCGTCGCCGACGAGATAGGCCTTGCCAGGCTCGCCGCGGTCGAGGGCGCCGATCAGCGCCTGCGCGAGGGAACGCACCGACATGTAGTTCGTGCCACCAGCTGGGCCCCAGAGACCTGGTTCCGCTCGCTCGCCGCGCACCCAGCTGACGAGGCGAGCAAACCCGCGCACCCCGCGGTCTGAGTTCGCGCCGACGATCGACGGCGGGTTCACGGTGATCGCCGCGAACGTCTCATCCGTCAGAGCACGCGCCCCCTCATCGGCTGCCTTTCTGGCGGCGATGTAGAGGTCGTTTGCGGCCCACTCGGGGTGCAGCTGGTGGTAGTACGATCCGACCTGCACGAACCGGGCAACTCCGGCCTTTTTCGCGGCGGCGGCGAACGCTGGAACACCATCGCGTTGCACGCGACCCCAGAACGCTTCGTCATCGTCGCCTGCGGCAACGTGACGAATGTCGTGTCCTGCTGCGAAAATGATGCCGTCGAACCCGGAGAGGTCCACCGCTTCCGGTGCCATGTAGTCGCCAAGGAGTCGTTCGACTCCCGCGATGTGGCGGGGGTCACCCTCTGCCTCTTCGCGACGCGACAGAATGACGACGTCATCGCCACGCTCACGGAGCTGGCGCACGACCTCAGAGCCGATAAAACCGGTGCCGCCGACAACCAGAACACGACTCATGCGAACGTCGCCTTTCCGGCTGCGATCACAACGGTTCCGTCGCGTTCAATGTCAAACGATTCGCCCCACGTGCGAATCTGCAGGTGGTCGCCCGGAATTACCATTCCCGAGAACCGACCCTCAAGCTCGACGAGGTCGGCCGGGTGCTTACCTGCCGCGTCAGCCAGCGGAATCAACGCACCGGCAATCGTGGCGAGGCCCTGCAGGATCGGCTTTTCCTGGCCGATCCTGGCGGCGGCTGCCGGGTCAATGTGAATGTGGTGGCGATCGCCGGTGAGGCGGTACAGCGCAGCTGAGTTCAGCGCAACGTTGTATTCGAGAACGTCACCCTCCCCCTCCCGCACCGCAGGTTCCGCTTTCGCTCCGCGTTCGCCGCCCCAGCCACCTGTGCCCGGGGCAAAGATCGACCATGTGGCGGTGAAGTACTCGCAGGTGACCTCGATCTCAAAGATCGAGGCGGCACCCTTGTCCCACACGTTACCTACGCGCGCGCTCATCGAAATTTCGCCCTGTCGTGGCAGTTCCTTGTGCACGACGAGCTTCTGCGAGCCGTGCACCGACGTGTTGTCCCACGCGCCTTCGGTGGCGAGAACGTCGGGAGCCCACTGTGCAAGCGTCAGGCCAAACGTCGGCATCACCCGGAACTGATCTTCAAAGACCAGGTCGAGGCGATCGGCTGGCGCACCGACGGCGAGCGCGTAGAGAATCGCATCCCACTCGGTGTAGCTCACGACGCGGTCACCAATGGGGCGACCGGCCCAGTCTCCGGCGGTTGCGGTCATGATCCGTACACCGGCTCGGGTGCGGGGGCAGCGGCGATCAGATCGCGCACGGCGGCGCCGACTTCGGCAGCCTCCCAGCGGCGACCAAGGTCGTTGGCAGGGCCGTGTGCCCAGCCGTTCTCGAGGCAAATCTTGCCGCCTTCGATTTCGATGACACGGCCCGTGACATCCGCTGCGTCTTCACTCGCGAGCCACGCGACAACCGGCGATACGTTTGCCGGGTTCATCTTGTCGAAGCCGTCCTCGGGCGCCGCCATCGCTTCAGCGAACGGCCCCTCGGTCATGCGGGTACGCGCCGACGGCGCAATGGCGTTGACGGTGACGCCGTAGCGACCCATCTCAGCTGCGGCAACAATCGACAGCGCCGCGATGCCTGCCTTGGCTGCCGAGTAGCTGGCCTGACCGATCGAGCCCTGCAGGCCTGCGCCCGACGACGTGTTGATGACGCGAGCGACCGGCTGGCGGCCCTCCTTGGATTCGGTGCGCCAGTATGCACCGGCGTGACGCATCGTTGCGAAGTGCCCCTTCAGGTGCACGCGAATAACGGCGTCCCACTCGTCTTCGCCGGTGTTGACCAGCATGCGGTCACGCACGAAGCCCGCGTTGTTGACGAGAATGTCGAGGCGTCCGAACGTGTCGATGGCCTGCTGCACGAGCTGGCCAGCCTGCTCGAAGTCTGCGATGTCGGAACCATTGGCGACGGCTTCGCCACCAGCGGCACGAATGATGTCAACAACTTCCTGCGCGGGGCCGACGGATTCTCCGTCGCCACCGAGCGTCGTGCCGAGGTCGTTGACGACAACCTTGGCGCCCTGACGGGCAAGTTCGAGGGCGTGCTCGCGCCCGAGTCCGCGTCCGGCACCCGTCACGATTGCAACGCGTCCATCCAGAATTCCGGCCATGTGCCAGCCTCCTCTTTGAGTCTTGAAGTCTTACGCTAGCGCGCATGCCTACCAAGCAATTGCTAGGTATCTCTATCCTGCCCTTTTGCGAGCAACCAAGCAAGTGCTAGGGTCAAGCAAGCAAACGTTAGGTTACGAGGTTGTCCATGACGCTTACATCCCAGATGCACGACAAAGGTGTTCGTGTCATCACGATGAACTACCCACCCGTGAACGCCCTGCCCGTGCAGGGCTGGTTCGACGTGGCCGATGCCATGATCGAAGCGGGCAAAGACGCAGACACGCGCGTTGTCGTACTGCGCGCCGAAGGCAAGGGCTTTAACGCCGGTGTCGATATTAAAGAGATGCAGAAGATCGAAGGCTTCTCCGGCATCCTCGGCGCAAACCGCGGCTGCTACGAGTCGTTCAAGGCGATTTACGAGTGCCCCGTGCCCGTGATCGCTGCGATCAACGGCTTCTGCGTCGGCGGCGGCGTTGGCTTCGCTGGCAACGCCGACACGATCATCGCTTCAGAAGACGCGTACTTTGGCGTTCCCGAGGTTGACCGCGGTGCCCTGGGCGCGGCAACGCACCTCAGCCGCCTGGTTCCGCAGAACCTGCTGCGCTCGATGTACTACTCCAGCCGCACCATCACCGCCCAGCGTCTGTACGAGCTCGGCACGGTGTGGGACGTGGTTCCGCTCGACAAGCTCGAGGAGACCGCGCTCTCCTTCGCCAGCGAGATCGCGGCGAAGGACCCGCGTGTTATTCGCGCTGCGAAGGCGGCGCTGAACGGCATCGACCCGATGGACGTCAACGCGTCGTACCGCTTCGAGCAGGGCTTCACGTTTGAACTCAACCTCGCCGGTGTCGCTGACGAGCACCGCGATGAGTTCGTCGCGACCGGCAAGAACCTCGACACGTAAGTTTGATCGATGAGCAACAAGCGCCTGCGGGATGAGGAGGTTCCCGGTCTCTTCCGCGATGGCATGACGATCGGGATTGGCGGCTGGGGGTCGCGGCGCAAGCCGATGGCCCTCGTGCGCGCCCTCATTCGCTCCGGCGTGCGCGGGTTGACGATTGTCAGCTTCGGCGGTGCCGATGTTGGCATGCTGTGCGCGACCGGGCAGGCCGCCCGCGTCATGCACGGCTTCGTGTCGCTTGACACGATCGCGATCGAACCGCACTTCGCGGCGGCTCGGGTTGCCGGAACCATTCGCAACACCGATTTGGATGAGGCCATGCTGGTCTCGGGGTTGCGGGCAGCAGCTCACCGGCTGCCTTTTGAGGTCACGCGAGCGGGGCTCGGCTCTGACGCTGTGTTGCGCAATCCGGACATCAAGATGATTCGCTCGCCGTACGCCGATGGCGAGGAACTCGTGGCAATGCCCGCGATTGAGCTCGATGTCGCGCTGATTCACGTGGATCGCGCCGATGAGCGCGGCAACGGTCAAGTGCTCGGCGACGACCTGTTCTTCGACGACTACTTTGCCGCCGCAGCGGACGTAACGATCATGAGTGCAGAATCTGTGGTTCCGTCGCTGTCTGCCGAGCCCCTGCAATCGCTCGTCATTCCGCGCTTGAATGTCTCTCACATTGTCGAGGCTGAGCAGGGCGCAGCGCCGACCGCCTGCCTGCCGTCGTACCCGCGGGACGAGGCATTTCAGAAGATGTATGCCGCCTCTGTGGGTGACTGGGAGGCGTTTGCGTCTCGCTATGCGAACGTCTCACATGAGGAGTTCCGGCGGGCATATGCCGCGTTTGGGGAGGCGTCGTGACTCTTTCTTCGGACGTGACCGGTGGTTCCGACGTGACTGCTGGTGCTGAAGCGACTGCTGGTGCTGACGTGACGGATGTTTCGGACGTGGCGGATGTTTTGGACGTGACGCGCGCCGAGGTGTGTGCGGTTGCGATCAGCGATCTGTTTGTTGGTGCCGGCGAGATTCTGGCGAGCCCGACCGGGTTGGTTCCCCAACTCGGCGCCCGTCTAGCTCGCCTCACGCACGCGCCCGAGCTGATGCTGAGCGACGGCGAGGCCACGATGTTTGCGGATACGCCGGCGATCGATGAGCCATTCACCGAGCCGGAGCACTACCTGCCGTACCGCGCGCTGTTTGATCTGATTGCTCGCGGTAAGCGCCACGTCGTCATGGGCGGCTCGCAGCTCGATCAGTACGGCAATCACAACTTCTCCGCGATCGGTAATTGGCAGCGGCCGTCACACCAATTGCTCGGCGCGCGCGCCGCTGCGACGAACACCGCGAACCACGCGGTGAGCTATTGGATCCCGCGGCACGCGCCGCGCGTCTTCGTGCCCGCCGTCGACACCGTCTGCGGTGCTGGTTCCGTTCGACTTGCCGACGCCCGCTTCGCTGACCTGCGCCGCGTGGTGACAAATCTTGCGGTGCTCGACTTCTCCGGCCCAGGCGGCACAATGGCGCTCGTGAGCGTGCACCCCGGAGTATCTGTAGCCGAGGTGGCGGCAGCCACCGGTTTTGACCTTCATATTGCTGACGAGGTTCCGACGACCCGTCTTCCCACTGCTGGCGAACTCGCGCTGATTCGCGAGCGCCTTGACCCGCGCGATGCGCGATACCGAGAGGTTCCCCGCTGATGACCACTCCGCAGATGATTCGTACTGCTCTGACCGACCTGACCGGCGTTGCGCACCCCGTGGTGCAGACCGGTATGGGTTGGGTGGCAGGCGCCAAGCTCGTGTCAGCCACCGCTAACGCTGGCGCACTGGGCATCCTGGCGTCGGCGACGATGACGTATGACGAGCTCGAGAAGGCGATCATCGAGACGAAGGAGCGCACCGACAAGCCGTTCGGCGTGAACCTGCGCGCCGATGCCGGTGACGCCGTTGAGCGTAGCGAGCTGCTGATCAAGCATGGCGTGAAGGTGGCGTCGTTCGCGCTGGCTCCGAAGGAGGCGCTGATCAAGCGTCTGAAGGATGCCGGCGTCGTTGTCATTCCGTCGATTGGGGCCGTGAAGCACGCGGAAAAGGTTGCTGCGTGGGGCGCAGACGCTGTGATGATTCAGGGCGGCGAGGGTGGCGGCCACACCGGTGCCGTGCCGACGTCGATCCTGCTGCCGTCTGTGGTGTCTTCTGTCGACATTCCGGTGATCGCGGCCGGTGGTTTCTCCGACGGACGCGGCCTCGCTGCCGCCCTTGCCTATGGCGCGGTCGGCGTTGGCATGGGAACGCGCTTTCTGCTGACCTCGGACTCGTCGGTTCCGGAGGCGATCAAGCGCCGCTACCTGGAGTTTGGCCTCGACGGCACGGTCGTCACGACCAAGGCCGACGGCATGCCGCACCGCCTGTTGCGCACCGAGTTTGTTGAGGGCTTGGAGAACACCAACATCATCACGAACCTGCCTGCAACGCTCAAGCGTTCGCTGCAGTTCAAGAAGATGAGTGGCCTTTCATGGCCAGCGCTCGTGAAGGACATGTTCGCGATGAAGAAGGCGACCGGCCGCAGCTGGGCACAGATGTCGCAGGCCGCGAACACCCCGATTCTGCTCAAGCAGGGCCTCGTTGAGGGCGACATGTCTGCCGGTATGCTCGCGTCTGGCCAGGTCGTCGGCGTGATCAATGACCTGCCGTCGTGTGAAGAGCTCGTCGACCGCGTCGTTCGCGAGGCCGCCGTACGCCTCGAAGCCCTCGGCGGACTGCTCGTTCGCTAGGTTTTTCCCGCTCATTAGCTAGGTTTTACACGCTCGTTAGGCGAGGCTTTACCCGCTCGTGAGGCGAGGCGCACAGCGCCCGTCTGAACGCGCCGCCCGTGGTCAGTGGACTACGGGCGGCGCGTTTTGCGTGGTTCCGCCGCCGCCTGGCCGGCTGCAATGTCGCGAGAACAGGAGAATGTCGCGACAGCGGGAAGAAATCCGCCAAAATCTATGGCTGTCGCGACAATCTCCTCCTCTCAGGACACCGGAACCACGGGAGCGGGAGCATCGGAACCACGGGTGCGGGAGCGGCGGAACCACGAATGCGGGTGCGGCGGGTACGAGGGCGGGGGCAGCACGCAACGCACACGGCGCCTGGGGGTCGATCTGTCAACCCCTGTTATGAGATCGTGCGCTCGCCTAGGCTCGACGCGACGGCGCGAGTATCGCAGCTCGCATGAAAGCCGCACCAGGCACGACGGCGTAAGGGGCCCGACATGATCAAGAAACTGTTTGCAACCGTTCTCTGTGCCGCGGCGTTCGCCGTCGCCTCCCCCGCGCTGGCAACCGCCGCTCCAGTGGTTCCGACGGTCGTGGTTCCGGCGGTCATCGACGACTACGGAACGTACGTCGAAAACCCCGTCGAGGGGTTCTTTCCGAACGCGAACATTTGCAACGCCGAGCGGCTGAGTTTCAGGAGCCAGGGCTACTGGACCGGCGGCTGCTTCTACTCCGCCACCAACCGCGGCTGGGGCTTCTACTACAACTAACCCACGCTCCGCCCGCTTCCTCCCTCGCCCAAGCCCGCACGCTTCCTCCCTCACCCGCGCTCCCCTTGCCCCACGGCTCCCACCCGCGCCATTCCCGCCGCATTCTCCTGTTCTGCACGACGAAATGGCGCGGACAGCGCGACACCCCGTGATTTCGGCACCATCGAGTGGCGCCATCGTGCAGAACAGGGTGGTGGGGTGCGGAACCACGGGTGCGGCGAGCAAAGCAGGGCGGAACCAAGGCCGACGAGCCAGGGTACGGACGCCGAGTGGGAACCAATGGAGCAGGCACAGAACACAGGAACCACAAAGCACGCACGCGACGGAAGCACAGAAGCACCCGCACACAAAAAATCGGCCCGCTGGGGGAACCAGCGGGCCGATTGTGGGGAGGGCTTAGAGGCGCTCGATGATGGTGACGTTGGCGAGTCCGCCGCCCTCACACATCGACTGCAGGGCGTAGCGGCCGCCGCGGCGCTCGAGCTCGTTGAGCATCGTCGTCATGAGGCGGGTGCCGGTCGCGCCGATCGGGTGGCCGAGGGCGATACCGCCACCGTTGACGTTGACGCGGTCGTGGGTAGCGCCGGTCTCCTTCATCCACGCGAGGACGACGGGCGCGAAGGCCTCGTTGATCTCGAACAGGTCGATGTCGTCGATCGACAGACCGGTCTTCTCCAGCGCGTACTTGGTCGCCGGAATCGGAGCGGTCAGCATGAAAACGGGGCTGTCACCACGCACTGAGATGTGGTGGATGCGAGCGCGCGGGGTGAGGCCGTGGTCCTTCACAGCCTGCTCCGATGCGACAAGCACAGCCGACGAAGCGTCGGAAATCTGCGACGCGACAGCCGCCGTGAGGCGTCCGCCATCGACGAGCGTCTTGAGCCCCGCCATGCGCTCAAGCGTCGTGTCACGGCGGATTCCCTCATCCAAGGCCAGGCCGTTCAGCGGCGAGATCTCGTTGTCGAAGTATCCGGCGTCCTGTGCCGCTGCCGCGCGCTGGTGGCTCGCAAACGCGAACTCTTCCATCTCTTCGCGGGTGATGTTCCACTTTTCGGCGATCATTTCAGCGCCACGGAACTGCGAAATCTCTTCGCCAGGGTAGCGGGCGTTCCAGCCCTCTGACTCTGCGAACGGCGTGGTGAAACCGAACTGCTCGCCCACCATCATGGCCGCCGAAATCGGAATCTGCGACATGTTCTGCAGGCCACCGGCGATCACGAGGTCCTGCGTGCCCGAGAGCACCCCCTGTGCCGCGAAGTGCACGGCCTGCTGGCTCGAACCGCACTGGCGGTCAATCGTCACACCCGGCACGTGCTCAGGAAATCCTGCCGCAAGCAGCGCGGAGCGGCCGACGTTACCCGATTGCCCACCGATGGTGTCCGTGGTTCCGATGATCACGTCATCAACGGCGCCAGCGTCAATTCCGGTGCGCTCAACGAGCGAACGCAGGGCGTGCGCGCCGAGGTCGATCGGGTGTACGCCTGCGAGCGAGCCACCGCGCTTTCCGACGGGAGAGCGAACAGCGTCAACGATGTATGCTTCTGCCATTTTCTTGTCCTAACTTATGCGTGCTGGCTGCTGACCGAGATGACTTCACCCGTCATGTACGACGAGTAGTCGCTCGCGAGGAACACCATGACATTGGCGATCTCCCACGGCTCGGCTGCACGGTTAAAAGCTTCTTTCGCCTTGAGTTCGGTGAGCAGCTCAGCGCTGGTGACCTTCTCCAAGAACGGGTGCATCGCGAGCGAAGGCGACACCGCGTTCACGCGGATCCCCTCGGTCGCGAGGTCTTTCGCAGCCGAGCGGGTCAGCGCCATAACGCCAGCCTTCGCTGCCGCGTAGTGGGCCTGGCCCTCCTGCGCACGCCAGCCGATAACCGACGCGTTGTTCACGATGACACCGCCGTTACCTGCGGCCTTCATGCGCTGGCCGACAGCGCGGATGCAGCGGAACGTACCCGTCAGCGTGACGTTCAGCACGAGGTTCCACTGGTCGTCGGTCATCTCCAGAATCGATGCCGTGCCACCCAGGCCCGCGTTGTTGATCATGACGTCGATCGGACCAACGGCCTCAGCCGCGTCGAGCAACGCCTGCACTTGCTCTTCGTTCGTGACGTCGCACGCCTTCGCGAACACGCGGTCGTCGCCGAAGCGCTCGCGCAGTTCTGCCAGCGACGTGTCGAGACGCCCCTGGTGGGTGTCCGAAATCATGACCGAGGCGGCGCCCTCTTCGAGACACTTGATGGCCGCTGCGGAACCAATGCCTGCGCCCGCAGAGGCGGTCACGACGACGCGCTTTCCGGCGAGCAGGCCGTGGCCCGGGACGTATTGAGGGTTCAGAGCCTGGTTCATGCGCGTGCCTCCCTTGGCAAGCCGAGAATACGTTCGGCAATCACGTTTCGCTGTACCTCATCGCTACCGCCATACAGGGTGTCGGAGCGGCTGAAGAGGAACAGGGTTTGGAGTTCATCAAGTTCGTAGGGCGCTTCCTTCACAAGGATCGACAGCGCCCCCTCTGCTGCCATCGCCAGCTCGCCGAGGTCACGGTGCCACCGCGCCCACAGGAGTTTCGTGACAGAAGCGTTCAGTCCCTGCTCGCCGCCGAGCGTGCGGAGGGCGTGCAGGCGAATGATTTCAAGACCCTGGTGCGCACGCACGATGGCGTCACGCAGAATCGGGTCGTCAATGGTTCCGCTCTTCTTCGCCGTCTCGATCACGAGATCCAGCTCAGCGCGGAATGCGATCTGCTGCGCGAGGGTCGAAACGCCGCGCTCGAAGCCGAGGGTCGCCATTGCGACCTTCCAGCCGTTGCCCGCGCCACCGACCACGAGGTCAGCGTCAGTCACCGCGTCGGTGAAGAACACCTCGTTGAATTCGCTCGTGCCGGTGAGCTGCAGGATGGGGCGCACTTCGACGCCCGGCTGGTCGACCGGAACCAGGAGGTAGCTGAGGCCAGCGTGGCGCGATGAGCCCTCTTCGGTGCGCGCGACGACGAAGCACCACTGCGCGTGCTGGGCAAGTGACGTCCACACCTTCTGGCCGTTGACAACCCACTGATCGCCGTTGAGGCGTGCCTGGGTGGCGACAGCGGCGAGGTCAGAGCCGGCGCCCGGCTCGGAGTAGCCCTGGCACCACAGTTCTTCCACGGCCACGATCGTCGGCAAGAAGCGTGCCTTCTGCTCGGCGGTGCCGTGCTCGATCAGTGTCGGGCCGAGAAGCTCCTCGCCGAGGTGGTTGACGCGCGCCGGAGCGCCCGAGCGGGCATACTCCTCGTGGAAAATCACCTGTTGCTGGATCGAGAGGCCGCGTCCGCCGTATTCAACCGGCCACGCGACACACGACCAACCAGCGGCCGCCATGTGACGGTTCCACTCCAGTCGCTCTTCAAAAGCTTCGTGCTCGCGGCCAGAGCCGCCCTTGCCGCGCAGCTCGGCAAATTTGCCGATGAGGTTGGCTTCGAGCCAGGTGCGAATTTCAGCACGGAACGCTTCGTCCTCAGCCGAGTAGGTGAGCTCCATTGCGCCTCCTTGATGTCGGGCCTTCTTCGGCCATCGACGTATGTGTCGATGTCATGCTAGCGTACAACCAAGCAATTGTTTGGTTGTTTTTGGTTTTCGAGTTCAGTGAGGAGCTCCCCGTGGCTGAAGCAGAAGTCGACGTGGTCACCTACGAGGTGCACGGTTCGACCGCGATCGTGCGACTCAACCGCCCGCAATACCGTAACGCTCAGAACTCCGCCGTGACCTACGCGCTCGACGCCGCATTTACGCGTGCTGTCAACGACGATGAGGTCAAGGTCATCGTTCTCGCTGGAAATGGCGATCACTTCTGCGCTGGTCACGACATCGGAACCCCGGGTCGCGACATCGACAAGAGTTTCGAGCGCAAGGCGGTCATTTGGTACGACCACGTCGGCGCTTCCGGCGTCGACGCGCGATTCGCCCGCGAGAGCGAGGTGTATCTCGGAATGTGCCGCCGCTGGCGTGAGATTCCGAAGCCCATGATCGCCATGGTGCACGGTGCCTGCATCGCCGGTGGCCTCATGCTCGCGTGGTCGTGTGACTTCATCGTCGCCAGCGACGACGCATTCTTCCAAGACCCGGTCGTTCGCATGGGCATCCCCGGTGTCGAGTACTTCGCACACCCGTGGGTCACCAACCCGCGCTTCGCGAAGGAAATGCTGTACACCGGTGAGCGCGTTCCTGCGCAGCGTGCGTACGAAGTCGGCATGGTAAACCACGTGGTTCCGCGTGCCGAACTCGAAGAGCGCACCATGGCCATCGCCGAGCGCATCGGTCAGATGCCCCGCATTGGCCTCACCCTCACGAAGAAGGCCGTCAACCAGGCAGAAGACCTGATGGGTCAGCGCGCTGGCATGGACAGTGTCTTTGGCCTGCACCACGCAGCCCACGCCCACAACGCCGAAGTCGGAGGCGACTCCCTCGGCGGCGTTAACCACAAGACCATCCGCGACGCGGAGGAGAAGAAGTGAATCTCGATTTCACCCCCGAGCAGGAAGCGTTTGCCGCCGAGGCACGCGCTTGGCTCGCCGAGAACGTGCCCACCGAGCGCTTGGCATCGATGGACACCGCCGAAGGTTTCGAACAGCACCGTGAGTGGGAGCGCACGCTCGCCTCGGGTAACTGGTCGGTTGTTTCCTGGCCCGCCGAATACGGCGGCCGCGAAGTTGGCATCACCGAGTGGGTCATCTTCGAAGAGGAATACTACCGCTCCGGCGCACCCACGCGTGTGGCTCAGAACGGTATCTCGCTACTCGCGCCGATCGTGTTTGAGCACGGTACGCCCGAGCAGAAGGCGAAGTACCTGCCGCTGATGTCAAACGGCACCGAGATTTGGGCGCAGGCCTGGTCAGAGCCCGGCGCTGGTAGCGACCTGGCTGCAATCCGCGCCACGGCGACGCGTGATGACGCGCGCGGTGGCTGGCTGCTGAACGGTCAGAAGATCTGGTCGTCGCGCGCCGTGTGGGCTGACCGTGGCTTCGGACTGTTCCGCTCCGACCCCGAGGCCCAGCGCCACCGCGGTCTCACCTACTTCCTGTTCCCGATGGACGCTCCCGGCATCACCGTGCGCGCAATCGAACAGCTCGATGGTTCCACCGGCTTTGCCGAGGTGTTCTTCGACGACGTATTCGTGCCCGACGAGGACGTGCTGGGTGCGCCTGGCGACGGCTGGAACGTCGCGATGTCGACCGCAGGCAACGAGCGCGGCTTGTCGCTGCGTGCGCCCGGTCGCTTTCTTGCCCCGGTCGATCGCCTGATCGACCTGTGGGACGAGCGCGGCGAGAGCGAGCCGAGCGCCCGCGACGCTGTCGTTGACAGCTGGATCGGCGCCGAGGCGTACAAGCTGTTCACGTGGCAG
Source organism: Microbacterium sp. NC79 (assembly GCF_019061125.1). Classification (NCBI taxonomy): domain Bacteria; kingdom Bacillati; phylum Actinomycetota; class Actinomycetes; order Micrococcales; family Microbacteriaceae; genus Microbacterium; species Microbacterium sp. NC79. The sequence goes on from NZ_JAHQYI010000002.1 coordinate 95,174, forward strand.
ACCGTTTCGCGTCTGTTGCAGGGCGGCGACGTTGGAGCCGAAGGCTCGATCAACAAGGTGTTCTGGTCAGAACTCGACATTCACATTCACGAGACGGCGCTGCGCCTGCTCGGCCCTGAGGCTGAGCTGATTGGCGATGGCGCCCCCGTGGGTGGCAAGTGGGCCGAGGACTACCTCTTCGCCCTCGCCGGACCGATTTACGCCGGCACTAACGAAATTCAGCGCAACATCATCGCGGAGCGAATCCTCGGACTCCCCCGCGGCGACCGAAGGAAGGCATGATGCAGTTCCTCCCTACTGACGAACAGACCGCATTCGCCGAGGCGATCGACGAGATCGTAACCGCCAACGGCGGCGCCGACGTCGTGCAGGCGTGGGCTGCGGGCGACAAGGCCGCGGGCTTGGCACTGTGGGAACAGTTCTCCGAGCTCGGCCTCGGCGGACTCCGCGTTGCCGAAGAAGACGGCGGCCTGGGCGCCAGCGCCGTTGACCTCGCGATCGTGTTCGAGCGCCTCGGTTACCACGGCGTTCCTGGCCCCTACATCGAGTCCCTCGCTTTCCTTCCGGCCGTCGTCTCTGACGAGGTTCGGGCGGAGATTTGCGGCGGCGCAATGGCGACCGCAACCTACGCGCCGTTCGTGCCATACGCACTCGACGCTGACGTGGCTTCGCTTCGATTCGCCGTTGACGGTTCCGGTGTCACTCCGGCCGACGCTGGCGACGCGATCTCTTCGATGGCTAAGACCCGCACGCTTTTCCCGCTTTCTGGTTCCGGAACCACGACTGCAGTCTCTGCGGAAGCTCTGGACCGTGGATTCGCGGAGGCAGCACTCGCCACCGCGGCGATGCTCGTCGGTGCGGGCGAGCGCCTGCTCGATGAGGCCGTGGAGTACGCGAAGATTCGTGAGCAGTTTGGTAAGCCGGTTGGCGAGTACCAGGCGCTCAAGCACCACCTCGCGAACGTGCGTGTGGCGTTGAGCTTCGCGCGCCCGCTCATGCTGCGTGCCGCGCTCGACATTGACAGCCCCAACCGTGACCGCGATGTGTCGGCCGCGAAGGTTTCGGCCGCTGATGCCGCGACGCTCGCCGCGAAGCTGTCGCTGCAGGTGCACGGGGCGATCGGCTACACCGCCGAGCACCACGTGGGCCGCTGGGTTACGCTGGTGCCCGCGCTTGTGCAGTCGTGGGGTTCGACGTCGTTCCACCGCGACCGCGTTGCCGCCGCAATTTTGAACCAGGGGGCATGATGCAGTTCGATCCCACCGAAGAGCAGGAAGAGCTCGTCGGCATGCTGCGCGACCTGCTGTCGTCCCGCTCGGACTCGGGTGCGGTGCGCCGCGCCATGGAGTCAGAATCGGGCTACGACGCTGACCTGTGGCGCGTGCTGTGCGAAGAGATTGGTGCCGCGTCGCTTGCGATTCCTGAGGAGTTCGGCGGCGCTGGCTTTACCGCTTTTGAGACGCACCTCGTGCTCGAAGAGCTGGGCGCCGCGATGACGCCGTCGCCGTACCTCGGAACCGTCGCGATCGCCGCCCAGGCCGTGCTCTGCTCTGGCGATGCCGACGCATGCGAGCGCCTGCTGCCCGGTATTGCCGCCGGTGAAACCACGGCAGCGCTCGTGTGGGCTGATGATCGAGGACTCTTCGATGCCACGCGTTTTGGTGTTTCGTTTGACGGGGCTTCGTTGAGCGGAACCGCACCGCTGGTGATCGACGGATCGACCGCCGACGTGCTGCTGGTGTTGGCTGCGACCTCTGACGGCGTTGGCCTGTTTGAGGTTGCTGGCGATGCTGCCGGCGTCACCCGCGTGGCGACCCCGGCGATGGACACCACGTTGCGCTTCGCCCAGGTGACGTTCGACGGCGCCGCCGCCGTTCGTATCGGCAATGCTGTTGACACCGAGCGCCTCCGCGACATCGCGGCCACGGCCGTCACCGCACTGCAGGTTGGTGGCGCCCGCCGCATTCTCGACCTCACCGTTGAGTACTCGAAGCAGCGTGTGCAGTTCGGCCGTCAGATCGGTTCGTTCCAGGCCCTGAAGCACCGCATGGCCGATATGCACTTGCTCGTGGAGACCGCGACCACGGCCTCGCGCGCTGCGGCTTCCGCCGTGGCGTCCGGCGCTGAACTGGGGCCGCTCGCCGCACTCGCGAAGACATGGGCATCGGATGCTTTCAGCACCGTCGCTGGCGAGGCTGTGCAGTTGCACGGCGGTATCGCGATCACGTGGGAGCACGACGCGCACCTGTACTTCAAGCGCGCTCACGCGACGCGTGAACTGTTCGGCTCGCCCGAGGCGATCCGCGTGCGTGAAGCTGAGCGCCTGCTGGCGTAAGTATTCGTTTCGTTCAGAGGGCTCGTACCGTCGCGGTGCGGGCCCTCTGGCGTTTGCCGGTTGGGGGTTGCTTAGTCTTGTCGTTTGGCCGTTCGGCAGCTGTTCATCAAGACGGAAACGCCCCAGAAAACACTCCACCAAAGTGTCGGCACGACAACGAAGGCGGCAAACGCCAGTGCGAAGCCCGGGCCCACACCCCACCCTTGTGTCATGCCCACAAACAGCCCATAAATCAGAACGCCGCCGGCGAATACGATCACGGGAGTCGCCAACGCGTGCCTTGCGGATAGCTCGCGCCGCGTGATCTTGAGGATGACGACCACGACGACAGCCCCAGCGAGGCCTACGCCCGCCACATTAGCCCATGCGAGAACGGTACCGCCGGTCGGGTGTGAGACCTCACTAAAGCCCCACCAGATCGCAAAAGCGAGGAGCCAGCTCCCGATGCCCAGCAGCACGAAAACGGCATCCGCGCGCCAATCGACCCAGGCTTCCCTCATGGAAGAAACGTACTACCTCGCCCCAAGAACTTGAGCACGCGGCGCGTGGTGGGGGCGGCGTTGCGGATCATGGACTGGTGGCTCGTGTCGGGCAACGTGTCGTACGTGGCATCGGGGATCAGCCGCGCTGCTTCCTGAGCCCATGGTTCCGGAACCACGCAGTCGTGTTCGCCGCGCAGGATGAGGGTTTTCTGCGTGAGACGAGGGTAGCTGCGCTCCGGACTGTGCACCATCATGGCGCGCATTTTGCGGATGAGGTGGGGGCCGGCGCGCAGATACTCGTAGCCGCCGAGCAGCACAACCTTGGGGCTCTCTCCCCACAGATCACGCAGGAGGCGGCCGATTTGGATCATGATGCGGCGGGCGGATTCGTCGACGGTTGGCGCGATCATGACGAGTTCACTCACGAGCTTCGGGTGGCGCACCGCGAGTTCAGCGACGACCTGCGTGCCCATCGAGTGGCCGATCGCCGTGACACCGCTCACGCCGCGATCACACAGCAGGGCCGCCAGCATGTCGGCGGTGCGTTCCATCGTCGGCGTGCGTGGTGGTTCCGGCGAATCGCCATAGCCCGGCTGGTCGATCGCGATCACGCGGCCAATCTTCTTGAGGTCGTCGATGAGCTCGGCGAAGACGACACGGCCCATACCGATGCCGTGCACGAGGACGAACACCGGGGTTCCGGAGCCAAACTCCTCGAACACCATGTCGGCGCCCTGCCACGAAAACGTGTCGACGCGGCCGTCGAGTGCGGGCGCACCAGCGGTCTCAGCGACGGCGTCGGAGAGGATATCGTCGGGGTTATCGGCCATGCCCCCAGCATAAAAGCGCCCGGCCCCGAAAACGGAACCGGGCGCTCAATCCGCGAGATGCGAGAGGTTTACTTCGGGTCGTTCCACGACCAGATGTCGTCGCCGCGCAGCGACGCGTCAGCGCCACCGTCAACGTAGATCGTCTGGCCAGCCATGTGCGTGTTTGCGGGGCTCGTCAGGAAGATCAGCACCTCGGCGATCGACTCGGGCTTCTGGTGGTAGTTCAGCGGCATCGGAACGCTCGCGTCGACCATCTTGACCGTGTCGGGGTCGCTCAGCAGGCCCTCGGTCATCGGCGTCAGCACGGTTCCGGGAGCCACGGCGTTCAGCGCAATGCCAGCGCCGGCGTAGTCGGCCGAAATCGATGCACGACGCACCCAGCGCGACAGCGCACGCTTGGACGACGGGTAGACCGCGTAACCAACCTGCGGGCCCTGCTCAGCGAGCTTGTCAGCAATCTCGACGGCCTTAGCCTCATCGCCAGCGAGAGCCGCGTCAACGATCTCGGGCGAGTTCGGCTGCAACGAGGCCATCGACGACACAACAGCAACGCGCGGAGCGTCGCTCTTGCCGAGGGCAGGCAGCAGCTCCTGCAGCAGGTTGACAACACCGAAGTAGTTCACCGAAATCGTCAGTGCACGCGGAGCAGAAATACCAGCGCACGCAATCACAGCGTCAACGACGCCACCCGAAAGCTCAACAATCTTGGCGGCAGCGGCAACGCGACCCTCCTGGGTTGAGAGGTCAGCCTCCACATCGGCGTTCTTCAGATCGACGCCGATGACCTTTTCGCCACGCTCCGTGAGCATGCGCGAGGTCGTCGCGCCAATGCCCGAAGCAGAACCCGTCACAACGTACGTACGAGCCATGACATTTCCGCCTTTCGTCAGGGAAATTTACATTTGTCATATTACGCCAAAAAGTGGCAAAGTGGAACCATGCGTGCAGAAGCGACAACACCCGCGAAGGGCCGTGGCCGGCCCTCCATCGTTGACGCCATGGCGATCTCCGAAGCTGCCATCGCGCTGTGGCACGAGCATGGCTATGCAAACACCGGTTGGCGAGAAATTTCGGATGCCACCGGCGTCAGCACCCGCACGCTGATGCGCCACTTTTCCAGTCGCGCCGAACTCGCGTGGATCGGCGTGCAGCCCGCAACGGAACGCATGGCGGCAGCCGCACCCCTGGTTCCGCTGGACATCCCCCTCGGCGACGCACTGCGGCAACTCATCAGCGCCTCGGTGACGCGCGACCCGAAGGTCACGGCACTTGGTCCGGATTTCTTCAGCCTCGTCAGCAGCGAGCCCGAAATCGCAGCGCTCGCTCCCAGCGCCCACAACCCGTGGATCGCCGAGGTCGCATCGTTCATCGCAGCGCGCCGCCCTGATCTCCCGCCAGCAATCACCCGCGCGATCGCGACGGCGTATCAATCAGCGCTGTTTGCCGCGCTGACCGAGTGGGCGGAAAACGGCGACACCAGGGCGGGGGACGCTGTCGACACCGTCGACGCCATGCTCGCTCACCTCGGCCTCCTCGGCGAGTAGCCCAATCCCCTCGCGGCGGGTTGGTGGGTTGGCCTTCGGCGTCACGAGCCCACTCCGCCCTGCAGAATGCAACGGATCATGTGACAGAAGTAAATCAACGTGACGCATGAGCATGACATTTCGCATTCTCTGATGCATTTTGTGGGCGCCGCGTGGCGAGCGGAACGACGAGCACCGACGTGGAGCACCGATCGACTCGGAGAGACGTGGAGCGACGCAGAGCGACGCGCGGCACCCGACCCGCCCTGCGGTTCCAATGTCCTGAGAACGACACTTTGTCGCGACAGCGATACTTTACGAGCGAAAATCACTCGCTCTCGCGACAATCCCTCGCCCTCGCGACAATCCCTCGCCCTCGCGGCACCCGACCCGCCCTGTGGTTCCAATGTCCTGAGAACGACACTTTGTCGCGACAGCGATACTTTACGAGCGAAAATCACTCGCTCTCGCGACAATCCCTCGCCCTCGCGACATCGCACCGCACCCGTTTCGGGGCACCACCACCGCCGTTCCGGGGCACCGCAGCACCCGTTGCGGGGCAGTGCAGCGCCCGAACCACCGCAACACCACCCAGCACCCAAACCGGAACCGTCAGTCGCGCTGTTTGTGGAGGGGTTGAGACACGTCTGACCCGGTCGAAACACGGGGGCGGTTTTCTTCCACCGCGGCCAGCGGCGTGACTGGCACGAGCGTCTCCCGCGAGCGCACCGCGAGCTGCTGATACACGTGGGTGCCGTTTCGTTTCCAGGCCACGGTCTCGTCGTCGAGCTCGCGAACGACTTTCGCAGGCGAGCCAAGCACCAGTGACCGCTCGGGAACCACAGTGCCTGCCGTCACCAACGCCCCGGCACCGACGAGGCAATCGGCACCAATCGAGGCGCCATCCAGAATCGTCGCGCCAATGCCGATGAGCGCATACGAACCAATGCGGCACCCGTGCAGAACAGCGGCGTGGCCCACGTGAGAAGCGGGTTCGAGTACGCAATCGTCACCAGGAAAAGCGTGAATCACAGCCGAATCCTGCACGTTCGAGCCCTCCCCCACGATGATGCGACCGAAGTCACCGCGAAGCGACGCGTGCGGGCCGATGTAACAGCCGGGCCCGATGATCACGTCACCGATCAGCACCGCTGTTTCGTGCACGAACGCAGTCGGGTCAACGACCGGAACCACGCCATCGATCGCGTAGCAGGGCATTACGCTGTTTTTCCGCCGTCGACGACGAAGTCCTGGCCCGTGCAGTAGCTTGACGCGTCCGAGGCGAGGAAAGCCACCATGGCAGAGACCTCGTCGGGGCGCCCGATACGTGCGGCCGGAATCGTCGTGATGAAGCCAATGCCATTGCGGGTGTCGTCGCTGGCCATGACGGTGTCAATGGCGCCAGGGAGCACCGTGTTGACGCGAATGCCGTAGGGGCCCCACTCGTGTGCCATGGAGCGTGTCAGTCCGCGCAGCCCGAACTTCGTCGACGAGTAGTGCGCGCGTTCGGCGTAGCCCTGCAGGCCCGACGTGGAGGAGATATTGATGACGGAACCACCCTGCTGCTTGAGAAGCGGGAGCAGTGCCTGCATGCCAAGCATGGGCCCGAGAAGGTTGATGTCAATGATCGTGCGCAGTTGCGCTTCGGTCATATCTTCCAGCTTGCCAACGGGCGACACGGCAGCGTTGTTCACGAGCACATCAACGCGACCAAACTTCTCCTCGGCGGCCGCGGCAACGCGCGCCCAGTCTGCCGACGACGCGTTGTCGTGCTTCAACGCGATCGCGTCATCACCGTAAGCGGACGCAACCTCGCGCACCGCGTCTTCGACGATGTCCGTGAGCACAAGGCGTGCGCCGAGCTCGTGAAAGAGCGCGGCGTGTGCACGCCCCTGACCGCCAGCAGCACCGGTGATAACGGCGACCTTGCCGTCGAGGCGAACGAAGGGATTCGTCATGGAATGACCTTTCCAGTATCTTGAACAAATATTTGATTGGTTACGAGACGAAGCAACGATGCTCGACCTCGGGGATGGAAAAGCAATGGCGCGACTGCATCACATGGGAATCACCGTCAGCAACACCGAAGAAGCGATCGCGTTCTACTCCTCGCTGACCTGCGGAACCGTCACCGGCCCGCTCGTCAAGCAAGGCCCGGCTGTCGAGGCGGTCACCGGCTACCCCGGCGCGCAGATCCTGATCACCTTCATCGCGTTCGACGGCGGCGACAGCGTGATCGAACTCGCCGAGTACCGCGGAACCGGAAACCAACGTCTGATTCCCGACAACGGCAAAGCTGGTTCCGCTCATCCCGCGATCGTGGTGCGCGACATCGAAGGCGAAATCACACGCCTCGCAGCCAACGGCTACGCCGCCACCAGCGCGCCGATGGTCGCGACCGCGGGCCCCATGGAGGGCTACCGCTACGCGTACATCATCGGGCCTGACGACGTACGCGTCGAGCTGTTGGAAGAACCGCACTAAACCGCCACCAAAGTCGGGCGACGAGCGGAACCAAAAGCAAAGGTGTTGAGGGCCGCAAGTTCGTGGGGTTCGAGCGTCAAGCCCGGCGCCGCGGTGCTGTCAATAATGCTCGAGGGGCGACGCCCGCCCGGAATCGGGATCATCGTGGGCGAAAGCGCCAGCATCCACGCGAGCACGACGCGGTACACGCTGACGCCGTGCAGGCGTGCCACGCGTAGGAAGGGCGGAACCACCTGGCCAAGCCCTTGCGCCGCGCGCAGGCCGCCAAACGGTCCCCATGCAAGAAAAGCGATGCCGTTCGCCTCGCAGATCTCGAGCAGGTTGAGACTCTCGGTGCGCAACGGTGAAAACTCATTTTGCACACTGACGAGCTGGTGTCCGAGCACATCACTCGCAATGGCAAGCTGGCGCGCGTCAACGTTGGAGACCCCGACGCGTTGCACGACACCGTCATCAATCAACTGCGCGAGCGCCTCAATCGATGCCCGAAATTCGACTCGGGGGTCTGGGCGGTGCAGGTGATACAGCGGAAGAGAATCAACGCCGAGGCGCTGGGCTGAGTCGCGCGCAGCACGGGCAAGGTGCTCAGGCGAGCCGTCGAGCCACCAGGAGGCGTTCTCGTGGCGCGTGTGGCCGCCCTTTGTACTGACCACAACGTCGTTCATGCGGGAGCCTAAGAGGCGCGCAAGTTCGCGTTCGTTCACGCCCATCTCAGACGTCGGTCCGTACGAGTCTGCCGTGTCGAACAGCGTGATGCCCGTTTGCAGCGCGGTGTCCACCGCGCGACGCGCAGTCTCCGAGTCGAAGTCCGGGAGCTGGGTGAGAGTCATCGCGCCGAGGCCGACGGCAGAAACCTCGAGGTCTCCAATGGTGCGCATCGAGCCGATCATTTACCGACCGCCGTCCACCCGCCATCGACCGCAACACACTGTCCGGTGACGTAGGTCGCGTCGGCAAGCAGGAAGCAAATCGCATCAGCCTGCTCTGCGGGCGACGCCAAGCGTCCGAGCGGCGTGCGTTCGGCAACGGGCTGGGTGTCGTAGCCGTTGTCGATCATGTCTTGCACCATCGGCGTCAGCGTGTGCCCGGGCGCGACGGCGTTCACGCGCACTCCGAGCGGCGCCCATTCCACCGCGAGGTTCTCTGTGAGCTGTTTGACGGCCGCCTTCGCGGTTCCGTAGTCCGCTTGCTTCGCCCAGCCGCGGTAGGCGGTGGTGGACGCAATGAAAACGAGGGAAGCCGGAACCCCGTGCAGCCGCCGCACGACTTCTCGCGATACCGAGAGGGTGCCGACGAGGTGCACGTTGTAGAGCAAGCGCATGCGGTCAAGGCTCATCTCCAGGGCAGGCACGAACTCGCCGCGAATGCCATGGCATGCCACGAGCTCGGTAATGGTTCCGCCTCGTTGGGCCGCTGCCTCGACGGCGGCAACCACCGCAGTCTCATCGGTGACGTCAACGATTTCTGTCGGAACGCCGTTGGCCGCGGGAGCGAGGTCAAACACCGTCACCGTGCGGCCGCGCGCCACAAGCGCGTCAACAACGGCCGCACCGATGCCGCTGGCGCCGCCAGTAACGATGACGTGCGGTGCGATCGGGGTATCCGACATTTGGCCTCCATTGGCGACATTGCCTCGTGCTTTTCGCCGGGGAACGATGCCCCCGTTTTGGTGCGATGGGATCATGCTAGCCTTGCAACCAAACAAACGCTAGGTTTGTTGGCAGCGCGAGCTTTGAAAACTCGCATCGAGGGAGTCAAGGATGACCGACAAGACAGTGTCGATCGCCGAGGCCATTGCCGGAATTGAAAGCGGCATGACCATCGGTATTGGCGGGTGGGGATCCCGCCGCAAACCCATGGCGTTGGTGCGCGCACTCGCGCAGTCCGATGTGACCGACCTCACGGTCGTCGCATTCGGTGGACCCGACGTCGGCCTGCTGGCAGCAGCGGGCAAGATCAAGAAGCTCATCTACGGCTTCGTCACGCTGGACTCGATCCCGCTCGACCCGCTGTTCACGCAGGCTCGTGAACGTGGCGCGTTCGATATCGAAGAGTATGACGAGGGCATGTACGTTGCCGGTCTCCGTGCCGCCAACCAGCGTCTGGACTTCCTGCCTATTCGCGCAGGTCTTGGTTCCGACGTACTGCCCGCCAACCCGCAGCTGAAGCTCGTCGAGTCGCCGTACTCGGACGAGGTTTACGTCGCGATGAAGGCACTGCCGCTCGACGTTGCACTGGTGCACGTCAACCGCGCAGATGCATCGGGCAACGCCCAGTTCTTGGGCCCGGACCCGTACTTCGACGACCTGTACGCGATGGCAGCCAAGCGCACCATTGTGTCAACGGAGAAGATCGTTGAGACGAACGAGCTGCTGAACGAGGGCTCGTTCCACACGCTGCTGTTCAGCCGCATTTACACGTCGGCTGTCGTCGAGGCTCCAAACGGCGCACACTTCACGTCGTGCGAGCCGGACTACAACCGCGACGAGGCTTTCCAGAAGCACTACGTCGCATCGGCGAAAGACCCGGAGGCATGGAAGGCGTTCACCGAGCGCTTCCTGTCGACCGATGAGGCTGGCTACCACGCCGCCGTCGCGAAGTTCCACGAGGAGGCACAGGCATGACCGATGCAACCATTGCTGAGATCTGCGTTGGCGCCGTCGCCGACACCTATCTCGAATCCGGCGAGGTTCTCGCGCACGCTGTCGGCCTGATTCCGGCCATCGGCGCGCGTCTGGCTAAGCTCACGACCGCACCCGACATCGTCCTGAGCGACGGTGAAGCGTTCTTCATGGCTGAGCCGCCTGCGCTCGGCAAGTCGGCCGCTTCCGGCGGCGTCATCGAGGGCTGGGCACCGTTCCGCCGCATCTTTGACATTCTGGCTACCGGCCGTCGTCAGTCGATGATGGGCGCGAGCCAGATCGACGCATTCGGCAACCAGAACATCTCGCTTATCGGCGACTGGAAGACCCCGAAGCGTCAGCTCATCGGTGTGCGTGGCGCCCCGGGCAACACGGCAAACCACCGCGTTGACTACTGGATCTCGCGCCACTCTGCGCGCATCTTTGTCGACAACGTTGACATGGTTTCCGGCGTCGGCAACGACCGCGCACGCGCCGTCGGCGATGTGCTGCGGTTCCACCACCTGGGTGCGATCATCACCAACCTGTGCGTCTTCGGCTTCGACGCCGACGGCCGCATCATGGTGAAGTCGGTTCACCCGGGCGTTGACCCCGCCGAGGTTGAGCGCGAGACCGGCTTCACGGTCGACGCCCAGTCGGCTCCGCTGACGCGGGTGCCGAGCGACGAAGAGCTGCGCCTGATCCGGGAGGTCATTGACCCCCGCGGACTGCGCACTCGCGAGGTCGCGAACTAATCCGCGAGGAGCCCGGCGTGAAGCAGGTTCAGCAGGTGGTTGGTGAGGCTCTCGGCGGTGTGACGACCGCCGGGGCGGAACCAACGAACCGTGGACCACACCGCATCACGAATGAAGCGGTAGCTGAGCGCCGGGTCCAGTTCCTCACGGAACACGCCGTCATTCTGACCGGCAACGAGAGCAGAAATCCAAATGGTCTCGATGCGGTTGGACTCTTCGGTCAAAAACTCAAAACCGGGAACAGTCGACAAGAACGCCGACTCCTGCTGGTAAAGCCCAACGGCGTCCGGCTGCTGCTCGATGGTCTCAAAGGCCACCGCAATGAGGCGGTCAAGCTGAACGCGCGGGTCGGATTCTTCCGTCTGAATGCGCTCCAGCTTTGCCAGCAACGTCGCCATGAAGTTACGCAGGATCTCCTGCAGAATCGCTTCCTTCGACGAGAAGTGGTGGTAGAGGCTGCCCGACAGAATGCCAGCTTCATCGGCAATGTCGCGAACAGTGGTCGCCGAGTAGCCACGGCGGGCAATCAGGTGAGCGGCAATCGCCATGATTTGGTCGCGGCGCTCCGAACTCTGGTCGTTGCGGGTTCGCGTTCCTACTGGCATGTCTTATCTCCTACACCTTCACCAAGCGTTTGTTCAACTTCAGTTCTACCACCGAAGTGGCGTAAATCCTCCGCATACGCTACACAGAAACTTCCAAGAAAGGGCAACGATGTCCCACTTTTTGTCTCGTGCTGACACGATTCCCGCGCTCCTCGCTGAGAAGGCTGCGCTCGGAGATCACCCTGCAATCGTCGACGGCGACGTGCGGATCAGCTACGCAGAACTCAAGGAAAAGGCCGACGCTGTAGGCCGCGCATTCATCGCGGCAGGCGTCGAGCACGGTGACCGTGTTGCCATTTGGATTCCCAACCGTGCAGAATTCATTCTCGCAATGTTGGGCGCTCAGTCCGTCGGCGCAGCGGTGGTTCCGCTCAACACGCGCTACACCGGACACGAAGCCGCCTACATCCTGAACCGCTCGCGTGCGACGGCCATCGTGCTCAACAATGGCTTCCTCGGCAAAAACTACTCCGCCATGTTGCGCGAGGGAGCCCTCGAAGCCGGAACCGATGGTTCCGTCGTCGTCGGCATTCCGTCGCTCAAGGTGGTCGTCAGCGTCGACGACGACATGCACGACGATGCGACCGTCGCATGGGATGAGTTTGTCGCCAGCGGAACCTCGGTGAGCGATGCGGCGCTGCAGGCACGTCTCGAGGCGGTCACGGCAGACGACATGGTCGACATGTTGTTCACGTCGGGAACGACGGGCAACCCTAAGGGCGTCATGTGCTCGCACCGTCAGACCACCCAGATTGCGTACTCGTGGGCGCTCGGCGCAGACCTCACGCCAGAAGACCGCTACGGCATCGTGAACCCGATGTTCCACGGCTTTGGATACAAGGCGGGGCTCACGTCGTCGCTCATCGCGGGCGCGACCGTGTACCCGCTGCAGGTCTTCGAACCGGTTGCACTGATGCAGCTCATTGAGACAGAACGCATCAGCGTGCTGCCGGGTGTGCCGACGATCTTCACGACGCTGATCGATCACCCCGACCGCGAAAAGTACGACCTGTCTTCGCTGCGCTTTGCGGTTGCTGGCGCGACGGCTGCTCCCGAGACGCTGTTCCACGACATGGTCAACAAGCTCGGCTTTGAGCGTGTCGCGCAGGCCTACGGCCTCACCGAGTGCCTGGTTGCGACGTTCTCCCGCAAGGGTGAGTCGCTCGAGCACACCGCGACGACGACCGGGCCCGCTGTCTACGGCCTCGAAATCCGCACCATCAACCCGGACGGCACCGACGCGGGCCTGAACGAAGACGGCGAGATTCTCATCCGCGGCGGCAGTGTCATGATGGGCTACTTCGAAGACCCGGAGGCCACCGCCAAGGCGCTCGACGCCGACGGCTGGCTGCACACCGGCGACATCGGCCAGCTCGACGAACACGGCTGCCTGAAGATCACCGATCGCATCAAAGACATGTTCATCGTCGGCGGGTTCAACGTGTACCCCGCCGAGGTGGAGAACGTGCTGCGCAAGCACCCAGCGATCAACGAGTCGGCCGTCATCGGCGTCGAGGACCCGCGCCTCGGCACGGTCGGCCGCGCGTACGTCGCTGTGCTGCAGGCCGCCGAGAAGCCCACCGTCGAAGAGCTGGACGCCTTCTGCCGCCAGCGCCTCGCCAACTTCAAGGTGCCACGCGAGTTCGTTTTCGTTGACGAGTTCCCTCGCAACGCGACGGGCAAGATCCTCAAGGGTGAACTGCGCGAATCCGCATCGGCATAACCCGTTTTTCTCGGCTCCGGAACCATCCCCTGCATCTGCAGGGAGGTTCCGGAGCCTTTTGCTTGACGCAGATCGCGGAAGCCAAGAGGCTTGAGGAATGCGACATGCAGATGACCGCCGCCGAGAGCACATGAAGGTGCTGGAGCTGGGCACCGGGGCTCTGGTGTCAGACCTTATCCCCCGCACGCATGCTGATCTGCGGATTGCTCGGGTGTTCTTTCCGTTCGAGACGAAGGACGGGGAGCTGGTGCCGTGGACAAGGTTCGTCCCCGGCGACACCGCGTTCTCGGCGAGCACGACGTGGCGTGATCTGCTGGAATCTGCGGGGCAAGACCCGGCGAGCTACAACGCAGCCAGCGGCCAGCTCGATGAGCGCACCGCCGAAGGGCTGCGCGAACTCATCGGCGACCTCACCATGACCGGTCTCATGTGGCGCGGATACTGGGGAACATTGGGCGAACCCGACTACCTCGCGACGACGTGGAGCAACAGCACCGAGGTGTACGTCTCTCGCCGCTTCACTGCCGACTTCATTCGAGCTGGCATGCAGGTTCCGGAGTTCGCGTGGGACGATGAGGGCCGCCTCGCGTGGGGTGGATTCTTGTACCCAGATTCGCTCGCCGTCGCTGTCGAACCCGCGCGTCTCGACGCGCTCTATGGTTCCGGTCTTCTCACCGCCACCGGCGCCCGCCCCGACGACACGATGCCGGCCAGCTCAGGCGACTAACCACGCCCGGCTTCACTCAGGCACCCACCCCCGGCGTCCGCCTGCACCAACCCGAGTACGGCCTGCACCCGAGTACCGCCTGCGCCCCAGCCCGAGCACGGCCTGCACCCCACCTGCATCCTGTTCTGCACGACGAGATTCGCCCGCCCGGCCGACACGCCGCGATTATCGGCGTCGCTGGCGCATCCACCGTGCACAACAGGAAAAGCCGTCGGTCTCGGGCTGAAACAGACCGAGACCGACGGCAGAAAACAGAGGCTAAACCTGCATTGCTGGCGCGCCAGCGCCGAGACCGACAGGGGCCAAGCCAACCGACAATCGACCGGCGAGGGCTTCGTCAATCGTGTCGAGGTTCCAATCGCGCCCAGGAACGGCGTGCGTAAACGCGGGCGGCGCCATGAGCGCCAGCTGCGTGCCGTCCGCACGAAGTACCTGACCGTTCAACGCGGCCGAGCGGTCAGACAGCAGGTAGACGGCAGCCGGTGCAATCGCGTCAGCCGCGCCGCCCTTGCCTGCGTCGTCCCCACCCATCTCGTTGCTCATGTCAGTCCACGCAAGCGGCGCGAGCGCGTTCACGCGCACGCCGATCTTCGCACCCTCAAGCGCCCACCCGTAGGTGAGGCCCAAAACGGCGGCCTTCGTCGCGCCGTACAGGGCGAGACGATCGGAACCAAGGAGGGCTCCCGACACGATGTTGACGATCGCGCCGCCACGGCCAGACATTGCACGCATCGCGGCGGTGCCACAGTTGATGACTCCGGTGACGTTGGTGTCGATGGTGTGACGAATCGTCGCGGCGTCCTGCTCGGTCGCGAGACCAGGGCTCAAGATTCCGGCGTTGTTGATGAGTCCGTCAACGGTCCCGAACGCGTCACGGCACAACTGCACGAGTGCTTCACCGGTTCCGGCTGCCGAGACGCTCGCGGCGTGCGATACGGCATAGCCGCCGCCGATCGCAATCTCTGAAGCGACCGCTGCCGCCCCGACAGCGTCAATGTCGGCAACCACGACCGCGGCGCCCTGTTGGGCGGCCGCGATCGCGTATGCGCGTCCGAGACCCCGCGCCGCTCCGGTCACAATGACGGCGCGATCTTCGAGGGCTCTTGTCATTAGCTGAGGCGTTCGAGAATCATGGCCATACCCTGGCCACCAGCAACACACATCGTCTCAAGTGCGAACTGCTCATCGCGCTCCTGCAGAGCGTGAATCGCGGTCGTCGTGATGCGCGCACCGGTCATACCAAACGGGTGGCCGAGCGCGATGGCGCCACCGTTGACGTTGACCTTGTCAGCGTCGATACCGATGTCGTCGATGGAGGGCAGCACCTGGGCGGCGAACGCCTCGTTGATCTCCATGATGTCCATGTCACCGATCGACATCTTTGCGTTCGCGAGCGCCTGCTGTACAGCGCCGACCGGGCCGAGACCCATGATTTCAGCGCTCACCGACGAAACACCGGTGGACACAATACGAGCCAGCGGCGTCAGGCCAAGCTCCTTCGCACGCACGTCACTCATGATGACGAGAGCTGCGGCACCGTCGTTGAGCGGGCAGCAGTTGGCGGCGGTGACGGTGCCGTCAGCGCGGAACACCGGCTGCAGACCCGAGATGCCTTCCAGCGTGACGCCGGCACGCGGGCCGTCGTCAGTGGACACGATGGTTCCGTCGCCCAGCGTGACGGGCGTGATGTCCTTCTCCCAGAAGCCGCGCGCCTTGGCGGCTTCTGCGCGGTTCTGCGAGCGCACAGCCCACTCATCCTGAGCCTGGCGCGACACCGAGCGGAGACCGGCAACGTTCTCAGCGGTCTCGCCCATCGCAATGTAAATGTCGGGGCGGTCGCCGCGCTCGCGTGGGTCGCTCCAGACGAAGCCGGGGGTCTGCGCGTTGGCAGCGGTGCGCTCCATCTCAGCAGCCCATGCCGGGTGCTTCGTGTTCTCCATGCCGTCAGCCTTGCCCAGGCCGAAGCGGGAAACGGCCTCGACACCAGCAGAGATGAAGACGTCGCCTTCACCGGCCTTGATCGCGTGGAAAGCCATGCGCGAGGTCTGCAACGACGACGAGCAGTAACGCTGAACGGTCACGCCAGGAACGGTGTCCAGGCCAATCTGCTGTGCCACGATGCGCGCGATGTTGTAACCCTGCTCGCCCGCGGGCTGAGCGTTACCCATCATCAGGTCAACGACCGTGGTGGGGTCAAGCTCCGGAACCGCGGCGAGAGCGGCGCGCACCATTTGCGACGCAAGGTCGTCGGCGCGCATGTCCTTAAGAGATCCCTTGAACGCGCGGCCAATTGGCGAGCGAACAGCGGAGACGATGACGGCTTCAGGCATCTTCTGCCCTTTCTGCGGGGAACGCATCAGCGTTCGGGGTGTGAGCGAGGAAGGCGGGCCATTCGCCGCCGCCGTCGACATTGAGGATGGCGCCTGTCGTGTGCGAAGACAGGTCAGACGCGAGCATGACACATGTTGCACCAAGCTCAAGCGGGTTTGCCAGGCGCCCCCGCGGGATTGTGGCGGCAACCCCGGCAAGCTGCTCAGGGGTTCCGTAGTGTCCATCAGCTGACTCCGTGCCCACGAGGCCCGAGCTAATGGCGTTGACGCGAATGCGCGGCGCCCATTCAGCGCCAAGCGATCGGGTGAGGTTTTCCAGCGCTGCCTTCGCCGCACCGTACACGGCGGTACCGGGGCTGGGGCGACGAGCAGAAATCGACGTGATGTTCACGACGTTGCCGCCGGTCTTCTCCAGGTGCGGGTACGCCGCGTGGCATGCGTACGAGGCGGAGAAGAAGTTAATCTCCATGATCGCCTTCTGGTAGCGCGGCGATCCGTCTTTGAAAGCCGAGAAGGGCGATCCGCCCACGTTGTTCACGAGCACATCGAGGCGCCCGTGGCGCTCAGCGATACCGTCGATCCATGCCGCCACCTGCTCAGCGTCACGCACGTCAACGGCGGTGAAAGCGGCGGAACCAATGGGTGTCTCTGGCGCCGTGCGCGCGCAGTACTCAACGGTTGCGCCCGCTTCAAGAAAACGGGTGACGATTCCTCGTCCGACACCCTTGCTGCCACCGGTGATGGCAACAACCTTGCCGGTGAAGTCCAATGCGATACTCACGCGTCCTCCTTGCGCATCTTTGCGTCCCTTCCGAGGCTACCAAACAAATGCTAGGTTGTGTGAATGATCGACAACGAAGTCTCCACTCCCCGCAACGTCATCGTCACCGGTGGCGCCCTCGGAATTGGTGGCGGCATCAGCCGCCGATTCGCAAACGACGGTGACAACGTTCTGCTGGTAGACATCAATAATGATGCCGCGACCCAGACCGCCGAGGCCATCGTCTCAGCTGGCGGAACCTGCGCGCCACTGATTGCCGATGTCACGACCGCAGAGGGCGTGGCAACCGTCGCTGCCTTCGTCGACGCAGCGTGGGGCGGCCGCGTTGATGTGCTCGTCAACAACGTGGGAGATTTCCGTCCGGCCAAGCCCGTCTTCGTGAAGTCCACCCCCGAGATGTGGGAGCAGCTGTACCGCATCAACCTTTGGCACGTGCTGGCGATGACGCACGAATTTGCGCCACGCATGATCACGCACGGCACCGGAAACATCATCAACGTCTCCACCGTCGAAGCCTTCCGCGGGATTCCGGGTCACGCCGCCTACTCGGCGTACAAGGCCGGCGTTTCTGCCTTCACCAAGAGCATGGCGGTCGAGCTCAGCCCCAACGGCATCCGCGTGAACGCCATCGCCCCTGACCTCACCGATACCCCGCAAACCTCGCACGACGCGATGCTGAACGGCCGCGACCCCGAGCTGATCCCCTCCTGGATTCCGCTCGGCCGTTTCGGCCAGGCAGGCGACCACGCCGACGTCGTCGCGTTCCTCGCCTCCAACGATTCCCGCTTCGTCACGGGCGTCACGATCCCGGTCGATGGCGGAACCTTGGCCGCAAGCGGTTGGCACGGCAAGGCGCGCTCACGCGGCTGGACCAACATGCCCGACGGCGCCTAATCCGCCCCGCGCACCGATTCTCGGCCCCGGACCACTCGGTTCCGGGGCCCTCTTCTTTGCCCCTCTACCTGGTTCCGGAACCGGGGAGCACGCACGATACAGTCGCCCCCACGCGACACGAAGGCGGCCGCACGGGAATCCGCACGGCCGCCTTCGCAACTGAACTTAGTGAGACTGCACGCCGAAGTACGCAGCCTGCAGGTCTTCGACCGTGATGTCGGCAGCCTTGCCCGAAATCACGTTCTTGCCCATGTCGATGACCGCGACTTCGTCGGCGATCGCAACAGAGTCCTGCACGGCCTGCTCGATGAGCAGGATGCCGAGGCCAGTGGCCTTCAGCGAATGCACGCGATCCATGACCTCTTTGACGATGACCGGCGCCAGACCCTGGCTCGGCTCGTCAAGAATCAGCAGCTTCGGGTTTGCCATCAGCGCCTGTCCGATCGCCAGCATCTGCTGCTGACCACCCGACATGCTGGCAGCCGTCAGCGACCGCTTCTCACCGAGGATCGGGAAGAACTCGTAGATCTCCTCCACCTTCGGCATCAGCGCACGCTTCTTCTGCTTCGTCGAGAAGCCACCGAGCAGCAGGTTCTGTTCGATCGTGAGCTCGTGGAAGACGCGCTTGCCTTCCTGCACGTACGACAGGCCCTCGGCCACACGCTTGTGCGCGGGCACGTCGGCAATCGACTGGCCGAGGTACGTGACGGAACCGCCCTGCACCTTGTTGAGGCCGGTGATGGCTCGCAGTGTGGTCGTTTTGCCAGCACCGTTACGGCCAAGCAGAACTGTGATCTCACCCGAACGAACCGTGAGCGACACGTCGCGAACAACCGTCAGGTCGCCGTAGCCGGTCTTCAGGTTCTGGACGTCAAGAAGAACTTCAGACATCGCTTTCTCCACTCGTGACGTCAACCTCCGCTGCGATACCAAGGTATTCCTCCTTGACGCGCGGGTTGTTCTCAATCTCTTCCGAGGTTCCGTGTGCCATGACCTTGCCCTGTGCGAGCACGTAGATCGAGTCGGCCAGACGCAGCACCAGCTGGAAGTTGTGCTCCACGAGCACGATCGTGAGGCCCGCGTCGCGCAAGCGACGAATCAGGGCTTCCAGCACCTCAAGCTCGTCCTCGTCAAGACCAGAAGCGGTCTCATCGAGGAGCAGAACGCGAGGGTTGGCGACCAGGGCGCGTGCGACCTCGAGCAGACGACGCTGGCCAAGGGGCAGTGCGTCGGCTTCCATGTCGCGCTGTTCTGCGAGGCCGACGAGCGCAAGCGCACGGTCAGTCTCAATCCGGTCGTTCTTGCGTACCTTCAGGAACTTCGGGGTACGGAAGATCGCACCGGCAATCGAAACGCGGTCAGAGCCGATACGGCCTGCTTCCACCGCCTCGAAAACCGTGAGCTTCTCCGGAATGTGCGGCGTCTGGAACGTACGCGAGACACCCGCACGCGAGACCTTGAACGACGGCAGGCCGGCAATCTGGTCCTGGTCGAGGCTGATCGCGCCCGAGTCGGTCTTGTAGAAGCCCGAGATCATGTTCAGCAGCGTGGTCTTACCTGAACCGTTCGGACCGATGATGGCCGTCACCTTGCCAGGCTGAGCGTCGACAGACACGTTGGACAGCGCTTTGTTTCCGCCGAACGCCTTCGAGACATCCGTGACAACGAGCGGTGCACCATTGAGCTTTTCGATCTCGACGCTTGCGGCCGACGACGAGTCCGTCGTCAACGCACGCTTCACGGTTCCGGTCTTATTAGCAGCCCAGTTGTCAATCTTCCTGACGAGGCTGCGACCGAGGCCAGCGAGGCCACCGGTGAAGACCACACCACCGAACACCAGGAATGCACCCGTGATGATGATGTTCCAGCCACCGAGGTTGGACGCCTGGTTCAGGCCGAACTGCAGTACCGCTGCGCCGATCGCCGCACCATATACCGAAGCGGAACCACCGAAGATGGAAGCCGCAAGAACGGTCATGGCGAAGGAGAACGCGAACGCCTCGGGTGAGATGTAGCCGTCAAGGTTGGCAAACAGCACACCGGCAACACCGGCAGGGATCGCACCGAGTGCGTAGGCCGACAGCTTCATGCTGAAGACCGAGATACCCATCGATGAGGCGAGCACGGGGCTGCGCTTGAGCACCTGCAGTGCGAGACCGTTGCGCGAAACAATGATGTTGCGCATCACGGCGAACCACAGGATCGCAATCACACAAAGCAGGATGTAGTACGTTGCCGGGTCGAGCGGGCCGCCGAAGAAGGTCGCAGGAACCACGGTCATGCCGTTACGGCCGCCGGTGCTTTCCTTGAAGATCGACAGCACGTCGGGAATCAGCAGGATCAGGAAGAACGACGTCATCGCGAGCGACCAACCGCCAAGGCGGAGGCCGGGGATACCGGAGATCAAACCGATCAGCAGTGCAACAGCGGCACCAGCCAGCAGCTGCAGGAAGATGTCAGTGACACCCGCCTTACTCATGAGACCGGCGGTGTAGGCACCACCGGCATACATAGCCACCTGACCCATGGCCAGCTCGCCTGCATAACCGAGGCTGAGGTTGAGGCCTGTCACGATGAGCGCAAGCAGGATCGTCAGCTGAACCTGACGTGTCACGGCATAGCCGAGGCCCATGTACGGCACGAAAATGAGTGCGATGCCGAGGATGAGCGGAACGATGAAGCCCGGAAGGGCGCGGAATTTAAGCCACAGTGCAGCCATGATCAGACCGTCCTTTCCTTGCGGCGCGTGAACAAACCGGTCGGCTTGATCATGAGAATGATGACCAGGATCGCGAAGACAGTGATCGCCGCGTAGTCAGCACCCCAGTAGCGGCCGGCGATGGCCTCGGCGAGACCCACAATGGCGCCACCGACGAGAACACCCCACATCGAGCCGAAACCACCGATGGCAAGAACCACGAAGCCCTTAAGCGCGAGCGACGCACCGAGGGTGGCCACCGCGTACGTCTTCGGACCGACGATAACGCCGAGGAAGCCAGCGATCATTCCGGTCGCGACGAATGCAAGGAAGGCAAAGCGGCGCACGTTGACACCGCGCAGCACAGCGGCCTCGCGGTCTTCACTCATGCCGAGCAGAGCAATACCGACCATGGAGCGCTTCGAGAACTGCGTGAGAGCCACAACGAGCAGCACAACAACCACGACAATCGCGATTTCGACGGGCAGGACAGCGCCGCCTGCGATCTCCAGCGGCTTGTTGCCGAGGAAGAACGGAACCGCGTGGGGCTCGCCGCCCCAGATCAGCTGAGCGACGCCCTCAATAACGAAGGAGGCACCCAGCGTGGTGACAAGCAGGTTGTGCATGTCTTTGACGGGGCGGACGGCCACGCGCTCTTCGAGCGCGGCAATCAGACCGACGATGATCGCGGCACCAATGCCAACGAGCCACCAGGGAAGGCCCCACACCGCGATGCCCAGGTATGCCAAGAAGGCACCGAACATCATGAGTGTTGCTTGGGCGAAGTTAAAGGTCTTCTGGGAAAGGAAGACGATGTTGTAGCCAATAGCGACGAGTGCGTAGATTGCACCGAGCGCTAGGCCCGAAAAAATAATTGTCATGATTGCCGTCTCCGGGAGGGGCGGGAGTGGGCGGAGATGGGGGCTTCAGAGCTGAGCTCTGAAGCCCCCATCACTTACATAGTTACTGGAACTGGCCGTTAACCAGCGGGCCGGGCGAGATGAAGAGGAACTCATCCGTACCCAGGCTCGGGCTGTGCTTCTCCGGCGTGAAGCCGTAGTTCTTGATCAGGATGGTTCCGGCGTCCTTCTGCACCTGCGCGTCGGTGATTCCCTTAACGAGGGCCTCAGCGTCGAGCGAGCCTTCCTTCTCAGCGGCAGCCTTGACGAGCCACATCGCGTCGAGGTTGTAGGCCAGGATGAGCGAGGTCTTGATGTCGCCTGCCTCAACCATGTGCTTGACACCGTCGTTGACGGCTGCGTCGTTCTTGTCGAACTTGGTCGACGTGAAGACCTGCATCGTCAGGTTCTTAACCTGGTCGGTGCCGAGAACACCCGTCGGGGGCTCCGTTGCGATGAGCGTCGTTGCCGAGACCGAGGTGTTGCCCATGATCGGGATGTCCCAGCCGAGCTTCTCGATGCCCTGGAGCACGTAGCCGAGCGGTGCGCCGTAGGCGTCAAGAACGAGGACGTCCGGGTTCTTCGACTTGAGAGCCTCGAGCTGAGCCGTCATGTCAAGAGCGGCGACGTCGTAGCCTTCGTTACCGACAACCGTGAAGCCGGACTCACCGAAGATCTCGCTGGTGCCCTTACCGAACAGCTCGCCGTACGCGCTCGAGCCGTGCAGGATCGCGACGTCTTCGTAGCCCTTGTCTTCCATCGTGGGCACGAATGCCTTGATGTAGTCGTTGGCCGAAGGCGAGAGGTCGAAGTTGTAGGGCGACTGTGCCGGGTCAGCCGACGTTGCCGTCGGGCCGATGTTGAACGACAGAATCTTGTTCTGCGTGAGGATCGGAATCATCGCGTCAGCGACGGTCGAGGGGCCCGAGTTCATGACGGCAACGGGCTTGTCGCCGCTTGCCAGCAGTTCCTTGAGCTTGGTAACAGCAACGGTCGGGTCACCGGTGTCGTCAATAACTTCAATCTCGACCTGGCGGCCGTCGATACCACCAGCAGCGTTAACGCTGGCGACCGATGCCTTCGCTGCCGTAATCGAGGTCGCAGCGTTGTTGGCCAGGATGCCTTCAGCGCTAACACCACCGAAAACGACAACCTTGATGGGCTCGCTCGAGGACGAACCGCCCTCGGAAGGCTTTGAGGTTTCGGGTGAGGTGCTGTTGCCGGAGCAGCCCGCGAACGTGAGCGTCGCGACCGCGAGTGCCGCTACGGATGCGGCGAGTTTTTTGCGGTGCATGTGAGGGGACCTTTCTCGTCATTGAGTGCAGCAAACAAATGCTTGGTTAGTCAACCACAGGCTGTTCCGTTAGGCAAGACCAACGAAGCGTTTGCTTGGTTTCTACTGTAGCGCAGTGCTACCGTGCCGAGCATGACCCACGTTGAACCAGCTCAAGATTTCGCTCAGCTTCCCGGCGTTGCCGTCGTGATCGGAGGTTCTGGTGGCATTGGCGCCGCGTGTGTGCACCGCCTGACTGCCGGTGGCGCGCACGTTGTAGCCACCTATCGTTCGACAGCTCCAACCAACCTGGGTTCCGCCGATTTGGCGCGCCTCGACGTCACAGACGCCAATGCTGCTACCGCCCTTTTCGACGAGATTGCGGAGCGTCACGGGGGCATCCACACGGTGGTCCATGCGGCGGGTCCGCACGTTCCGATGAGGTACCTGTCTACTGTGTCGCCTGCGGAGTTCGCGGCGCAAGTTGACGGGGATCTCGTGGGTTTCTACAACATCGTGCACGCGGCCGTTCCGCACCTTCGCACGTCTCGCGGCTCCCTCACCGTCGTGTCATCGGCTGGCACCAAGCGCTACCCCGTGCGCGACGGCCTGTCCGCCGCACCGAAGGGCGGCGTTGAGGCGCTTGCTCGCGGTATCGCCGCAGAAGAAGGCAAGTACGGTGTGCGAGTAAACAGCGTCGGGCCCGGCATGCTGCACGATGGCATGTCAGCCAAACTTCAAGCATCGGGCGACCTCGATCAGCGCGCGTTGGACGTCGCGACGGCGAACATTCCGATGCGGCGATACGGCTATGCCAGCGACATCGCGGAGGCCGTGGCCTTCCTTGCTTCCCCGCGCGCCAACTTCATCACGGGTCAGAAGCTCGACGTCGACGGCGGCTACGGCATCTAACGTCGCACGATTCCACTGGTGTTGATTCACAACTTCACGGAAAGCCGGGGCGCGTGGTGCAGATGCACCATTGCCAACTACACGGTCCAAAGATAAGGTCTCCCCCAAGCAATCGCTTGATCGGAGATTACTATGGCAATGGCGCCAAAACCCATCGACGTACACACCCAAGAGTTCCTCGAGGACCCCAACGCAATGCTGGGCTGCCCGTTCTCTCGCATCCAACATGCAAATAGCCCAACGGGTGAGGAATTTTTCTCCTACGAAAGCGTTCGATCGCTATTCCGTGACCCCCGCGTGCGCCCCAAGAATGCCCAAGTCTTCCGCGACCTCGGTGTGACCGAAGACAGCCCGATCATGAAATTCGTGACCACAGGCAACTTCAATATGATGTCCGCCGAAGATCACGCACGTATTCGCCCCATCATCGTGCGCGGGTTTCGCCCAGCGCGCATCAAAGCGACCGAACCGCGAATCCAGGCCATCGCCGACGAGCTCGCGGACGCCATCGTCATGAATGGCAGTACCGCAAACGTTGTCGCCGACTACTCGCACTATGTTTCGATCCGCACGATCTCTGCCTTCATCGGAGTGCCGCCGGAAGACATTGACAAGTTTGAAAGCGCATCGGTCGAGCTGATCCTACTCAGTGCGGTACCTTTCGAACCATCCCGGCCTCGCCTGGAGGCAGCACTCACAACAGTGCACGCCTACGTCGGCAGTCTTATCGAGCGTCGTCGCGCAGCTCCGCAAGACGACTTCATCAGCGATCTGATCGCCATCCAAGACGCGGGTGAGAAGCTTTCGCAGGACGAGCTCATCTGGTCGATTGTTTTCATTCTGCTCGCGGGGCACGACACGACGCGCTCCCAGATTGCCTCGACCGCTCGCATGCTGATTGACAACGGCTTATGGGAACAGGCCTACACCGACCGCACGTTGGTGGCACGGGCTCTCAAAGAGTCGCTACGGATCTACCCTGCCGCATACCGGTTCGCTCGTGTGGTTGAAGAAGACATGACGTATGGTGACGTCACGTTCGCCGCAGGTGGCCGCGTCGCGCTCAATCTGGCGGCAGCTGGCCGTGATCCCGAGGTCTTTGAAAACCCGGATGAGGTTGTCCTCGACCGCGCCGCTCCAGGCTTCGACATCGGTTTCGGGTACGGCAATCATCACTGCATCGGCTGGGCGCTCGCCACAGCCGAGATCACGATCGGCGTGCAGACACTTGTCGACCGCCTTCAGGCCGTCACGTTGCGGTCCCCCGTCGAATACAAAGTTGGCGGAACCATTGCTGGCCCAGAAAAAGTGGAGATTGAGTTTCAGCCGAGGACCGCACAATGACAATCGATCTTTCACGGGTTGAGAAGTTTGACATCACCATCGGTCAAGACGTTCTTGATGACTTGAAACGCCGCCTCGACGATACCCGTTGGCCCAATCTCCAGGTGGCGGCCGAAGAAAGCTCGATTTACGGCATAGACCAGGCCACGCTCGCGCGACTTGTGGAGCGGTGGCGAGGCGGGTTCGACTGGCGCGCGGCTGAGACCGAGCTCAACAAGTACAACCACTATCGCGCCACAGTGCAGGGACAAACCATCCACTTCATGCACCGTCCGTCAAAGCGATCCGATGCAATACCGGTGATCGCGACGCACGGTTGGCCGTGGACTTTCTGGCATTGGAGCAAGGTCGTCGATGAGCTCTCGGACCCAACGGGTGCGGATGCCGACGGCGTTCCAGCGTTCGATCTCGTAATTCCGTCATACCCAGGGTTCGGGTTTTCGACACCGTTGCACGACCCGACGCTCACCTTTTGGCGCGTTGCGGACCTCTGGCAAGAACTCATGGTTGATGTCCTCGGCTACGAAACATACGGCGCTGTGGGCGGCGACTTCGGCGCCATGGTCACTGCACAGATGGGGCACAAATATGCGGACTCTCTCGTAGCAATCCACGTCAGCACGCCAACACCGTTGGATATTTTTCACGGTGAGCGATGGTGGGACATCACTGAGGGTCGGATATCACCCGAGGGCGCAAGCGACATTGAGCGCGACGGCCTGCAACGATACATGAAGAAGTTTGTCGCACATATCGCGGTCCACATGCTGGACCCGCAGACGCTCACGTACGGACTCTCTGACTCTCCCGTAGGAATGCTTGCCTGGATCGTCCGTCGCTACCAGCTCTGGGTTGATCACGACAATGACCTTGAGTCCGTATTCTCGACCGATGACCTCCTGACAATCGCAACGATCTTCTGGGCGACCAACTCCATCGGCTCAAGCATTCGCACATACGCGAACACCGCACACTATCGCTGGCAACCCTCACACGACCGCGTTCCCGCGATTGAAGCACCGGCCGGAATCACATTCCTTGGGTTTGAGAATCCACCTGGCGTCACCGCCCAGCAACGCGCTGACGCATATCGTTCGGCCGCGTCTAAACGCAGCCCGAGCGACCGCAGCGCTCGCTGGTACAACCTAGTCAACGTAAAAGCCCATGAACACGGCGGCCATTTCGCGCCGTGGGAGAACCCCGAGGGCTGGATTGTCGATATGCGCGAGACATTCGCGCTCGCGCAGAAAGCAAAGTCGAATGGGTAACATCACATTTCTCGATGAGCACGGAGAAGAGTCGCTGACCGCTGATATGTCGATGGATGACACCGTCATGGAAGTTGGTCGCCGTGAGGGTGTGCGCGGCATCATCGCTGAGTGCGGTGGTGTGATGTCGTGCGGCACGTGCCACGTCTGGCTCGAGCCAGACGTCAACGAGAAGTTCGAACCAAAGGAAGACGTCGAAGACGAGGTTCTGGCTGAATTGCATGGGTACTGCGAAAACAGCAGACTGGGCTGCCAGCTCTACCTCGTGGAAGATGCAGATGTCGTGGTGCAGGTTCCGGAACGGTTGTGAAAGCATGACAAATCATCGTGCGGTTGATGTTCTGATCGTCGGTGGCGGTCAGGCAGGCTCTGACGTTGCTTTTGCCCTCCGTGAGAGCAACTACCCCGGCAGCATTTTGATCGTCGGGGCGGAACCACACCTGCCGTACCAGCGACCACCGCTTTCCAAGACATTTCTCTCGAGCGAGGCAGCACCGGACTCCCTGGTGTTGCGGGGAACCGGTGCATACGAGCGCGGAAACATTGGGGTCGAGCTCGGAAGAGCAGTGGCAAACATTGATCTTGGTGCACGGTGCGCGCAACTTGACGATGAGCAAACCATCACCTTCGAGAATGTCGTGCTTGCCCAGGGCGGAACCCCTCGCCAGTTGACGGTGCCGCCCGACGTACAGTCCAGGACGCATTACCTTCGTTCAGCTGCCGACGGCGAGCGGCTGCGCGCCGAGCTCGACGCCGCACAGCGTGTCGTGGTGATTGGGGGCGGCTTCATCGGACTCGAGCTGGCGGCATCTGCACGGAAGCGCAGCAAAACGGTCACCGTGATCGAAATGACCGATCGCTTACTCGGCCGCGTCGTGCACCCGGTGATATCGAACGCTTATGCCGACATTCACCGTCGCCGTGGCGTCGATGTGATTCTGAGCGCAAATATTGCCTCGATGACGTCAGTGGCATCTGGATCCGTTCTCATCACGCTGGGCGATGGTCGTGAGCTAGAAGCTGACCTGATCGTGGTGGGCATCGGGTTGGATCCTGACACGTCACTCGCGGCAGCACTAGGACTCGAAATCGAACGCGGCGTGGTCTGCAACGAGGATGGCCGCACGAGTCACCCCATCGTGTTTGCCGCCGGTGACTGCTCCTCAGTTCGCGACGCGCACGGCAGGATCAGCCGCATCGAGTCGGTGCATAACGCGACTGAACAAGCGAAGTCGGTCGCGGCAACAATCGCTGGCGCGGCGCGACGGCCGCGGCAGACTCCCTGGTTCTGGTCGGACCAATACGACGTCAAGCTACAAATTGTCGGGGCAACCGGCGCTGAGGTTGAAGCAGAAATCGATGGCGACATCGACGCCGAATCATTTGTCATAAGACATTGCCAGAATGGTGAGCTGGTCGGCCTTACCGCGGTGAACCGCCCGCGCGACTTCATGGCAGCGAGACGCCAACTCGACGCGCAGAAGACGCTCGCATAACGAGCGCCGTCACCGCCGTTCCGTGGGCTAAAAGAATCTTGTTGCAGAACCCATTTCGCATCCGCTCTTACGAAAAGCGCCACGTTCCGCGGCAACGCAATACACGGCCGGAACCACGGGTCGCGGTTAACGCACGACCGCGTCGCTGAAGCGGGGCGGGTCGCCCAGGAGCGGGCGGCGTGATGCTGGCTGACGGCCATCAACATCGGTCACACCCAGCACACCCGCAAGCTCTGCGGCGACCAGGACCCGCCCGGTGAAGCGCTCTTTGTCTGCGTGGGCGTCCAACGCCGCGATAACCCGGCCAGGGAACTCGGGCGATTCCGTCGTCTGGTCAACACCGCGGTACTTGTCGGGCTCCGCTGCGAGCACGCGAGTCGTGCGCTCAGTGCGCAAGAGGCCCATCCAGATAGACACCGCCGTCACACCGTGCGGCTTCAAATCAACCGCGAAGTCGTGTGCCATCTTGTCGACGCCCGCCTTGACCGCACCATATGCCGGGCCGTGCATGAAACACGTGCCGCCGAATCCGGACGTGTTCACAACGAGCCCACGACGCGATGGGTCAGCGATCAGCAGCGGTGCCGCGAGCGCCGTCATGACATACGTCGAGCGCAGACCGATGTCGAACATCTGATCCATGTCGAGCGATTGTTCCCAAAACGGCAGCGGCGTGACGAGCCCATCGGGTGCGGCGAAGACGTTGTTGACGAGCACATCGACGTAGCCGTGTTCTGCACGTACCTGTTCCACGAGCGCCGCGACCGACTCATCAGAGCTGTGATCAACGGCGACCGCGATACCGCGCCCGCCGCGTGCCGTCACTTCTGCGGCCGTCGCTGTGATGGTTCCGGGAAGATCCCCCGTGGGGCTTTCGGTCGAGCGTCCGGTGACGTACACCGTCATGCCTGCC
Organism: Microbacterium sp. NC79; assembly: GCF_019061125.1. Lineage (NCBI taxonomy): Bacteria > Bacillati > Actinomycetota > Actinomycetes > Micrococcales > Microbacteriaceae > Microbacterium > Microbacterium sp. NC79. Next base: position 124,067 of record NZ_JAHQYI010000002.1, read on the forward strand.
TCGCCAAGGGCCAACGCGATACCCTTTCCGGCTCCGCGGCTCGCTCCGGTCACAATGGCAACGCGGGGTGTGTCGGTCATCTCGTGCTCTCTTTCGGTACATGGGATTGTCGCGGCACGCGCCACACGCTAGCATTCTGACACAAGCAAATGCTTGGTTGAAAGGAGCATCATGGGCGATGCAAACTTCGGATTCTCCGACGACGCGATTCTGATCACCGGCGCCGGCAGCGGCATTGGCCGTGCCACGGCACTGCGCGCCGTAGGCATGGGCCTGCGCGTCTCAGGTTGGGACCTCAACCCGACCGGCCTGGCAGAGACGGCAGAACTGGTGACGGCCGCGGGCGGAACCTTCCACTCGTGGGTTGCCGACGTGTCTGACGACGAGGCGGTCACCGCCGGCGTCGCATCGGCGACCGAAGCGCTCGGCTCGATTCGCTACCTGCACAACAACGCTGGCCCCGCATCCAGCGCGCCCATCCCGTTCGACCAGGCCCTCCTCATCTCCGTTGGTAGCGTCCGTCGCGTCACCGATGCGTGGGCCGCCGCTGGCCCTGGCGACGGTGCCGCCATGGTGGCAACCGCATCGGTTGCAGGCAACAAGGTCGGCACCAACTCAGACTGGTATTCGGCAAGCAAGGCCGCGATCATGGGCTACGTTCGGCACCTCACCGCCTACCGTTCGCACGAGTTCCGTAGCAACGCGGTCGCCCCTGGCATGACAGACACCCCGCGCCTGACCGGCTTCGCCGAAAGCGAGGTTGGCCAGCGGGTCATGGAGCGCATTCCGCTGAACCGGATGGCAACTCCCGACGATATCGCCTACGCCACCCTCTTCCTCCTCTCCCCCGTAGCCAGCTACATCAACGGCGTCTTCCTGCCCGTTGACGGCGGCTGGACGGTGACGCAGTGACCCTGTCTCCCGTTCTGCACTCACACACGTCACGGCTGAGCTACGCCGACACCGACCCCGCGGGGATTCTCTACTACGCGGCCTGGTTTCCGATGATGGAGCGCCTGCAGTCAGAGTTCATGTATCTCCAGGGGCTTCGTCAGGACACTCTGAAAGACACCCACGGCTGGTGGACGGTCTCCCGCGCAACACAGTGTGAGTACCTCGCCGCTGCCGTGCTCTTTGATGAGATTCGCATCGACCTGCGCATCGGCGACATCAGCCGCTCCTCGTTCAAGTTTCACCACGAGATGGTGCGCACGAGCGACAACGTGACCGTGGCCCGCTCATGGATTCACGTCGTCACGGTGTCACCCGAGCAGAAGGCAATTTCCATTCCCGAAGGTCTCCGCGCGCAGCTCGACGCGTGGATGCAGTGACGCGCCCGGCCGATCGCCGCGTGCTGTGGGCGATCGCGTCCACAGGTTTTGTCTCCTCCCTGCAGTTCACCCTGATGGTTCCGGCCCTCCCATCATTTCCGGAGCTCCTCAACGTTTCAGTCAGCGACGCATCGTGGATCGTCACGATCACCCTGCTGACCGGAACTGTCGTCACGCCGATTCTTGCGCGCCTCGCTGACATGCGGGGGCGCAAGAGGATGCTGCTGATTGCGATGATCACGCTCGGCGTCGGCTCGCTGATCGCCGCTATCTGGTCTTCTCATTTCTGGTTGGTGATGCTGGGGCGCGCCATGCAGGGCTTCGGAACCACGATCGTGCCGATTGGGGTGAGCCTGCTGCGCAGTATTTTGCCGCGCGATCGGGCCGTCATCGGTATTGCGATGCTGAGCGGAACCGTTGGTATCGGCAGCGGATTCGGGTTGCCGTTGGCGGGTGTCCTGCTGGCAAGCGGCGGACTACCGTTTACCTTCTTGTTTTCTGCACTTGGCGCTGCCATCACCGCCACCCTGGTGTGGCGGTGGGTGCCCGAACAGCACAACCGTGCAAACGGCTCCTTCGATCTCGTGGGTGCCAGCGTGCTGGCCGTCGGTCTCACCGCGATTCTGTTGATCGTTTCAAAGGTGGGTGAATGGGGCATCACGAGCCCCGCGACGATTGCAGCCGCCCTGGTCTGTGGCGTGGCCATCGCGTTGTTCATTCCGCTGCAACTGCGTTCTTCCTCTCCCGTGATTGATCTCCGCTTGGCCACGCGTCCCGCGATGGTGATCGCCAACGCGGTCGGGTTTCTCACGTCTTTCGCAATGTTTGCGAACTTCCTGCTGACCATGCAGGAGGCGCGGGCGCCTGAATCCACGGCGATCGGGCTGGGGCTCGCCGAAATCTCTGCCGGCCTCGTGCTGGTTCCATTCGCGGTCGCGATGGTACTCGGCGCCCCCGCAACCGCCGCGCTCATGCGCCGATTTGGCACGCGCGCGGTGCTGCTGGTGGGAAGTTTGGTGATGGCCATCTCCTTCGGCTTCCGATTCTTCGTGCATGGCAGCCTCGTCGCGCTCCTCATCGGAACACTGCTCGCCGGCGTCGGCACCGCCCTCGTCTTCGGCACCCTGCCCACTCTGGTTCTCGACGTGGTTCCGATCGCGCAGGCGTCTTCGGCCAGCGGACTCAATTCCCTCATGCGTTCCGTATCGGGTGCCGTGGCAAGCGCGGCGTTTGCCTTCTTGCTGACGCTCTACGGCATCGTGCTTCTGCCTGACTACCTCACCGAGACCGGCCTCATGATCGGCCTCGGAACAACATCTCTTTTCTGCTTGTTATCTACCGTGCTGACGTGGTTCCTGCCGCGTCGCCAGCAATCCGCGTGAACGAAAGATCATCAATGACTGCTCCAGCCCTGTTCCAGCCCCTCACTCTGCGTGGTGTCACGCTGAAGAACCGCATCGGTGTCAGCCCGATGTGCATGTACTCGTCGCAAGACGGGTTCGCCACCGACTTTCACCTCGTGCACCTTGGGCGCTTCGCCCTTGGTGGCGCCGGGCTCGTGATTATGGAGGCGACCGCGATTGACCCGGCCGGGCGCATCTCGCCGTTCGATGCAGGCATCTGGAGCGATGAGCACATTCCGGGTCTGGCTCGCGTTGCGTCATTCATTGAGGCAAGCGGCGCGGTTGCTGGCATCCAGCTCGGCCACGCAGGACGCCGCGCGAGCGTGCGCGAGCCCTGGTTCGCTGGCGCACCGCTCGGCGATGACGCTGTCGAACAGGGCTACCCGGAGGGTTCGCCGTGGGTGACACAGGCCCCGTCTGCCAAGCCGGCCGGCCCCGAATTCCCGAGGCCAGCGGAAATGTCTGCCGATGAGGTACGCGCCTCGATCGAGGCGTGGGCTGCCGCCGCACGTCGCGCTGTCGCCGCCGGATTCCGCGTGCTTGAGTTGCACGGCGCGCACGGATACCTGTTGCACTCGTTCTTGTCGCCGCTGTCAAACTTCCGTACCGACGAGTTCGGCGGTTCCGTTGAAGGCCGACGCAAGTATCCGCTCGATGTTGTGCGTGCAATCCGCGCGGCGATTGGCGATGACATCGTGCTCTCGTACCGGGTGTCCAGCGTCGACGGCTTCGAAGGCGGGCTGGGCATTGACGACACGGTTGACTTCGCTCGCGATCTCAAGGTGGCTGGTGTCGACATTGTCGACACCAGCTCAGGCGGCATCACCACGGACCGTTCCATGGATACCCGCGTGCGCCGTGGTTACGCGTTCCACGCTGACTTCAGCCGCGCTGTGCGCGAGGGCGCAGACCTGCCGGCGGCGACGGTCGGCCTCATCACCGATCCGCAGCAGGCCGAGTACCTCGTCTCGCACGGTGACGCCGATGTGGTGCTGCTTGGCCGGGAAATGCTGAACGACCCGAACTGGGCCCACCACGCACTAGCCGCTCTTGCCGACAGCCACGACCAGTGGGACATTCGCTATGGTTCCGCCATCGCACCCCGCGCCGGCACGCTCGCGCGTCTCGCCGAAGCCGGCGAGACGCCGCTGACCCGCTTCAGCGACTAACCCCAATCGCAAAACGGCGGGGTGTGAGCTTCAGCTCACACCCCGCCGTTTTTACATGCAGCGGACGATTAGTCCCAGTCCTGCCACGGAATGATCGTCTTGATCGCACCCGCAAAAAGGACCTTCTGCGTGGGTGCCAGAATGTCGAGCTCCCGCTCAATCTCCTGCAGCTTCGGGGTGACCACGGCCGGGTCATCCTCGAGGTAAACGAGGCGCACACGAAGTGAGCCCTGCTTACGCTCGGCGGGCCCGGCGAACGGCAACGTCTTGTGCTGCTGCACGTGGCTGAACGAGAACGTCCATGCGCCCGCAACGCCGTCGACGTCAAGGAGAGCCGGAATCAGTTCGCGGTCTTCGCGCGTGTAGGCCGTGTGCGTCTCCATCGAGTGCGGCTCATCCGTGCTGGTGAGCGTGAGGTACACGCCCTGGTTCGCGCGGAAGGGCAGAACGTCCGCGTTCACAAGTGCGCGCGGGGCAGCGTAACCCTTGACCGGCTTGAAGAATGCAAGCAGCGGGCGCTTCACCGCTGGAATCAGCGGTCCACGGCCCCACTGGAAGGACGCTTCACCCAGGGCATCCCACGCCGCGACAGATTCCTCCACGGGCGGGCGGAACCAGTACATCGCCACATAGTTGGCATCGGTGAACTCGGCTTCACCGCTCGTCAGTGAGCGGTATTCGTCGAGGTGACGCCAGCGCTGCCCGGTGGCGACGCCCTCCAGCGCGAGGTTTTCGGGAAGGTGATCCAGCTGGTGCCACTCGTTGTACGCCCGGTGAAATGACGGATCCGTCAACTGAATGAAGGAGAAGAAGGCAAGCTCTGAGAACATACGCTCAGTCAAGCGCTTGCTTGGTTTTTCGTCAAGCGTGTGTTCCATTTGTGGCGCACCCAGCGGTTCCGCCACGCACCCCCAGGTTCCGCACCCCACCCCCAGATTCCGCGAAACACAATTTGGTCGGCGAAACACGGCGTGGCCGCATGTTTCTCGCCGACCAAATTGTGTCTCGCAGGGCGGGTGAACGAGAAACGGAACCATACGCTCGGGGTGCGAGCAGATGGTTCCGTTTCTGGATGGAGTTAGTTAGCGGATTTCGCCACCGGCGACGGTCTCGGCGAGAGCGTGCACGCGCGGCAAGTGGTGAGCGCCGTAGAAGTCGGCGATCGTGAGACGCTCCGAGTCGGTCTCACCCGCTGCGAGGACGGCAACGGCGGCGAGCGCGTGCATGTAGCCGCCGGCGAGCGTGCCGAGCAACATGAGGTACGGGACGCTGACGGCGGCGGCATCGCGCGGCGACGAAGCAAAGCCAAGCAACGACTGGGTCGCGGCACGTGCGGCGTCGATCGCCCGTTGCAAGCGGGAAGCCGTGCGGGTGGCAACAGGGTTATCAAACGCTTGCAGGGCTGCGATCGTCGTCGCGATTTCGTCAAGAAGCCGTTCGACAGTCGCGCCCTGATTACGAATCACCTTGCGACCGATGAGGTCGTTGGACTGAATCGCGGTCGTACCCTCGTAGATCGGCATGATGCGCGCGTCGCGGTAGTGCTGGGCTGCCCCGGTCTCCTCGATAAAGCCCATGCCGCCGTGCACCTGAATGCCGTCGCTCGTGACGGTCAGGGCGTCTTCCGTCGCCCAGCCCTTCAGAATCGGAACGAAGAATTCGGCAAGCTCACCGGTTCCGTCTGCCTCAGCGCGGTCGAAAAGGTCGGCGACATACACACCCAGTGCACGCATCGCAAAAATGTCACTGCGCATCGACAGCAGCAGGCGGCGCACGTCAGGGTGCTCGGCGATGGCCGTTCCGGCTGGGCGTTCAAGCACCGACCCCTGCAGACGCTGGTTCGTGTACTGCACGGCACCCTGGTAGGCGCGCTCGGAGATTCCGGTCGCCTGGAATCCCATGCCGACACGGGCCGAGTTCATCATCACGAACATCCCGGCGAGCCCGCCGTGGAGGTCACCGACGAGGTATCCGATCGCGCCGTCGTAGTTGAGGACGGCGGTCGGGCTGGCGTGAATACCGAGCTTGTGTTCGAGCGACACGGTGGTCACGCCGTTGCGGGCGCCGAGCGTGCCGTCGGGGTTCACGAGGAACTTCGGAACCACAAAGAGCGAGAGTCCGCGGGCGCCGTCGGGCGCACCAGGAGTGCGTGCCAGTACGAGGTGAACAATGTTCTCGGCGACCTCGTGGTCTCCCCACGTAATGAAAATCTTGTCACCCTTGAGTGACCAAGAACCATCGGCCTGCGGGGTGGCGATCGTGCGAATCGCACCCAGGTCGGTGCCCGCTTCTGGTTCTGTCAGGTTCATGGTTCCGGTCCACTCCCCCGACACCAGCTTGGTGAGGTAAGTTTCGCGAATCTCATCGGATGCCTTCGCGTCGAGCGCGTGAATCTGACCCTGCGTGAGCAGCCAGCTCAGCGCGAAGGCGGCGTTGGAGGAGTTCCAGATTTCACCGAGCGCTGCACGTACGGCGTCGGGCAACCCGTCGCCACCCGCTGAGGCGGGCGCCTCCGCGGTGATCCATCCGGCGTCGACCATTTCTCGGTAGGCCTCGGCGTAGCCAGCGGGCAACTGCACCGTGCCATCGACAAGCTTTGCGCCCTCGGTGTCTCCGATACGGCTGAGCGGCGCCAACACGTTGGCGGCAAACTCACCGGCGCCTTCCACGATGTCGGTGGCATCGTCTGCGGTCAGCGCTCCGTCGGTCGAGCGCGCAATGAGGTCAACGCCAAATGCGCTCGAGTAGAGAAAACGGTAGTCGTCGACGGGGGCGGTGTACTGCGAATCGCGCACGGCGGTGTCTCCTTCTGTGGGCAGGCCATCCGAGTATACGAACCCTCACACACTGACCCGACTCGTTAGGAGGAGTTCCACAAAGCCAGCATGCGCCTGATTCTCCCCAAAATGTACACCAGGCACCGGGCCGTGACGAGGCTGGCGGAGATGGCACAGCGATAGCCAACCCCGCTCACGCACGTTCTTGGTGCGGAAAGTATTTCGCTTCATCCGCTCCGGGAATTCCTGCACGTATTGGCTGGCCTCATGTGCAATATGCCCGAGCCTTTCTAGGTAGAACCAATAGGATTGACAGGGAGCGCTGGGAATGGAAAGCGTTGCCCAGACTTTTGGAAAGGGGTCTGCGATGAACGACGATGTTGTCGAACACGCCACGGCCGAGCAGAGCGCTCCGGAACCAGTAACCGTCGGAAATTTCGGCGCAAACCTGGTCAATGACCACGCATTGGGTGCGCTCGTCAATCTGCTGCTCACGATGGAACCGGGCCAACAGCTCCCGAGCGAGCGCGACCTGACCCTTCAGCTGGGCCTGAGCCGCAACACGCTCCGCGATCGCATTGCACGGCTGGAGTCGATGGGGGCGTTGCAACGCAAAGAGCGCCTGGGAACCTTTTACACCGGTGTGCAGCCGCGGCAGACCGGCGACGTGCTCGCGTTGAGCATGATGTTTCACCAAATGACCCTGGACTCGCTGATTTCGGTTCGCCACGCGCTCGAGCGACAGGCGGCCGTCGAGGCGGCTCGAATTGCCAGCGAGGAGACGCTGTACGCGCTGGCCGCGAGCGCTGCTGCCATGCACTCAACGGTCGATGGTCGCGAGCTGTTTGAAGCCGACCTAGCGTTTCACCGGGCGCTGTTTGCGGCCTCGGCTTCGCCCGCACTGGAGTTTTTCTCGCAGGCGCTTCAGCCCATCCTGCAGGGAACATTGCAGCATCTTTCGCTCGCACAAGACTTTGAAACCATGCGTGTTGTCCACGACAACATCCTGCTGAGCGTCACAGCGGGCGATACGTGTGCTGCGACCGAAGCCATCGACGCACACTTCGCTTGGCTCGAAGTGTTGCGCGATCGTGAACGCGCCGAGCACCGGCCCGCCGCAGCTGCCCCCGGCGTCTAGGTTCCGCAGCACGCAAAAGGGCGCCCGCCGAAGCGGACGCCCTTTTCACACGGAAACTACTGCGCGTGAGCCGGCGGAGCGGAGCTCTGCACGAGCCCGCCGTCGACGGGCAGGCAGATGCCGTTGATGTATCGCGATTCGTCGGAAGCCAGAAACAGTGCGGCGTTGGCCACGTCAAATGACGTTCCCATTTTTCCGGTCGGCGAAAGCGCATCCCGCGCCGCCACCATTTCTTCGACGGTCTCATATGCGCCACTGATCTGCTTGTAGATCATGGGCGTATTGATGTAACCCGGGGCGATCGTGTTGGCACGAATGCCTTGCGCCGCATACTCCAGGGCAACGTTCTTAGTGAACTGCGTGACCGCGCCCTTCGTTGCGGAATAGCTCGGGTAGTTGTAGCCGATGTAACGCATGCCGCCGACGGAGCCGACGTTGACGATGCTGCCGGAGCCCTGCGCCACCATGTGCGGAAGCACATACTTACAGGTGAGGAAGATGCTCGTCAGGTTGACGTTAAGCATCAGGTTCCACTCTTCGATGGGCTGCTCAACCGGGCCGCCCATGCGCGCAATGCCGACGTTATTGTGCAGCACATCGATGCGGCCAAACCGTGCCAGCGTCGCATCGACAGCGGCTTGCACGTCACCATCGTCGGTGACGTTACCGGCGATGCCCAGCACTGCTGGTTCCATGCCCGCGGCCGTGAGCTCATCGGTAATGCGCTGCACGGCGCCGTCGACGGCCTCCAGGCTCATATCGACGACGACAACATTTGCGCCTTCCCGAGCGTAGGTCAGCGCGGTCGCGAGCCCGTTATTGATCTCACCACCGACGGATCCGCCGCCGAATACGAGGCAGGTCTTGTTGAGGAGCCGATTCACGTTGAAAGCCTTTCGGAGAATGCAGATGGGTATGAGAGAGGGAGGGGCACAAACGAACCCCTCCCTCTTCTGGTCTTGCTACGCGAGCGTCTTCTTGACGGCTGCGATGATGTCGTCCTTGGACGGAATTACAGCGGCTTCCAGGGTCTGCGCGTAGGGGATCGGCGTGCGCGCGCCACCCACACGAACCGGAGCGGCATCCAGCTTGTCCCAGGCGGCTTCCACCGTCTGCGCAACAAACTCAGCACCCCAGCCGTAGTCACGAACAGCTTCGTGACCGACAACCAGGTGGCGGGTCTTGCCGACCGATGCGTACACGGCGTCCATGTCGAACGGATACAGCGTGCGCGGGTCGATGATCTCAACTTCGATACCCTCAGCGGCGAGTTCTTCTGCCGCTGCGAGCGAGTAGTTGAGGATCTGCTGGGTTGCCACGATGGTCGCGTGCTGACCCTCGCGTGCAATCCGCGCCTGACCGAACGGAACCGGCTGGAAGTCAACCGGACCCTTGTCGTAGTACATATTCTTGTGCTCGAGGAAGATGGTCGGGTTGTCCGACTTCGCCGCGGTACGGAGCAAACCGTAGGCGTCGCCGGGGGTACCCGGAACCACGACCTCGAGACCAGGAATGTGCGCGAAGAGGGTTTCCAGCGACTGCGAGTGCTGCGCAGCCTTACCGATTCCCGAACCACCGTTGGTGCGAATCACCAGCGGGGTGTCGAACTGTCCGCCGAACATGTAACGCGCCTTCGCGGCCTGGTTGATGATGCCATCGAAGCCCAGGAACGAGAAGTCGGAGTACATGATCTCGAGGATCGGACGCACACCGCGCGTTGCCGCAGCCGATACTGCGGCGAGGAGAACCTCTTCGCTGATCGGGGTGTCAAGCACACGCTCAGCGCCGAAGGTCTTCTTGAGTCCGCGGGTCACACCGTATGTGCCGCCTCCCGTGCCCCACGTGGTGATGTCTTCACCGAGCGTGAACGACTCCGGGAACTCGGTCATGATGTCGTGCATGGCGGCGTTCAGCGCACGCCAGGTGACCAGATCTTTCGTCTCGGCCATGATTATGCACCCTTCGCGTAGACGTCGGTGAAGGCTTCGGCGGCCTCCGGGAACGGCGAGTTGCGAGCGAACTGCTCAGCCTCTTCCACTTCAGCGAACAGCTCGTTGCGACGAGCTTCCCACTGCTCAGCGGTAATCACACCCTGCTCGATGAGCTGAGCGAGCAGCTTCTCGATGGGGTCGTTTTCCTTGGCCTGCTCGACTTCGTCCTTCGTGCGGTAGATCTCCGTGTCGCCGGCCATGTGGCCGAGGTAGCGGTAGGTCTCCAGCACCAGCAGCGTCGGGCCTTCGCCAGCACGAGCACGCTCAACCGCAGCGGTGGCGAGTTCGAAAACTTCCTGCAGGTTCATGCCATCGCCGTTAAACGAGGGCACGCCGTAGGCTTCACCACGCTTGCTGAGGTCAGGCTGAGCAACCATTTCTTCCACAGCCGACGACTGCGCGTAGTGGTTGTTCTCCAGCACGAAGATGACCGGGAGCTTCCAGATCGCTGCGAGGTTGAATGCCTCAGCAAGAACGCCCTGGTTGGACGCACCGTCACCGAAGTACGAAACGGCAACAGCCTTATCGCCCTTGATCTTCGATGCCAGCGCTGCGCCCGTCGCGATACCAATTCCGGCGCCAACGATGCCGTTGGTTCCGAGCACACCGATCTCCTTGACACCAATGTGCATGGAGCCGCCCTTGCCGCCGCAGTATCCGTCTGCGCGGCCGAGAATCTCAGCCATGGTGCGACCGAAGTCAGCGCCCTTGGCGAGCGTGTGCGCGTGGCCACGGTGGGTGGACGCAATGGCGTCTTCGTCGGTCAGCGCGAGCGATACGCCGACGGCGATCGCTTCCATACCGAGCGACGGGTGGGTTGATCCGCGGATCAACCCTTCATCAGAAAGGAGGGGCATGCGGCGCTCGAACTCGCGAATCTTCGCCATGAGTTCGAGGCCAGCCAGGCCCTGCTCTGCAGCCGTGTATTGAGCCATGGTCGGTCCTAGTCGATCGTGGCGATCGTCTCGTCGAGTTCGACGAGGTCGCCAGCTTCCTTCTTGAGGGTGATGACGCCTGCCGCGGGAGCCTCAAGCTCGCTCACGATCTTCGACGTCTCGAACGAAGCAATCGGCTGACCTTCGGTCACCGTTGCGCCGTCTTCGACAAGCCATTCCACGAGGTCGGCTTCTTCTTCGTCGCCCAGCAGGTCCTTGGTGAGGTTTACGTCCATGTCGGTTCTCCTTTGTGAGGTGTTGTTAGGCCGCGTGACGGTCGACGTCGACGGCAGGGGTGTCAATGCGTTGGATGGTGAGTTCGAAGGTGGCCGCGATGAGGTTCTCGCCCGGAACCACGACGCCGGCGTGCAGAACGCCGTGGCGGTCAACGAGTGTCGCGGTGAGGTTGGCGGTGAGGACGCCATCTACCGTGCGCACATCGCCGACGAGGGCGATGACCTCGGTGGCGGGCCCATCGATGACGCGGGTCTCGCCGCTCGCGCGGTCAACAAACGTGGCGCCAACGAAGCTACCGAGGCCAGCACGTACCGATGCCGTCTCGTATCCCGCGTCGCGGCAGACGCGCAGTACCGCGTCGGTGATGTCGATGTTCGGCAACACGCGAGCGATCACCGTGCCGTCCGCTGCCGATTGCAGATCCTGCATGGCGCTCCTTCGTTCGACCGGCGTGAACACCGGCATGTGGGTCTCGGGGTCGGTCGCGCTTTGCCATTGCGCACCATAGACAGCGGTGACAACGGCGAACGGCGCGTCGCGCCCTGGCTCGGTTTCGAGCCACACGTGGCCGCCTTCATAAGCGCCGTCCGTTGCCTGCCAGAAGCAGTGGCTGTGCATATACGGAGCGTTGTCACGCAGGCCGAGGGTGACGGAACCATAAATGAGGTGCGCGACGTCGTGGCCACGAGTTTCAGAGAAGCTCAGCGCCTTTTCGGCGGTCGCAACGTCCGGAACACAGTAGCTCAGCGGCGCGTAGTCGCCGCCACTGAGTTCGGCGAAACCGCTATCGGCGCCCATGCTGGCGAGCGTTTCGTGGAGCTGGTCGACGAGCGGACGGCTCGACGACAGTGCGCAGACAGCACGGCGAGTTTTCACCTGGTGCGCAATAATGCGGGGCTCAGTCTTGGGACCGGGATGCACGAGTGGTTGCATGTTTATTCTCCTTTCAGCTTGTGACTTGAGGATTGTTTTCAGGGTCAACAGTCAGCCCCTCTGTGTGGGGCTTTCGGTGCGCTCCCGGATGGGGAGCGCACCGGAGGTCGTAGACCCGGCGATCAACCGATCGCCGTGCCTCCACAAACCTTGAGCGTCTCGCCCGTGATGTAGGTCGCGCCGGCCGAGGCGAGGAACGCCACGGCTGCCGCAATGTCTTCTGGTTGACCGATGCGCTTGATCGGCTGCGCATCGACCGGGTAAGGAACGCCCTTCGTCATCGGCGTCTCGACGGGCCCGGGGGCTACCGAGTTGCACGTGATGCCGAGGGGGCCGACTTCCTTGGCCACCCACTTGGTGAACGCGATGACGCCACCCTTGGATGCCGCGTAGGCGGGGCCGGTGCGAGCAGCACCATCCCCACCGGAGTTAGCGCCGCCAATAATGCCCGAAATGGAGCTGACGTTGATGATGGCTCCAGCGCCAGCGTTTCGCATGTGCGGATACACCGCGTGCTGCGTCATCAGGAACGTTCCCTTGAGGTTGGTCTCGAGGTCGCGATCCCAAATCTCGTCGGTCATGTCCTCGAGGCTGAGCCGGCCAGCCGTTCCCGCGTTGTTCACGAGAACGTCCAGCGAACCCCAGTCCGCTACGAGAGTGTCGAGGCATGCCTTCACTGCTGAACGGTCGCGAATATCAACGACCTCGCTGCGCACCCGCGTAGCGCCACCCGTTGCCTCGTTGATGCGAGCGATGGTGTCAGCACCATCAATGACGTCAACGATCAGGATGTCAGCGCCGCGGCTTGCCAGTTCAATCGCGATCGCTGCACCGATGCCGCCTCCGGCACCGGTAACAACGGCAACCTTGCCTGCAAAATCTTGTGACATGAGTGTGTCTCCTTCAGAGGATTACAGGCCGAGCAAGTCGGGCAGGAAGTTGCTGATCTCGGGAACGAACGTGACCAGCATGAGAACGCCCAGTCCGCAGAGCACGAACGGCACGATGCCCTTGACCGCTTCCGCAAACGAAATCTTGGCGATTCCGGCTGCCACGAACAGGTCGATTCCGACCGGCGGCGTAATCAGACCGATAGCCAGGTTCATCGTCATCATCACACCGATGGTGGTCAGATCCATGCCGAGCTCAAGCAGCACCGGAACGAACAGCGGAATGAACAGGTAGAAGGCCGAAATGGCATCCAGGAACATACCCGCGATCAGCAGGGCCACGTTGATAATCAGGATCAAAATGACCGCGCTGTCGGTGATGCTGAGCATCCAATCGGCAACGTGCTTGGCAATCTGGTTGCGCGTGATCACATAGGCGAACAGCGTTGCAGACGCAATAATCAGCATGATGCGGCCGGAGAGAATACCCGCAGACGTGAAGATCTTGAAGACCTCAGAGAACTTCAGGTCTCGAGTCACGAACAGTCCGACAACCAGGGCGTAAACCGAGGCAACAGCTGCCGACTCGGTCGGGGTGAAGACACCACCGTAAATACCACCGAGGATAATCACCGGAACCAGCAGGCCGGGCACGGCTGCCAAGAACGCCTTGAAGATAACGCGTCCGGGCGCACGCTTGGTGCGAAAGCCCAGGCCACCGCCGCCATCAGCGTTGACCGGGGTGACCTCATCAATCGTGATGAGTCCGGTGTTATCTGCCGTGCTGGCAACACCACCGAGCGCAGTAATCGTCTGCTTCTTCTCGCGCTTGTTCTTACCCATCACCTTGCTGAGGTGCGCCGAGGCGTTGCCGTTGGCAACGGCCATCTCACGCGGCAAGAAGCGGGCAATGACGTAGAGCACGAGCACCAGAATGAGACCGGGAACAACACCCGCCATGAACAGGCGTCCGATGGTGACGCGGTCAACGCCGGGGCCGGCGTAGTCAGCGGCGACCACCGCGAACACAATGTAGGCGATTGACGGCGGCAGGATGATGCCAAGCTCGCCCGACGTTGCAACGAGCGACGCTGCGTGGCGCTTGCTGTAGCCGTGCTTCACCAGGGCGGGAATCAGGATGCCACCGATCGCGGCGACGGTCGCAGGACCGGAACCAGAGATCGACGAGAACAGCAGCGCTGTCAGGATCGCCGTGATGGCGATACCGCTCTTGAGGTGGCCGAAGCATGCGTCGGCAAACTCAATGAGTCGGCGGGAGATTCCCGTGAGCTCCATGATGACACCAGCCAAAATGAAGAACGGGATGGCGAGCAGTGTCTCCGAAGACATGCCCGCGTACAGAATGCTCGATGCGGGCGACAGCGCCTTGACGCCGCCCGTGAAGGTGATGGTCGCGAATGCCGACAGACCCATCGACATGGCCACCGGAATACCGATGAACAGGCACACCAGGAAGGTGCCGAACAGGACGAGTTCGATCATTTCTGTCCGCCCTCCTTCGTGTCTGCGACGTTGTCGGTGTCAACCACGTCCGCAGCGGACTCTGCGGCAGCGTTAACTTCGGCCAGATCGGCGTCGAGCTTGGCCTGTTCTTCGACCTGAATGCGCTCGGCCATCTGGATTGCTTCGGCTTCTTCGCTGGAGAATGCCTCGCCGCCGCGCAGCTCGATGACGGCAACCTGAACGGTGCGAATAACACCGAGGAGGGCGCCGAACGGCAAGCCCATGGAGAAGATCCACTGCGGAATCTGGAGTGCCGGAGTCAGTCGTCCAGACTCCAGCTGCTTAAGCGCGGTCTCAACACCCAGCCACAGGAAGATAGCGAAGAAGACCAGCATGCCAACGCACACGATGACAACAAGAACCTTGCGCAGCACGCCACGGCTGGAGTCTCGGAGAAGGGTGAAGGCGGGGTGGGTACCGAGACGAGTTGCGGCGGCAGCGCCGACCATCGTCAACAGCACAGCGAGGTTAACCAAAAGCTCGCTGGTGAAAGAGAACGAGGCGTGGAAAACATACCGTGCCACCACGTTGGCAAAAGCCAGCAACGTGATGAACAAGAAGGTAATGGCGATGAGCGCGTTTTCCACCCTGCGAAGGATGACGTCAAGCATTATTGGTTGCTCCGGTCTTTAAGTGGGCGGCGTTTGCACGCCGCCCACTTAAATCCTTACTTGGGCTGAACAGCCTCGGCGACCTCAGGGGTCCACTTGCTTTCGTAAGCGTCGTAGACCGGCTGGAGAGCCTCGCGGAATGTTGCGAGCTGGTCGGAGTTGAGGGTCGTAACCTTCATCTCCTTCTCCATCTCAGCCAGCTGCTCTGCTTCCTTATCGCGGCTCAGCTTGATCTGGTACTCGTTGGCTTCAGCAGCTGCCTCTTCGACGATCTTCTTGTCTTCGTCGCTCAGGCCCTCGAAGATGTCCTTGTTCATGCCCAGGATCAGCGGGTCATAGACGTAGTTCCATACCGTCAGGTATTCCTGAACTTCCATCAGACCGTTCGAGTAGATGACGTCGAACGGGTTCTCCTGGCCGTCGATGGTTCCGTTCTGCAGCGAGGTGAAGACCTCGGAGAAGTTCATCGTGACGGGGTCAGCGCCGAGTTCCTTGTAGATGTTCAGGAACAGTTCGGAACCAGCAACGCGGAGCTTGAGGCCCTTGATGTCGGCGGGCGCGAGAATCTCGTGCTTGCTGTTGGTGACCTGGCGGAAGCCAGACTCACCAAAGCCGAGCATCTTGATGCCCATGTCATCGGTCAGCTGCTCGTATGCGGCTGCTCCACCGTCAGCGATCGCGGCGTCTGCCTCAGCGTAGTCCTCGTAGAGGAAGGGTGCGGTGATCGCGGAGAAACGCGGGTCAATGCCCGAGTAGATGATCGGGGAGTTGTAGGAGAACGCCTTGTCGCCGTTGGCAAGCATCTCAACACCAGCGGCCGGGTCGCCACCGGAGAGCTGCTCGTTAGCGAACACGCTGAGCTTCATGCGGCCATCGGACTTCTCGTCCAGCAGTTCGCCGAACTTCTCAGCACCGGCGTACCAGGTCGACGTCTCGGAGACCGTGATGGTCATGTCCCAGTCGTACGTTGCGCCATCGGCGGCACCGCCACCGGTGTCGCCGCCGCCTGCTTGTCCGCTGCAGCCAGCAAACAGAAGTGCGGAAGCCGCGAGGCCAGCTACGAGAGTGGTTTTCTTCACTGTCATCTCCTCCTTGAGATTTGGTGACCGGTGGGATGTGTATTTCCGCCCGGATCAGGCACGTGTAAGCGCGGGGATTTCCGCAAGAAGCCCGGGGCCGCTGTGTGCCTAGCGATGGGCTCGACATTTATTATTACCCGCCTGGTAGAACCAGGCAACCCCCTGGTTCGACCAGAAGTTTGTTGCACCGAGCACAAAAAAGCATCAACTGCGTGATTACGCGGTTTTTTGGCTCAGCTGGCGTTACAAAGTCGTGATTCGTCAGCCCAGCAAACTGATGATCAGCGGTATCGTCGCCACCGCGAGCACACTCGTCACGAGCGTGCTCGCCCCCACCAAGCGACTGTCGCCGTCGTATTCAAAGACGACGATGTTGGCTGTCGATGAGATCGGCATGGCCGCCATAATCACGGCGGCAGCCCCCCACTCCGGCGCAAGGCTATCGCCGAGCATGAGCACCGCCACCAGTGTGGCCAGGGGCAGAACACCCAGCTTCGCGATCGTGGCCAGTGCAACCCCAATCGGCGGCACGCTGCGGCTACGAATGCCCTCCCACGCCGGCTTGATCGTGAGCCCCACCGCAAACATCGCGGTGGGAACGGCGGCCTGCCCCAGCATCTCGATACTGCCGGACAGGACGGCAGGAAGACGCACCTCGGTGAGGCCAACGATCACCCCGGCAACCACACTGATCACCACGGGGTTAAACACGATCGACTTCTTCGCCACGTTCCACAGCATCCGCGCGATGCTTCCGCCCTTGCGTCCGCGAGATTGCGCTCCGAAGGTCTTCAAGAGTGGGTATCCCACCATGAACAGCACGTTATGCAGCAATTGGCCAAGAGCCGCGCCAAGAGCCGCCTCCGGCCCCAGCACACTCAGCACGATCGGCACCCCGAGGTAGCCGACGTTGCCATACGTCGAGGCGATCGCGAAGGCGCCCGGCTGCACGTTCTCTGCTGGCGTCTTGCGGAGGCGGTAGACAAGACCCGCGCCGGCGTACGCAAGCGCGAAGACCAGCGCGGTCACGCCGAGCGAAATCATGATGAAGGAGAGCGGCACCCCGTCGTTGAGAGGCGCATTGGCGACGGCAACAAAAATAAAAGCCGGAAGCGAAAAGTAGAAAACAAACGCGTTCAGACCCGGTTGCGCACTCCGAAACCGCTCGGAGAACCCGGCTGCCATCCCCACACCCAGGAGCAGGAACATCGGCGCGATGATCCCTAAGACGTGCAACATGTTGTTTCCTCCCGCGTCATTGCGGCCCACACGCGGTTCCGAGCTCGCGTTGACGTTCTGAAGTGCCCGTGTCAGGATACTTCTGGTTCTACCAGCCTAGTCAATGAGGATTGTCCGTGAACAACACAGCTCCCACTCCCGCTTCTCACGTCGCCGGCACGACCGAAAAGGTCTCCCGCGTTCGTGCCACTATTGCCAAGCGAATGATGGAGTCGCTTCATGGTTCCGCCCAGCTGACGGCGACCGTCGAGGTTGACCTCAGCGCGATCTCCGCGATTCGCGCCCAGGAAAAAGACGCGTTCCGGGCACGCGAGGGTGCAAGCCTCAGCTACCTCCCGTTTATCGTGCGCGCCGCGATCGAAGCGCTGCAGGAGTTTCCGAAGGTCAACGCGACCGTCAATTTTGACGAAGGCATCATTACCTACGCTGAAGCCGAAAACATCGGCATTGCCGTCGATACGCCCCGCGGGCTGATGGTTCCGGTCATCCACAACGCCGGCGACATGAGCGTGGGAACAATCGCCAAGCAGATCGGTGAGATTGGCGGCAAAGCACGCGAAGGAAAGATCAGCCTGGCCGATCTCTCCGGCGGCACCTTCACGGTGACAAACTACGGCTCGGTCGGAACACTGTTCGACACCCCAATTATCAACATGCCGCAGGTCGCCATTCTCGGCACCGGCGCTCTCGTTCGTCGGCCCATCGTTGTCACCGAAAATGGCGCAGAGACGCTCGCGATTCGCGACATGATGTATTTGTCGCTGAGTTACGACCACCGCCTGGTCGACGGTGCCGATGCTGCGCGCTTCCTCGGCCACATCAAGGCTCGCCTTGAGGCGGGCGCGTTCGAGATTTAATCCCGCTGGGAACATGAGAAGCACCGTTGCGGTTAGGGGTCCCCTCCACCTCGCAACGGTGCTTCTCGGCTTTTTCTCGCGGCTATTGTGCACGCCGCACTGTGGTGCCGCAAAATACGACGGCCACCACACGCATCCCGCGACGGCGCTACACGCGGTATCCGCCGTCCACGCTGATGATCTGACCGGTCACACCCGATCCGCGGTCAGACATCAAGAAGGTCACCATTTCGGCCACTTCGTTGGGCTCGAGAATGCGCTTCTGCAGATTCTGGTCGGCCGCCTGCTTGTAGGCCTGCTCAGCCGTCACTCCCCAGGCTTTGCCGAGGAGATTCCAGTCGTTCAACTCGGTATTCGTCCAGCCAGGGCACACGCAGTTCACGCGCACGCCCTCCGGGCCCCAGTGCCGCGCCAACGACTTCGTCAACCCGACGAGACCGTGCTTTGCCGCGGTGTACCCCACACGCGCACCCGAGTGATTCGAGTCGCCGGAACCAACGTTGATGATGGTTCCGACGGTTCCGGCATCAATCATCGCCTTCGCTGCGTGTTGAGCACCCAACAGTGCCGAGGTCAGGTTGAGCTGAATGTGCGCGTTGAACAATTCGGCCGTGAGATCAAGCGGGTGCCTGTCGTCGCCGCGGTGCCCACCGACGGCATTCACCCATCCGTCGATGCGTCCGAAGTGCTGCAACGCTGCCTGAGCTGGCAGCGCAGACGATTCGACATCCGTGGCATCGGCGACGACACCGACGACGGTGCCGCCTGCTTCTCGGATGGCCTGCTCGACGCGGTCAAGTTCCGTCTTCGTGCGGGAGCTGATGACAACGTTTGCTCCCTGCGCTGCGGCTGCCTCAGCGACAGCGCGGCCGATTCCTCGGCCCGCACCGGCGACGACAACAGTCTTTGATTTCAACTCGCCCATATCGGACTCGCTTTCTTATTTAGTCGAGGGTGACGTATCGGAGGTCCTGCAGACCCTGCGATGCCCATGGGAGGTTATTGACGTTTCCGACGTCGGCCGTGTGCACAATGCCTGCAGTGATGTTGCACACCGGAACAAACCACGCCTCGTCCAGCGCGGTCTCCCACACCTCCTGATACACCGCGGCACGCTCGTCAGAGGTCATCGTCGGGTTCAAACCATCGCCAGCAATCTCGTAGATGCGCTCCTTCTCGGCGGGCGTACGTGCCAACTGGAACCCTCCCGTGAGGTAAAGATCGACGGTTGCGGCCGGGTCTGGCTGCGGAGCGAAACTTGCCGTGACGAGTGACTCGAAGTCTCCCGCCATGTAGCGCGTGTTGCTTTCTGTCACCGGAACCGGGTTCAGCTGCGCGTCGATTCCCACTTCAGAAAGCGCCATCTGCAGCACGTTCGCGGGTGCCTCGGTGTTGGAACCCACCGGGAAGGTCAGCGAAAGGCTCACGCCGCCCAGTTCATCGACCATTTTTTTCGCCTTCTCCGGGTTGTACTCGTACGGGTACTCCCAGTCCTGAATGGCTGACCAGTTCGCATCCGGATAGATCTGGCGGTGCGCCTCACACGTGCCGGAGAACAGGTCGTTGATCATCTGGGGATCAATCGCGTAGGCAACGGCCTGTCGAGCTTCAAGCTGCTGCATGTCACCCATGGCCGAATTCAGCATGAGTCCCATGACGCTGCGGTACTTCACCGTTTCGAGGCCGATCTCACCCTTGTCTGCGAGGGCCATTGCTTCCAGCACCTCGTTTGCGGAGCTCACGGCAGCGAAGTTGGAGCTGCCGGTGCGCACCTGGTTCAAGCGTGTCGAGGCGTTCGCTGCGAACTCAACCTGGATGCCGTCGAGGTTGCCAGCGGCCGGATCCCAGTATGCGGGGGCCGCTTCGTAGGTCATCTTCTCGCTGGGCGTGAAGGCGCTGACCACGTAGGGGCCGGAACCAACGGGTCCGGTTGCTGAGGCCAGATCGATCGACGAATCGGCAATTGCCGTGGGGCTAATCATCATTCCCGCCGACGTCGTCAGAGCCGCAGGAACTTCCGCACCCTTACCCTCTTCGAGAAGCATGCGCACGGTGTAGTCATCGACAACCTCGACCGCGCTCACGCTCGTGAGGTACTGCGCAACGGTGCTACCTTCAACGGTCTTGGCACGTTCAATGTTGACCTTGACTGCTTCTGCGTTGAAGGGTGTGCCGTCGTGGAAGGTGACATCGGTGCGCAGTGAGAACTCCAGGTAGCTCCCGTCTGCCGCATATTCCCACGACTCAGCCAGCATCGGCTGAAGTTCGTCCTTCGCATCGACCATCACCAGACGGTCGAAAATCAGGGTGGTGAACATCGAGTCGCCGATCGCGGACTGGCGGTGCGGGTCGAGAATGTTGAACGGTGCGGGGGTTGCGAGGTGCAGGACACCTGCGCTCGCGCTGCTCGAGCTCGTGGGCTTTCCGGCTTCATCGCCGGCTCCTGAGCTGCAGGCCACGAGGCCGAGCGCCAGTGAGATCACGGCAGCGTGAACCACAATTCGTTTCAGCATGTGTTTCCTTTCGTTGACTGTTGGTTAGGCTCGGCGCTGGCGCGCACGCGGTCGCGGTCGCGGCACTGCGTCGAGCAAATCGCGGGTATAGCTTTCGGTCGGGTTTTCGAAGATCTCGCTGGTTGCGCCCTGTTCGACGACCGTGCCGTTGCGCATGACCATCACGCGGTCAGCGATCGTCTGGACGACAGACAGGTCATGGCTGATGAACAGATAGGCAAGCCCAAACTCGTCCTTCAAATCGAGCAGCAGGTTGATGACCTGAGCGCGCACCGAGACATCAAGAGCGGTGACGGGCTCATCGCACACGATGAGCTTGGGTCGCACTGCGAGAGCGCGAGCGATAGACACACGTTGCAGTTGCCCTCCCGACAGCTCGGCCGGATACCGCTTGGCGTAGTTCTGCGCGAGACCCACCGCATCGAGCAGGCGGGCAACCGCGCGCTCGGGCGACTCGTCCGTGTCCATATGGTGCGCTCGGAGTGGCTCATATACGCTCTGCGCGATGGTCATGCGCGGGTCGACGGAGCTGTACGGGTCTTGGAAGATCATCTGCATGTTGCGACGCTCGGCGCGCAGCGTCTTGGGGCGCATGCTCATGAGATTGCGCCCATCCAGCTCGATGGTTCCGGCATCAGCGTCGATAAGACGCAACGCGAGTCGACCCAAGGTCGATTTTCCGGCGCCGGACTCCCCTACGATGCCGAGGCACGTGCCTGCTTCCAACTGCAGACTGATGTCGTTGACGACGGTCACGTATTCGCGACCAAAACCGAGCTTTTTCTTCGGAAGCGGGTATCGCTTTGTCACTCCCTGCATGTTGAGCAGCACCATCAGCTGGCCACCCCTTCCAGGATCAGTTCGTCAGCTCGTGCGCACCGCACGCTCCGGTCGGCACCCGCCGTCACCAGAAGTGGTTGCCACCCGTCACACGCACCGGATTTCGCAAACTCGCAGCGCGGCTGGAATCGGCAGCCAGCTGGCGCCTGCCCCACCTGGGGGACGGAACCAGGGATCGTGCGCAGGCGCAGTCCTCGGTCAGTCTCGATGGTTCCGGCAACCGAGCCAAGCAGAGCGCTCGTGTAGGGGTGACGGGGAGCCTCGAAAATATCGGCCACGCTGCCCTCTTCGGCAACCTGCCCTGCATACATGACGACGACGCGATCGCAGTTTTCTGCGACGACGCCCAGGTCGTGCGAAACGAGGAGCATCGAGACGCCCGTTTCTGCCTGGAGCTCGGTGATGAGCTCCAGGATCTGCGCTTGGACGGTCACGTCGAGAGCGGTTGTCGGCTCATCCGCAATCAGCAATCGCGGGTTTGCCACCATCGCCATCGCAATCATGGCGCGCTGGCACATGCCACCGCTGAACGAGAACGGGTAGTCGTTGGCGCGCTCGGCGGCGCGCGGAATCTTGACGAGATCGAGCATCTCGACGGCACGCTGTTTGGCCTGCTTCTTATTGAGCCCGAGGTGCATGCGCGCCGACTCGGCGATCTGATCGCCGATCGTGAAGGCCGGGTTCAAGCTTCGAATGGGCTGCTGGAAGATCATTCCCATCTGGCGGCCCCGGAGTTTTCGCCAGTCGTCTGCAGGGAGTGTCGTGAGGTCACGGCCATCGAAGTGGATGCTTCCGCCAACGATGCGGGCTCCGGTTGACTGGCTCAGTCCCATGATCGATGTGGCAACCAGCGTCTTGCCCGAGCCGGATTCACCGACCAGGCTGACCGTCTCCCCGCGACCGATTGAGAACGTGACGTCGTCAACGGCGGTGAGCCATGTCCCTGCGCCCGCCGGTACGTCGATTCGCAGATTTTCGACCGAAAGCAACGGTGTCTCTACCGTCAGCAACGGCGATGCCTTTTCCTGTTGCTCAATCATGACCGTCCTCCCACTGATGCGCGATCTTTCAACGTTGCGCGGCGCAGGCCGTCGCCGAGATAGGTGAATGCGAGGACACTCAGGAAGATCATGATCCCGGGTGGCCACACCAGGTGCGGGGCAACGAGCACGTTCGACGCAGCGCTACTGAGCATTGATCCCCAGCTCGCTTCCGGGGCGCGCACGCCGAGGCCGAGAAAGCTCAGGCTGGCTTCTGCCGCCACCGCGCTGCCGAGGGAGACAGCAGTCACCAGGATGATCGGCGGCATGACGTTGGGCAGGATGTTTCTCGCCAGGATCCGCACGGGGGCGGTGCCGACCGAGATTGCCGCTTCAATGTAGGTCTCACCGCGGATATCTGCCGTGGTTGCCCGTGCCACACGGAATACGCGCGGGGCCATCACAATACCGACAGCGAACATGGCCTTGACAATTCCCGGGCCAAGTACCGCGACAATGCTCAGCGCAAGCACGAGGCCGGGGGTGCTCATCAGGGCGTCCATCGCCCTGCTCACAATCGCGTTGAACCAGCCGCCGACGTAACCCGAGATGACGCCAAGCGGCAGGCCAATCACGAGGGCGACGCCCACGGCAATCGCCGCCGCGCTGAGCGAGGCTCGCGCACCGAAAATGAGGCGGCTCAAGACATCGCGACCGTAGTCGTCGGTGCCAAGCCAATTGGTCGCGCTCGGTGACGCGAGCCGGTTGGCGAGAGCCTGCTGGTTGGGGTCAAACGGGGCAATCGACGGTGCTGCGATGGCGACGATGATCAACACACCAAGGAAGATCGCGGAAAGCACTGGGAGCGATACCGGCAGCCGCGGCTTTGTCCGCGATGTGGCGGCGATAACGCTCGTTTTCGGAGCGGTTGGAATGGTAGTCATGCCCGAACCTTTGGGTTGAAGTAGCCATAGGAAAGATCGACGATGAGGTTGATAACGACGACGACCGCGGTCGAGAACAGCACAAAGGCCAAGAGCACGGGCACGTCACGGCTCTGCACGCTGTCGACGGCAAGCCGGCCGAGGCCCGGCATGTTGTAGATGATCTCGATCGTCACCGTTCCCGCGAGCACCTCCGAGATGCGGTATCCGAATACCGTGACCACCGGGATCGCCGCGTTCTTCAGCGCGTGCTTAAAGATGATCTTGGGTTCCGTGAGGCCCTTCGCTCGGGCGTTGGCAACGTAGTCGGTGGAGAGCTCTTGACCGAGTGATGAGCGGAGGTGCAGCGTGATTTCCGCGGCAGGCAACAGGCTCAGCGCGATAGCTGGCAACGTGAGGTGCACGATCCACTGCCAGGGGTCTTCGGCGAAGGGCACAAAGCCACTCGTGGGAAGCAGCGGGATCTGCACGGCGAACACCGCAACGAGGATGAGCCCAACCCAAAACGGCGGCAGCGCGATCGCAATTGATGTTGCCGCGTTGATGGCACGGTCGACAACTCCGCCGCGACGCAGCGTTGCGATGACGGCGAGGCTGAAGCCGATCACAGCGGCGAGCACCGCAGTGACAGCAACGAGCGAAACCGTGGTTCCGATTCGGCGTCCGATGAGCTCGGCGACGGACTGTGACGCCACCGACGAGACCCCGAGGTCACCCATCAGCGCGGCCTTCAGCCACAGGAAGTACCGCACGAAAACCGGGTTATCGAGGCCGAGCGCGACGCGCACCTCTTCGATACGCTCCGGCGTCGCGTTCTCGCCGGCCAGGATCGCGGCTGGATCGCCCGGAACCATGTCTACGAGCAAAAAGATGAGCAGGGGCACCACGATGATGAGCGGGATGCCAGCCAGCACACGTCGAACGACGTAATTAGTCACGATTCACACCCCCAAAAATGCCGCCAGGGCAGCAGGTGCCCAGCACGTGGCTCAATGAGTCATTCACGACGTTTACCCTCCGTTGGGAACAGCTACCGATCCGCTCCTCGACGGTGAGGGCGGGAGAGTCCGGTACAGATCCCCCAAGCTAGTCACCAGAAAAAACGAGCGTTTGCTATGTTTCGAAAAACGGAACATGCTGGGGCTATGACCACGACCCCAACGACGTCAAAGTCGACACCAGGTGGGCGCATCCTCGAGGTGCTCGAAACGTTCACATACGGCTCGCCGAAACAGACCCTCGATCAGGCGCAAATCGCCTCGGGCCTGCCCCGTAGCACGACCTATCGCGCCCTGAAGATCCTGATGGCTCACGGCTGGCTTACCCATTCCAAGGGCGGGTACTCGCTCGGAGAAAAAGCCACCACATTCGTGCAGGGGTTCAACCATGAAATGTTGCGCTCGGCAGCATCGAGCGCGCTGAACGAGCTCCAGCTCGCGAGCGGCGCCGTCGCACACCTGTCGGTGTTGGAAGGCCCCTTCGTCTGCCACATCGACAAGATCGGGGGCCGCGCGTGGAAAGAGATTCCATCGCGCATCGGCACGCGGCTTCCTGCGGTGTCGACTGCGGCCGGTCAAGCTATCCTCGTCTCGTTGTCGCCTGAGGCCGCGAGAGACGTCCTGCAAATGCACACCGATGAGGGTCTCCCGCCGTACGACGAGGTCGCATTGCACGCCGAGTTCCTCACGTCCAAGCGATACGGTGGCGTGCTGGTACGAGATGGAAAGCGCCACCGCTCGGGCATCAGCACAGCGGCAGCTTCGATTCTGCTCAACGACGCTCCCGTCGCGGCGATCTCGCTGGCATGGAAGGGCGATCGCACATCTCTCGCGCGGGCAGCCCAGCTCGTGCGAGTGACAACCGACACCGTCTCCACTGAACTCGTCGAGCTCATGTCGTTCTAACACTCCGCCGACATCCCGGAACAACGCAAAAACCCCGCAGAAGCGGGGCTTTTGTATCTGGCGGAGACGGAGGGATTTGAACCCTCGGTCCCCTTGCGAGGACTCCACCTTAGCAGGGTGGTGCACTAGGCCTGACTATGCGACGTCTCCGTGGCTTCACCGGTGAGGGGAAGGCACTCAGCAATACTAACGGGTTCCGGAGCATGATTCGAACCAAAGCGGCCGAATGCTCGAATCCCCGCCGAAATTGTGCGAGAAATCCGCACGGTTCGGCGGCTATTCGTTGCTGACGGTGCCGTCAGAACACAGGTTCTGCGAGGCGTTGGTACCTGTGATCGACTGCGGGAGCGCGCCAGGAACTTCTGCACCGGGCTCTACAGGTGCCGGAGTCTCTTCGACGATTTCGGTCGGCATGGGCTGACCGGTTTCGTCGTCGAGTCCGTCGCCATCACCGTCGTACATGTTCGCCGCCTGCTGTGCGACGACCTCCTGCTCAGTGAGCGCGCCACCGGTTCCGCCCGTCACAGTGAGGCTCTGGCCCGAAGCCAGCGCCGCCCACAGCGCGTCAGCGTCGTCGTAGATCGGAACCACGCGGTTTGGGTCGGCAGGATCGGTTGCGACCGGGTACTGAATAAACACGAAGTCTTGGAACGGCACGTCTTTCACGGCCATCGCGATCTGCATGAGCTTGTACGGGTCGGTCATGCTCGTTGACGGGTCGATCGCTTCGACGGCGACCTTTGCGAGCCTGAGCACCGTTCCCGGGTTCGACAGCACCTGCTCGCTCATCAGTTTCTTGACGAGGTTTGACATGTACTGCTGCTGGTTGGAGATGCGTCCGAGGTCGGAACCATCGCCCACGCCGTGACGGGTGCGCAAGAATTGGAGGGCCTCCATGCCCGAAACGGTGCGGGGGCCGGCTTTCCAGTCGATGCCGGTGTGACGGTCGTACATGTCGGCGCCAATACAGACATCAACGCCACCAATGGCGTTCGTCATTTCGATCACGCCGCCCCAGTTGATGGACGCAGCAAACTGAATCGGCTGGCCGGTGAGCTCACGCACGGTGGCCACGGTGCAGGCGAGTCCGCCCATGTTGAACGCACCGTTGATCTGAGCCTTGGACTGCTCCCAGGTGGCGTTTCCATTCGCGTCTGTGCACTCCGGAATCGGAACCATCAGGTCGCGTGGAAAGGAGATGACGGTGACCTTGCGTGGCGCTGCGGAGATATTCAGCAACATCAGCACGTCACTGCGAACGCCGTCTCCGGCATCGCTGCAACGCTCGGCGAAGAGCTCGGCGTACTCGGGTTCACACACGTCGGTGCCGGCGACCAGAATCTGCACGGGCCCGTCGTACGCGGCGATGTCCGGCGGCGGAGCTTCTCCCCCGATGTCGACGGCGTCTGCGTTGAGCGATGACGTCAGGTCTGTCGCAATGAACGCGGCAACACCAACGCCAGCTACGAGCACTGTGGCGACGGCGATACTGAGGAAACGAACAATCGCTCCCCACGCACTCGGGGACTTTTGCAAGCCATGACGAGCAAGGGTGCGGCGGCGGTCGCTATCAGACCGTGTCGTTTCGCTCACTCGATTGTGCTCCTACGCTGTTCAAAACACTTACCGCGCAGTATGTGCGGAAGGTGTGGGATTCGAACCCACGAGACATTGCTGCCCACTGGTTTTCAAGACCAGCTCCATCGGCCACTCGGACAACCTTCCCGAACGAGCGCACTCGTTCGCGTGAATGAGTCTAGCCGACTCTCCATTGTGCAAAATACGTCTGAGCGAGTGCTGATGAAAATATGGCCGCACGCTGAATGCAGAATCGGCCTCCAGCGCTCGATTTTGCAGCGCGTACGGCTCTCATCAGCGGCCATCGGGCCGGTGGCCTGTTGTAACGCGATGGACGGTTAGAGCGCGGGGTTCAGCCCACGCAGCACTTCGGTGACGCCACCGTCGTGCACGCGGCGCGTGATGTAGCTCGCCGCTTCCTTCACTTCTTCCGGGGCCTGACCCATCGCCACCGCGGTTCCGCCATTTTCCTGCGCCCATGCGAACATGCCGAGGTCGTTTCGGCCATCGCCAATCACCACGGTGTTGGCGCGGTCATGACCGAGCCACGCGCACACGAGGTCCAGTCCGGAGCCCTTGTCGACGCCCTGCGGCGCGATGTCAAGCCACGCGGTCCAGCCGACGGCGTACGAGACCTGGTTCAGACCGATCGATGAGACCAGCTCGGCAAAGTCTTTTTCATCGTGCTCGGGCGAGACCACCACGATGCGCGAAACGGGCTCGGCCTTGAGCTCTTCAAACGTCACCTGATGCGCGAGGTTGAGGCTCCAGTCGTGCATTTCGTCGGTGTACAGGCGCGTGCCGTCACCGTGCTCAACCATGTAGTGCGCGTCTGGCAAGTGCTGCTCGAGCAGATCCAGCGCGGGCGATGGGTCGAAAACCTCGGTGTGGAAGCGTTCGTACTCGCCATCAGTGCCGCGCTTGTAGATCGCCGCACCGTTTGCGCACACGGCATACTCGGGCTGAATACCGAGCATCGCCATGATGCGTCCGGTCGCCGCCCAGCTGCGCCCGGTGGCAAGCATGACTTCGTGGCCACCCTGAACAGCCTCAGCAACGGCATCGATTACACCGGGGCTGGGCGATTCGTCTTCAAGAACCACCGTG
Source organism: Microbacterium sp. NC79 (assembly GCF_019061125.1). NCBI lineage: Bacteria > Bacillati > Actinomycetota > Actinomycetes > Micrococcales > Microbacteriaceae > Microbacterium > Microbacterium sp. NC79. Next base: position 152,047 of record NZ_JAHQYI010000002.1, read on the forward strand.
CCATCAACGTCGAGCGCGATCAGCAATCGCTGACCGGTGGCGTTATCCGTCACGAAAGCGGCTCAAACTTTTCGAGGCCGCCCAGGTAGGGACGCAGGACTTCCGGAACCACGACAGAGCCGTCAGCCTGCTGGTGCGTCTCCAGAAGTGCCACGATCCAGCGGGTCGTTGCGAGGGTTCCGTTGAGCGTTGCGACCGGCGTGGTCTTGGCGCCGTCCGGACGGTAGCGAATGTCGAGACGGCGCGACTGGTACGTCGTGCAGTTCGAGGTCGACGTGAGCTCACGGAAGGCGTCTTGCGTCGGAACCCAGGCCTCAATGTCGTACTTGCGGGCGGCGGAGGAGCCCAGGTCGCCGGCGGCCACGTCAATCACGCGATATGCGAGACCGAGCGACTGCAGCATTTCTTCCTGCCAGCTCACCAACCGCAAGTGCTCGGCTTCGGCCTCTTCCGGGGTCGTGTAGACGAACATCTCCAGCTTGTTGAACTGGTGCACGCGGATGATGCCACGAGTGTCTTTACCGTGCGATCCGGCCTCACGGCGGTAGCAGGTTGACCATCCGGCGTAACGCAGCGGACCGTTCGACAGGTCAAGGATTTCGTCCTTGTGGTAGCCAGCAAGCGCAACCTCACTGGTTCCGACGAGGTACAGGTCGTCGTCATCCAGGTGGTAGATCTCGTCGGCATGCTCGCCGAGGAATCCGGTGCCCTGCATGATGTCGGGGCGCACAAGGGTCGGGGTGATGAGCGGCACGAAACCGTACTTGAGTGCAGTGTTGAGCGCGTGCGTCATCAGCGCGATCTCGAGACGCGCACCGACACCCTTGAGGAAGTAGAAGCGTGCGCCAGAAACCTTCGCGCCACGCTCCATGTCAATCGCGCCGAGCATTTCACCGAGCTCAAGGTGGTCGCGGGCAGCAAAATCAAAGGTCGGAACCTCGCCGACGTGGCGGAGCACAACGAAGTCTTTCTCGCCACCGGCAGGAACACCGTCGATGACGACGTTTTCGATGCGGCGGAACGCCTTATCTGCGGCTTCTTCGGCAGCGCCAGCCTCGGCCTGCGCCTGCTTCACGCCCTCGGCGAGACCCTTCGCTTGGGCGACCAGCTCGGCCTTCTCCTCCTTGGGAGCGGTGGCAACCTTTTTGCCGAACGCGTTCTGCTCGGCACGAAGCTCTTCGTATCGACTGATCGCCGCGCGACGGGCCTTGTCTGCCTCGATGGCTTCGTCGACCGTGTCGGCCGAGTGGCCGCGGGCGACCTGCGAGCGGCGAATGACATCAGGGTTATCACGAAGGAGCGCGGGATCAATCACACATGAAGTCTATCCGCCTGCCGCTACCCGTATGCTTGCCCCATGTCTGACGCTGTGAGTGCTGGTTCTCAGAGGGCCGCTCTGATCTACAACCCGATCAAGGTTGATTTCTCCGCGCTCTCCGAAGAGCTGCTCCAACAATCTGCTGAAGCGGACTGGGGAACCCCGCTGTTCCTCGAGACGACCGTTGACGATCTCGGTCAAAAGGTGACCGCTGAAGCCTTAGGGATGGGCGCTTCACACATCCTTGTTGCGGGAGGCGATGGAACCGTGCGCGCCGTGATGGAGGCGCTGGCTGATTCCGGCGTTCCCCTCACGATTGTTCCGAGCGGCACCGGAAATCTCCTCGCCCGCAACCTTCATCTGCCTCTCGGCCGACCACAGGAGGCCATTGCCGCGGCTTTCAGCGGAACCCCCACTCCCGTCGATGTGGGCTTTGCCGATGTGGATCGCGCGGGTGGTCATACGGAGCGCCATGGCTTTGTCGTGATGGCCGGTATCGGTCTCGACGCCGCAATGATCCAGAACACCAGCGCGAAGATGAAAAAGCGGGTGGGGTGGATCGCGTACGTCAGTGGTGCCGCGCGCTCACTGAAGGATGCAAAGCCGTTTAGGGCGACGTATCAATTGGCTGGTCATCGCGAACACAGCGGCAAGGTTCACAGCATATTGTTCGCGAACTGCGGTCAGCTCCCGGGCGGCATCGCACTGCTGCCAGACGCGTCGATTACCGACGGTTTACTCGACGTCGCCGTTTTCAAGCCCACCGGAATGTTTGGCTGGCTCTTCGTATGGCGCACGGTTTGGTGGGATCACAGCGTGCTCAGGCGCTTCCGTGCGGGGCGAACCCTCGCCAAACGTCGGGCAGGAAACTCCACGCACGTGCACTTTTTGCAGGGGCGCTGGTTGGAAGCTGTTGCGACGGAACCACAACCGATTGAGCTCGATGGCGACGAGTTTGGCGAGGCGGTGCGGTTGCGCTGTTACGTCGAACCAGGTGCTGTCACTGTCATGATTCCGGCGAATCAGAAGAACGCATCGGAACCGCGTCTGTGAAACACAAATCCGCCACACGCAGCGATGCTGAGCGTGGCGGATCGCTCGTGTTTTAGAAGCCGTTGGCGAGCACGTCCACTGCGGTCTCGGTTCCGGCGTCCACGACCGTGAGGGTCTTGACGCCCGAATCGGCGTGCACAACGGTGACGCGCGAAGCCATGTCCATCGTGCACGGCTTGTTGGCGTCGGGGGTCGCGAACGTCACGACCAGGTTTGAAGCGTCATCGCCAGGCTCGGCCGATTCCACCGTCGGAACACACGTCGATGACCCGTATGTGACAAGTCCGATGGTGTTCGGACCTGCGTAGCCGGCCGAGGGTGCCATTTCGAGCGGGTCGGTAGCGGGGGCCGTCGACGCCGCGAGATCAATCGATGCGGTGATGTCGTTGTAGGTGACGTCGAGCACGAGCGGCTTCGTGGCGTCGACGCCCTCAGGCAGGCCAACGCCCGTGATGCGCGGCTGCAGATCGCGCGTGCACGGCGTGCTGGGCTCCGGGTCGGCGAGGGTCACGGTGACGGTGTCGCCCGAGCCCTCAACGCTCTCGACGATCGGCACGCACGTGCTGCTTCCGGTCGTGACGACGCCAATCATGGTTCCGGATGCCAACCAACCGGCGGTGAAGTCCGCTTCCGGAGTGGTCGTCTCTTCGGGGTTTTCTGTGGGGGCCGTCGTCGCATCGGGCGAGTTCGTCGGCGAGGTTGCTGCCGTCGTCGCGCATCCACTGAGGAGCGCGGCGAGGCCGAGAACAGAAGCTGTGAGGATCAATCGAGTGCGCATGCTCTAAAGGTAGCGACAAAAGCGCTCGCGCGCCCCCTGGTTCCGTATCGGAAAAATCCGCGGAATTATGCGGAACCACGGGGCATTGCCGAGAGGTTTCCTCAGGCTTGAGACGATTACTGGAGAGCGGACGTGAGGCGCGCCAGGTTGTCCAAGACGGTCGAGCGAAGCGGCTGCTTTGCCCATTCTTCCGCCGTGAGTTGACGGCTGAGCCGGCGATACTCACTGGCAACCTCGTCGAGTTCGCGAATGAACTCCTCGCCGCGCACAAGCAGCGAGATTTCGAGGTTCAAACCAAACGAGCGCATGTCCATGTTGCTCGAGCCGATCACCGCAACCTCGTCGTCGATCGTGAGGCCCTTGGTGTGCAGGATGTACGGCTTTTGGTACATCCAAATGGTGATACCTGCCCGAAGGAGCGCTTCGTAGTAGCTTCGCTGTGCGTGGTAGACGAGGGCCTGGTCGCCCTCTTCCGACACGAAGAGTTCAACGGCAACGCCGCGCGCCGTCGCAGAGGTAATGGCATCGAGCACCGCCCCATCTGGCACGAAGTAGGGGCTGATGATGGTGATGCGCTTTTGGGCCGCGTGCAGCAATTCGACGAACATGCGCTTGTTGTTTTCGAATTCGAATCCGGGGCCAGACGGAACCACCTGGCAGTCCAGGTCGCCCGTGGGGCTCGGCACCGCGACCTCGGAACCGTCGTCGGGCACGGTATCGGTCTCGGAGTACCAGTCCGACAGGAAGACAGCGAGCACGCTCGTGACGACGGGGCCTTCGAGCCGAACCATCAGATCAACCCAGTGCAACCCACGCTTGATGTTTTTGGGGAGGTTGTAGGTGGAGTCTGTGACGTTTTGCGAACCGAGGTAGGCAACGAGTCCGTCCACGACCAGGAGCTTGCGGTGATTGCGCAGGTCGGGGCGCTGCGTGTTGCCCTTGAGTGGCTGCACGGGCAGAATGAGGTGCCAGTCAGCGCCCATCGCGTCGAGGCGACGGAGGGTGGCCCTGTAGAAAGGCTTCCAGCGGTTTGCCCAGTGGTCAAGCAAAACGCGTACGGTCACACCACGGGCGCATGCCTCTTCCATCGCTCGGAACAGGTTGTCCGTCGCTACATCCGACTGGAAAATGTAGAACTCGATGTAGACGAATTTCTCGGCACGACGAATCTCATCGGCCATCGCGTCCAGGCTCTCCTGGTAGTCGGAGATGAGGTGCGCGTCGTTGTCACCCACCAACGGAAGCGCCCCGAGAGTCGAGTTCATCCGCACAACAGAGGGAAACCAGGGCGGCGGGTTGGGGCGAAGAGTGCCGCCTTCGATTTGAGATGCCGCTTCGCGGGCGTACTCGTTAATGCGCTCCTGCTTGCGCCTGCGGGCGCGAGGCAGCCGCGGGTTGCCGATGAGGAGGAAGAGGAACACCCCGACAAATGGGATGAAGTAAATCGCCAGCAACCACGCCATCGCGGCCGTTGGACGGCGATTGCGTGGAACCACAATGATGGCTGTAATACGAATGGCTAGGTCAATAACAAAGACCGCAACGAGCCACCACGAGATGTCCATACCCCGCCTTCCACTTACGCCCAAGCGTAGTGGTCGGAAGCGACAAACCCGGCTAGTTTGCTTTTGGCGGGAGTCCGCGCGCCGCGCGCTCCTGCGCTTCGATGTCAGCGTAGGTGGAACGCTCCTTGCGATCCATCCGCACGATCGACCGCAGAATGAAGAAGAAGATCACGCATACCGCAAGGGTCGGCAACAGCGACCAGACGACCTGTGACCAGTAGGGATCCATACCGGAAGTCTACCGTTGATACCTGAGTGTCGAGCCGATCACCGGTTCCTCCCCAACCCGCGGTTTTCGCGACCTTGTCCACCGCCAGCGCACCGCATGGTTCCGCCACCCGCTGATCATTCACGCTGACACCATGACAACAACGTTTCGAGCACATTCTGTTGCCGATCTCCTTTCGGCCATTCCGACGATGGCAGGGTACACACCAGCCGACTCCGTCGTTATCCTGCCGTTCGCCGGCAGCACCTCGGTCGGGCTGTTTCGCTTCGATCTCCCGGTCATCCAGCCTCAGCAATTCGCGGCTTCTGCGCTCGGCATCGTCTGCCGGCTGGAAGAGACGTCGGGCATGATTGTCGTCGTCTATGCCGAAACTTCCGTAGCGCTACCAGACGCGAACCCCTTTGCCCCTTTGGCTAACGCGATTCGGCTCACAGCCGATGCGTGCGGGATTGACCTCGGTGACGTGATCATCGTGGCGCAGAACGGGTGGTTCAGCGAGTCAGATGAGACCGTTCACCCGCACAGCGAGATCGGCGATGCCCCCGATGTTGGGGGCCCGAAGCCGAAGGCTAATCAGTCGAGTGGAACCAGGCTGCCGCGAGTTGATGCCGAGCGTATGCGAGCGATCCGGTCCGAGTTGGCACGTTTGGATCATGCCTCGCGGGATGCCTCACCCCGCGATCTGGTCGAACGATTTGACCGTATGCACGAGGTTTTCGAATCTGCCGTCGAAGGACAACGTGGCAGCGTCGGCGATGACGCGCTCCTGTTGTGGCTACTCAGCCGACCATCGCTTCGTGATGTTGCACTGTCGCAGTGGTGCTACGACGCTGACTCCGCCGACGAGGTGCTTGAGTTTCAACTCGATTGGCTCGACGGTGCTCCCGATGCACCCGAAACGCTCTTCCTGATGGGCGAGGGCCCCGCTCCGGATGCTGCTCGATTGCAGGCCGCCTTGCGGCGCGTGCGCCAACTTGCCGCGTGCGCGTCGGGCCGTGGTCGCGCAGCTCCCCTCGCCTGCGCGGCCTGGATCAGTTGGGCGCTGGGCATGTCGACGCATGCCGCCACCTACGCGCAGAAGGCACTGCGAGCAGACCCGGGTCACGGGTTGTCCCAGATCGTTGCCACCCTGTGCGCGAACGGGCACCTGCCCCTGTGGGCATTCCCCGCCGAGAACCGCCGGAAGTGACGTGTGATGCGGCCGTGTCGTCGCGATCGGGCGCGTGTGGCGGCGGGTCGGTGCGTGGACGGGGACGTGGCGTGGGCGGGGTGGCGGTTCGAGGGCGGGGTGACGGTGCGTGGGCTGCGGGGGTGGGGTGCGTGGGCTGCGGTTCGGGGCGCGCGGGTGAGGCGTGCCGAGCTTATGCGGCCTCTCCGCAACTTGCCAAATTCACTAGAACCTAGCTCCTATACTCAAATGCAACTTTCTTCATAAAACCCTTGCGTCATTCGAAGCTGTATTCTAAAATGGGGGTATGACCAATCCACATCTCACCCCTCTTCTCGAAGCCGTTGCGGCGCTCGAGTCGGCGTGGTGCGATGCGGAATGTGGCACCGATTTAGACCGCACGCAGTTACTGGCGGTGAATGCGGCGATGGGAACATTGCAACGACGCTTTGATGGACTCCGCGCGGAAGTCGCTGCAGGAATCGAGCATGAATCCCGGCCCGAGTTGGGGCCGGATGGTCTCGCGAAGCAGCAGGGTTTTCGAAACTCGGCGACGCTGATCGCGGCAACCACCGGTGGCACGACCGGCGATGCGTCAAAGCTCACAAAACTAGGTAAAGCGACCGCGCCGCGGTCGAACCTGCTCGGTGAGAAGTTGCCGCCGAAGTATCCGGCAGTGCAAGACGCGTTACAGCGGGGCACGATTGCCGCGGCCGCCGGATCGCTCATCGTCGGGATGCTGGACCGTGCCCGCCTGCACGCCAGCATCGAACAGATCGGTGAAGCCGAGACTCTTCTGGTGGAGGGGGCGGCAGGGTTATCGTGTGACGACGTCCGCAAACTCGTCACCCGCGCCGAAGCCTGGCTAAACCCCGACGGTGTCGAACCACGTGAAGATGAGGCCCGCGCCAGCCGGTCACTGACCATGTTTGAGCGTGACGGGTCCCTGTTCGTGAATTTCCGCACCGATGTCGCGTCGGGCGCACCGATCAAGAACGCGATCCAAGCCTGGGTCACCGCGACCTTCCAAGCCCACAACACCAACCCCAACGCCAACGCCGGTCACAGTGACACATGCGAAGGCACCGCCACGGGCTCTGACGTCCCGAATGATGTGGGAACTGCCGCGGCCGGGGACGCTCCCGAGGGATGGGCGATGCCGGGTGACGATCGTCGCACCGTCGCGCAACTGCAAGCCGACGCCCTCACCGCAATCTGCGAGCACATCACCGGATGCGACAACAACGAACTCCCCCTCACCGGCGCGACCGTCATTGTCCGCGTGAGCCTTGATGACCTCACCGCCGGCACTGGTGTCGCGACGATCGACGGCACCGACCAGCCGATCAGCATCAGCACCTGCAGGCAAATGGCCGCGAGTGGTGGTGTTATCCCCGCTGTCCTCGGGTCGGATGGTGAGATTCTCGATTGGGGTCGTGAAAAGCGACTCTTCACGAAGGCGCAACGCCTCGCGCTCGTTGAACGAGACGGCGGATGCGTGATGTGCGGGCTCCCACCGCAAATGACAAAAGCACATCACATGAGATGGTGGCACCGAGACACCGGCCCAACCGACCTCAACAACGGTGTCCTGCTCTGCACCAGTTGCCACCACCGTATTCACGACAATGGCTGGAACATCCGCGTCGACGGCACGAAACGCACCTCGAAAGTGTGGATCATCCCACCCGCCACCGTCGACCCGACACAAACCCCACGCCTCGGCGGCCGCGCCCGATACGACATCGCCGCCTAACGGTGTTGCGCGCCCCTGGCAGCCACCTAGCTTCCCCGCAGCTAACTTCCCCGCACCTGGCTTCCCTCGCCTTAGCTCGCATCGCATCGCGGACGTTCCGGATTACACTGCGGATCCGGACCATCTGCCGTCTCCTCGGCAGAAACGCAGCAGGCGCACCCGCCGAAGCTGAGTGCGCCTGCTGGATAGCCGATGGCTACTTCACAAGCGGGAAGAGGATCGTCTCGCGAATGCCAAGACCCGTGATGGCCATCAGCAAACGGTCAATCCCCATACCCATGCCACCCGACGGCGGCATCGCGTGCTCAAGCGCACGCAAGAACTCTTCATCAACCCGCATGGCCTCATCGTCACCAGCAGCCGCAAGCTTCGCCTGCTCGACGAAACGCTCACGCTGAATCACCGGGTCAATCAGCTCGGAATATCCGGTCGCCAGCTCAAAGCCGCGAACATAGAGGTCCCACTTCTCGACAACACCCGGAATGCTACGGTGCTCACGCACCAACGGGCTGGTGTCGACCGGGAAGTCCATCACGAACGTGGGGCGCTCAAGGTCACCCTTCACGAAGTGCTCCCACAGCTCTTCGACATATTTGCCATGCGTCGCCACCTTCTCGGGGACGTCAACGCCTTCCTTGTCGGCCAACGCCTTCAGGTCGGCGAGCGACGTTTCCGGCGTGATCGTCACGCCAGCAGCCTCCGACAGCGAGTCGTACATCGAAATGCGATCCCACTGACCGCCCAGATCAAACTCGGTACCGTCAGCCCACGTCACCGTCGTCGAACCCGAGACAGCAATAGCCGCATCCTGAATGAGCTCCTGTGTCAGATCAGCAATACCGTTGTAGTCGGAATACGACTGGTAAGCCTCCAACATCGCGAACTCCGGGCTGTGCGTCGAGTCAGCACCCTCATTGCGGAAGTTGCGGTTGATCTCAAAGACGCGATCCAAGCCACCAACGACGGCACGCTTGAGGTACAGCTCCGGCGCGATACGCAAGTACAGCTCAGTGTCGAATGCGTTCGAGTGCGTCACGAACGGACGAGCCGAAGCACCGCCGTGCTGCACCTGAAGCATCGGGGTCTCAACCTCAAGGAAGCCGTGCTTCGCAAACGTGGCACGCAACGATGCGTTGGTCTTCGCACGAGCCACCGCATTCTCACGAGCACGGTCACGAACGATCAGGTCGAGGAAGCGGCTACGAACACGCGTCTCTTCGCTCAGATCCGAGTACATGTTCGGCAGCGGCAGGATCGCCTTCGACGCAATCTGCCACTCATTCACCATGATCGACAGCTCGCCACGACGCGAAGAAATAACCTCACCCGAGACGAACACGTGGTCACCAAGGTCAACGAGTTCCTTGTACGAAGCAAGGGACTCTTCGCCCACGTTTGCCAGCGAAACCATCGCCTGAATACGCGAACCATCGCCCGCCTGCAGCGTCGCGAAGCAGAGCTTTCCGGTGTTGCGGCTGAAAACGACGCGGCCAGCAACGGCAGCCGTGACGCCCGTGGCGGTGTCAGTTTCCAACTCGCCATACTCAGCACGGAGGGCAGCGATGGTCGTGGTGACCGGAACCGTCACAGGATACGCGCCACCAGCGAGGCTGTCCCGCTGCTCGATCAGCTTCGCGCGCTTCGCCAGACGAACGGCCTTCTGCTCGAAGATGTCTTCTTCAGTGGGCTCGGTGGGCTCAGCGGACTGCTGGTCAGACATGCGATCTCCTCAAAAAAGTCAACCCTCAGTCTACCGAGCGGAACCTGTGCACCCGACCGTAGGACGATGCCGCTTAGTCCTCGTCGGATCCCTCATCCCAATCGTCGCCCAGGAAGTCATCGAGGTCAGTGACGGACAGGTCACGAGGAGTCGCTTCGCTCAGCGCCCGATCCACCGTGGAACGAATCAGCGCGGAGAGATAACCACCGGGGTTCTCCACACCGATGCCACGCAACAGGTCGGAAGCCTGATGCACGATCGCGCTGGAAAACGTCGTCGCGGTCTGAATAGCCTCGGCGTATGCGGGGCGATCAGCCTCCTCGACAACGATCGGCTCACACCCCATCTCGACCGCGAGCGCCTGCGCGATCGGTAACACCGGGCCCGGCGCCGTCACGGCAGCCCACGCCGACTGCAACTGCGTCAAATCAATGCGAGACCCGGTAAAGGTAATCGCGGGGTGGACAGCGAGCGGAATCGCACCTTTCTCGGCCGCGGGGCGCAAAACCTCCACGCCATAGCCGGCATCGACGTGCATCACGAGCTGCCCCATTTGCCAGGCACCGACTTGTGCAAGACCAGCCACCAGACCGGGCAGCTCATCGTGGGGCACCGCCAACACAACCAGTTCACTGCGCCGCAACACCTCTTTGGCTTCCAGCAACGGAACGCCCGGAAGCATCGCGCTGACGCGATCGTCTTCCGCCCCCCGTGTGATGCCGGTGAGGGCATGACCCGCTCCCGCAAGCGCTGCCGCGATCACGGGCCCAACGACACCAGCACCGATGACACCAACACCAAGCCGTCCCTCGCGAGTCATACGGTCTCCCCCATCTGCGGATCCGCAGTCGCGACCGACACGGGGCCCACTGGTTCCGCTTCGTGTACGACGCTGGCACCCCAGCGGTGCGTGTGGTCGTCGTTCCCGGCGGCGAGAATGCCTGCCTCGGCCTGCGCCCAGACGCTCAGCAACGCGTCGCGGTCGATAGCCCCGAGGTTGCCGGTAAATGAGCCCATCACGGTATGCACCTGCAGCGTTCCAACGCTCAGGAGGCGATCGATCGGCCCTTGCGTCATCGCAACGCTCTGCACTCGGGCGAGCGGGAAGATCGCAAGCGAACGCCAGATCTGGCCACGGCGAAGCATGATGGCACGCGGATGCATCAAAAATCCGTTGCGTTTGAAAGACAGCGGGCGAATGAACCACGCGCGCTTCGGCGTCACAGTGAAGGGATCGCCAGTGCGAGGCCCCCTGGCGCCGTGTTCAAACGCATAGGACCAGTCACTCGCGGCGACATCCGGCATGAGCAACGAGAGCACCTTCTCAACGTCGGCGCGTTTGCCGACGGGCAGTGCAATCTGAAACTGGTCGACCTGCCCCTGGTTGATGTTCTTACCACTGAGACGAATCAGCCGAACGCGATACCAGCCAAACGGCCGCCACAGCACCGACTGCGTCACGGCAAGCGCATGCACGCGACCAGGAGGCAAGATCTCGGTGACAGTCGTGGTCAACCCAAACACCACGCGAACACCATCGGGCGTCGGCGCAATCGAATACCGCAGAGACTTGAACAGCTGGCTGATATTCACACCGGCGATCGCCAAGAACGCAGGCACCAATGAGAACAAGATCCACGGCTGATCGGTCATGTTGACCATCACGACAATGACCGCAGCCAACGCAATCAGACCGAGCGTACTGGTGCTGACCAGCGTCGACCCAATCAGGCGTCCAGTCGGAATCGACACCACACTCTCGGGCTCGCCCACCGGCGTCTCAGCACCGCTCACGAGTCCCGTGACACCAGCCCCAAACGTGTCAAGAAGGTGCGCACGCTGTGCCGCCGTGACATCGCCACGCTGTTGCGCCCGTGCCACACGAGCACCCGAAGCTAGCCGCAAAATATCGGCACGCACCAGCTCAGCGTTGCGCGTCGTGAGGTACTCCAGCGGCACGTTCGCATCGTTGCCCGCACCCACCACCTCAAGCTTGGCAAGCCCGATCAGTCGCGCGATGAAGGGACGCGTGAGATTCACGCCTTGCACGCGGTCCAGCGGTGCACGGCGGTGCTTGCGGAACAAAATGCCCTGCGTGACCTCAACGTCAGCTTCGCTAATGCGGAACTTGTGGAACCGCCACGACAGATAGAAGCCGCCAATGAACACCAGCAACAGACCAGCAATCACGCCGAGCGCAGCCAGCCACAGGTTGTTGGCGAGCACCCAGTCGATCGGGTCAGCGTTGAACTCGTCCACGTACTGGTCGATATCGTCGGCAGGAAAGAAGATGCCGACCAGGCGCCCCTGCATGTTGCTGAGGATGATACCGAAAAGCACAATCAGCACGATCCCGCCCTGCAACAGCGGGGTCAGCGGATGAAGGCGATGCCATTGCCCATCACTGAGATCGCTCTGCAACGCGGGGCCGGACGGCGACGCGGAACCATCGACTTGCGTGGGTGGGACGTCACCGAGCGGAACAAGTGGCGAGTCCGCCGGCAATCGCGGCGGATAAAGGTTGTCACTCACAGGCCGGTCCGTCGAGTTTCTGCGACGTCGATCAGGGTGTCGCGGAGCACTTCTGCCGCTTCCTGCGTGAGCCCCGGAATCGTGACACCGGTGGTCGCGGCGGCCGTCACCATCTTGAGCTGGGCAAGACCGAAACCACGGTCCATCGGCCCATGCGAAATGTCGACGAGCTGCATGCGACCGTATGGCACGGCAACAATGCGCTGCCACAAGATGCCCTTGCGGAACACCAGATCGTCGTCACGCAGCCGGTAGCCGATCGCGCGCGCTTGGCGCGGCGTAATGATCATCGTGAATAGCAGCACGGCGGAACCTGCCCCCAGCAGAATCCAAATCCACGGGTTATTGGGGATGAAATCAAGCAGCATCGCGACGACCGCCGCCGCCGGGATCAGCAACAACAGGCCGTTTGCCAGCAACTGCTCCCGCACGTACTTTGGCGAGATCTGATGCCACGTACCATCCAGCTCCAGCCGCTTCGCCGAGCGTGCGGTCTTCAGCGTCGTGAAGGTTCCGTCATCCAGCACCGGATGCGGCGCGTCTGACGGCATCGCAGTCGGCTGCGCGGGCGCGACGGGCGGAACCACCGGCTGCGCGGGCGCGACGGGCGGAACCACGGGCCGCGCAGGTGCGTCAGGGCGCGCCGTCTCCGAGTCGGGCTCCTCGGCAGCACCCCCTGGTGCGAGTGGATGCTGAGGGGCATTCGGCTCAGGAGTCGGTTGCATAGGGGTCGTCATCATCATCCTTCGGCAGCACGCAAAAACTTTCGGCGATTAGGGCAGCGACAACGAGAACGACGGCAACGCCAATGGTCACCCCAACAACCGTGACCGAGCCTACCGGGGGCTGCACCGGGCGGGTCAACAAGAACGCCAACAGTCCCAGCCCGAACCCAGCAGAGGCCGCACCCACCAAGCTCGCAGACCGAGCCAATGTCACCGTACGAAACGCGCGAATCGCGTCAACTGAGCCCGGTTTGGTGCCTTTTAGTTGCCGTCTTACGGGCCACGCAAAGTAGAGGCAAGCGACAGCCAGCAGCGCGAGAACGATGGGCAACGACCATGCGGGCGTAAAGGTCGGCTGACGCATCCACGTCAGCACCTGGTCGGTGAGAAATCCAGCGATGAGTCCGGCGCTGGCGGCAATCGTCAGGGCGGCGGTTCCGGTGCGCTTCACGCGTCGCCCCGCAAACCAGCCAGTAGGTCGGCGACACGACCAAAGCCGATGAGTTCGGCGTCGGGGTCGAGGGCCAGCCACGGTGCCAGGACGAAATCACGCTCAGCGGCGCGCGGGTGCGGCAGCAGCAGGTACGGATCGTCGCTCTGCACGTCGCCGTAAGCGATCAGGTCAAGATCCAGTGTGCGATCACCCCAGCGCACAATGCGCTCTCGCCCATGCTCCTTTTCGATGCCGTGCAGGTGCGCAAGCAACATGCTCGGCGCGAGCGTCGTGGTAACAAGCGCGACGGTGTTGAGATAGCCCGGCTTTGTGTCGTCCAGACCATCAAGTGTGAGCGCGACCGATTCAATCGGATCAGCCATCGCTACCTCGGTCGTCAACGGGAGCTTCTCCAGCGCGCGCTTCGCATCTGCGATGATCTGGGCGCTATCTCCCAGATTGGAACCGAGGGCAACGACAGCGCGTACCGGCGCGCGACGAACGCCAGCGGGCGGCGGAGTGATCGGGCCGGGGCGCCTCATGTAGCGTCCGCTTCTGCTGAGGCAACCGAGTCACGTGCGCCAATGGTTCCGGCACTCGATTGCACGCGCTCGACCGTGACCGAGACGTCGGCGAAGCTCTGCTCGATCGGCGCCTGCGGCTTGTGCACCGTGACGCGACACCACTGCACGCGCTGATCACGCAGCGTTTCGGTGGCGAGGCGTTCGGCGAGAGTCTCAATGAGATTCACCGGCTCCCCCGCGACAATCGCGGCGAGGGCGTCGGCCAGTTCGCCGTAGTGCACGGTGTCACGCACATCATCGGAGGCGGCCGGAACCGCGAGATCAAGTCGCAGAGTCACGTCGATGACGAATTCCTGGCCGTTTTCGCGTTCAAAGTCGAACACCCCGTGGCGGCCAAAGACGCGCAGACCCGTGAGGGTGATGAGGTCAGTCATCGATGACTCCTTGCCAGGTGCGGGCGACGGCGAGCGCATCGCGGCTCGCGGCGACGTTGTGCACGCGAACGGCCCAAGCTCCGGCCTGAGCAGCCAATACCGACGTCACGGCCGTAGCCAGGTCGCGCTGCTCTTCGGTTGTGCTGTCACCGAGCGCCGTCGTGAGGAAGCGTTTGCGAGAGGTGCCGATGAGCACGCGGTGCCCGAGGCCAGTCACGTGGTTCAGTTCTCGCAGGAGAGCCCAGTTATGCTCGGCGGTCTTCGCGAACCCGACGCCCGGGTCAACAACGATGCGCTCTGGTGCGATCCCTGCGGCAATCGCGCCGGCAAGGCGATCGGCAACTTCCGCCGCGACCTCCGCACCCACGTTCGTGTAGTGCGCCTGCGCATACATGTCGCTCGATGGGCCGCGCCAATGGCCGAGCACGTAGTCGGCACCGCTGTCGGCGACGGCCGCATACATGTCGGGGTCAGCCAGGCCGCCTGCCACATCGTTGACGTACCGAGCGCCAGCGCGCACGGCGGCCGCGGCCGTTGAAGCGTTCATCGTGTCGATGCTGATCGTCGCACCCTCGGCCGCAAGAGCCTCAATAACCGGAATCACACGGTGCTGTTCCACCTCGACAGGCACGCGCTCGGAACCAGGGCGCGTGGATTCGCCACCAATGTCGAGAACGTGAGCGCCTGCGGCCAGCAGTTCGCGGCCGTGTGTGATCGCCGCTTCAACCGACGCATAACGCCCACCGTCAGAGAAAGAATCGGGTGTGACGTTGACGATGCCCCAGAGCTGGGTCATGCGCCACGGCCAATCAGCGCGATAAGTTCGGCGCGGGCGGCAGGCTCAGCAAGCTCGCCGCGTGCGGCAATCGTCACGGTACTTGCGTCGACCTGCTTGCCGCCGCGCGCGGTGACGCACTGGTGCTGCGCGTCGAGAATGACAAGAGCGCCGCGAGCGTTGAGCGTCGTCGCGATCGTCTCAGCAATCTGCTCGCCCAGCCGCTCCTGCACTTGCGGACGAGCAGCGAGAATCTCAACCACCTTTGGCAGCGCGCCCAGGCCCACAACATCATCGCCCGGCAGATACGCGATGTGCGCACGCCCCAGGAACGGCAACAAGTGATGCTCACACATCGACCGGAAGTGCACGTCCCGCAAAATCACGGCACCCGAAGGCACGGTCTCCGGTGCCGGTCCGTGCGACACGCTAATCGTGTGTGACAGCGGCTCGGTTTCGTCCATCCCGACGCCACCGAAAAACTCCTGCCACGTCGTCGCGACCCGCTCCGGGGTTCCGCTCAGCCCCGGACGCTCCGGGTCTTCGCCGATCGCCAGAATCAGCTCGCGAACGAGCTCCGCAACGCGAGCGCGATCAACGGCCATGTCACTTCTTCGGTTCGTCAGGAAGCTCAGGAAGATCAGGGCGCGGCGGAACCACGGCGGCATCGGGCAGCGTCGGCACCGGGGGCGCCTCGACAACCGTCGGCTCCTCGGAAGCCTCCGCAGGTTCCGCAACCGTCTCCGCAGCCGCTTCTGCCTCGTCGATTGCCTCAGCAACCTCAGCAACGGCCTCCGGCTTTTCGCCATCTTCGTCAACGGGTGCGGGCTCAGCGTCAGCCATTTCGGCTACCGACTCCACCGGAACCACCTTCGTGGGCACCTCAATCGGAGGCAACGTCGACACCGGGCGGTCATCGCTGGAGAGCCACTGTTCACGAACAGGCAGCTTGCGCACGTTCTTGAAGATCTCTTCAAGCTGCAGGTGATCGAGCGTCTCCTTGTCGAGCAGCTCGGCTGCCAACAGGTCGAGGATGTCACGGTTGTCGTTGAGTACGGCGTACGCCTCATCGTGCGCACGCTCAATCAGTGCGCGCACCTCGGCGTCGACGCGCTCAGCAACGCGCTCGGAGTACTCACGGCCGTGACCCATGTCGCGACCCATGAAGACCTCGCCACTGGCAGAGCCCAGCTTGACCGGGCCAACCTCGGTGGTCATGCCGTATTCGGTGACCATCTTGCGGGCGATGTTTGTCGCCTTTTCGATGTCGTTCGATGCGCCGGTCGTCGGGTCATGGAACACGATCTCTTCGGCCACACGGCCACCCATCGCGTAGGCGAGCTGGTCTTGCAGCTCGTTGCGCGTGACGGAGTACTTGTCATCTAACGGCAACACCATCGTGTAGCCGAGAGCCTTACCGCGCGGCAGGATCGTCACCTTCGTGACCGGATCGGTGAAGTTCATCGCGGCAGCGGCCAGCGCGTGACCACCCTCGTGGTACGCCGTGATGAGCTTTTCGCGGTCCTTCATGACACGGCTACGGCGCTGCGGGCCGGCAATGCCACGGTCAATGGCCTCGTCAAGGGCACGGTTATCGATGAGCTGCGCGTTCGAGCGCGCCGTCAGCAATGCTGCCTCGTTGAGTACGTTGGCCAGGTCGGCGCCGGTGAAGCCGGGCGTCTTGCGTGCGACGACTTCGAGGTCGACGCTGTCGGCCAGCGGCTTGCCGCGGCCGTGCACCTCAAGAATGCGCAGGCGGCCCTTCAGGTCAGGGGCATCCACGCCAATCTGGCGGTCAAAACGGCCGGGGCGCAGCAGCGCCGGGTCGAGAATGTCGGGGCGGTTGGTTGCTGCGATGACGATGACGTTCTGCTTCGGGTCGAAGCCATCCATCTCCACGAGCATCTGGTTCAGCGTCTGCTCACGCTCATCGTGGCCGCCGCCCATGCCGGCACCGCGGTGGCGACCGACGGCGTCGATCTCATCGATGAAGATGATCGCTGGCGAGTTTTCCTTCGCCTGCGTGAACAGGTCACGCACGCGGCTGGCACCGACACCGACGAACATTTCGACAAAGTCGGAACCAGAGATCGAGTAGAACGGAACGCCCGCTTCTCCGGCAACAGCACGTGCAAGCAGCGTCTTACCTGTTCCAGGAGGGCCGTACAGCAGCACGCCCTTCGGGATCTTGGCGCCAACGGCCTGGAACTTGGCCGGGTCTTGCAGGAAGTCCTTAATTTCGTCGAGCTCTTCGATGGCCTCATCGGCACCCGCGACGTCATCAAACGTGACGGTCGGCGACTCCTTCGACACGAGCTTCGCGCGCGACTTGCCAAACTGCATGATCTTGCCGCCGCCGCCCTGCGCAGACGACATCAGGAACCAGAACAGCAGACCAAGCAGCAGGATCGGAATCATCAGCGAGAGCAGACCGTCAAGAAAGCTCGGCCGCGGCACGACGTCGTTGAAGCCGTCCTTCGGGTCAGACTCGTTGATCGCCGCGATCACTTCGTCAGCACGCGCCGAGTTGTAGTAGAACTGGACGTCTTTCGCGCCCTCGTACTCCTTCGACAGCTTCATGTCGACGCGCTGATCACCGTCGGTGGTCACGACCTCGACGACGCTGTCGCCCTTCAGCAGCTGCAGACCCTCCTGCGTGGAGATCTGCTTGGCAGCGGCAAGCGACGAGAACAGACTGAACCCAACGATCAGCATGAGGCCGATCAGCAGGATGATCGTCACCGGACTCTTGATGAGCTTTTTCACGTTCATGGTGCGGGGCGACGCCCCAGGGCCCTTCTCTCGCGTGCGCGCCAAAAGCGCTGTTGTCCAGGCTATCGCTCAGCCCCTATGGCGCGCCTGATGATTCGCCCAAGGCGTACGCAACAGCTATGGTTCCGTCCTCTGATGGCGGCGGAACCTGCTGTTCGGTTTAGCTGTAGACGTGCGGTGCGAGCACGGCAACGTCGCGCAGGTTGCGGTAGCGCTCGTCGTAGTCGAGGCCGTAGCCGACAACGAAGTCATTGGGAATGTCGAAGCCAACATAACGGCTGTTGATTTCAACCTTCATGGCGTCAGGCTTGCGCAGTAGCGCGAGAACCTCGATCGAGGCGGCACCGCGTGACTCGAAGTTTTCCAGCAACCACGCGAGCGTCAGGCCGGAGTCGATGATGTCTTCGACGATGAGAACATGCTTGTCAGCAAGGTCGATGTCGAGGTCCTTGCGGATCTGCACGACACCGCTCGACTTGGTGCTTGCACCGTACGAGGAGACGGCCATCCAGTCCATCGTGACGTGCTTCGGAAGCGCACGCATGAAGTCGGCCATGACCATGACCGCGCCCTTGAGCACGCCCACGAGCACGAGCTCTTTTCCTTCATAATCCTTCGCGACCTGCTGGCCCAATTCAGCCAGGCGAGCATAAATCTGCTCTTCAGTCACAAGAACGGTGGTCAGGTCCTCTGCAATATCTGCCGCACGCATGAACCAATTCTAGGCATCTCCCAGCGCATGTGCGGATGCCGTGCTCGTGTGCGCAGGCTGACACGAATCTGGGCGAGCCCTTGTGCGTCGCGCCATCGTGCGCCACAGTGGCGATAAGTTGTCGATGAATCTCTTGCGCCGAACGCGCAAATTTTAACGAAGGGGAACCCCATGACGGGTCTGAGCGACATTCTCAAGAGGCTTCCGATTGATGACATTGCCAAGCAGTTCGGCGTCGACCCGGCAGTGGCTTCGCAGGCTGTAGAAGAAGGATCAGCGACGATCCTGAGCGGACTGGCGAAGAACGCTCAGACCAGCGAAGGTGCCTCTGCCATCGAAAAGGCACTTGGCAAGCACAGCGGCCAGAGCGAGACGGTGGACGTCACCTCAGTCGACGCTGTTGACGGCGGCAAGATCCTCACCCACATCTTTGGTGACAAGAAAGAGACCGTCGAGAAGGAGCTCACCAAGAGCGACAAGACGGCCGGTATCGACTTCGGTAAGTTGTTGCCGATGCTCGCCCCGATCATCATGGGCATGCTCTCAAAGAACAAGAGCCAGCCGTCTGGCGACTCCGCAGGCGGCGGGATCATGGACGTTATCGGCGGCCTGCTCGGCGGCGGTGGCGGCAATGCAAGCACCGGCGGCATCGGCGACCTGCTGAGCGGCGTTCTCGGTGGCGGCGACGCTGATGGCGACGGCAAGAAGGACGGCGGCCCACTCGGCGGCATCACCGACCTGCTCGGCGGCCTTTTCGGCGGCAAGAAGTAAGACTTCTCCGTTCGGGCCCTGTGGCACGAACTCCGGGTGGCGCATCCTTCTGGGTGCGCCACCTTTTTCGTACCCGCCCCCGTGGTTCCGGCTCCGGGGTTCCGGCTCCCGTCGCTCCTTGCCCTGCGCTATGTCGCAAGGAATACGTTGCGTCGCGGAGATTCGGCCGAACCCTCAGGAATTTGGCCCATCGTTGTTGCATAACGTTGCGAAACTCGCGAGCCGACGAGAAAACGGCCAAGGAATCTAGGCGCGGGCGGCGATCACGATTTTGCCCGCTTCGCGGCGCGCTGCACAGCCGGGCAGGTCGATCGGGCCCTGGCCGCACCAGTCGGTCGCAAGGCGCGCGACTTCACGGGTCTGAGTGCGAGTCAGGCTGACGTGAAACTCGCTCGCGACGACGTACCGAATGATCCGGTTGCGCAACGCTGCCGGGTTTGCCGCCAGAGCGGAGACCGAGATCGCGATACCTGCTTCTGCGGGCTCCACAATGTCTTCGATGGTCTCGTCGATCATCTCTTGGAAAGCCTCGTGATCTTCACGAAGTTGCTCCGCCGTGCGGGCGAGCGCCTCGGCAATCCCCGGGCCGAGCTCCGCTTCGAGTACAGGCAACACAGCCGTACGCACCCGCACCCGGGCGTATGCCTGATCGGTATTGTGCGGATCGCTCCACGCCTCGAGCCCCTCGGCGGCACACGCAGCCCGGGTTGTTTCTCGTGAAACATCAAGCAGCGGACGCACTCGAAGTCCCGAAATTGGGGCCATCCCCATGAGGCTGCCTGCACCGGAACCACGAGCAAGTCCCAAAAGTACGGTTTCTGCTTGGTCGTCACGGGTGTGTCCGAGCAGGATCGCGGTCGCCGCGAGCTCCCCAGCTACGCGCTCCAACTCTCCATAGCGGGCCTCTCGCGCAGCCGCTTCTGGCCCATCCGGATGGTTCCGTTCGACCGTCGCTGAGACGACTCGCGCGTCAAGGCCAAGCGCCCGCGCCTGGTGCGCCGCCTGCTCAGCAACGCGAGCCGATCCTTCTTGTAATCCGTGGTCGACGGTAACGGTGGTGACGGTGACGTCTGCCTTCGATGCTTCGTGCGCAGTCGCCGCAGCCAGAGCAAGCGAATCCGCGCCACCAGACAGCGCCACGATCACCCGCTCCCCCGCACGATCAGCAAGAACCGCGCGCACGGCGCGACGAACTTCAGCGACAGCAGGACTCAACGAAGGCACCCCTCAACGGTACCTGCCGCGCCGATCACCAGCCCCCGGTTCCAATCACTATCTGCCCTTTATCTGCCCTATCCGGACTTTCGGGTGTGCGACGTTCACAGCCGAGGCCAGTAGTCTGGTGTCATCCCTTCCACTTCTTTGAGGAGAAAACGCATGGGCGCGTACGACGCCGTTATTGAGATTCCGCGCGGTAGCCGCGTGAAGTACGAGGTTGACCACGGTACTGGTCGCGTGTTCCTGGACCGCGTTCTGTACACGGTTTTTGGTTACCCCACCGACTACGGATTCTTTGAGAACACCCTCGGCGAAGACGGCGACCCGCTCGACGTGATGCTGCTGCTTGACCAGCAGCTGTTCCCGGGTGTCATGGCTTCGGTCCGTCCCGTTGGCGTGCTCAAGATGAGCGACGAAGCTGGCGGCGACGACAAGGTTGTTGCCGTTCTGGCCGGCGACCCGCGTTGGGACCACATCCAGGATGTCAACGACATTCCGGAGTACACGCGCAAGGAAATCTCGCACTTCTTCGAGCACTACAAAGACCTCGAGCCCAACAAGTGGGTCAAGGTTGACGACTGGGCAGATGCTGCCGAGGCCGAGCGCCTGGTGAAGGAAGCTTACGAACGCTTCGACGAGCACGAGGGTCAGACCAAGACCCAGGGCTCGGGCGAGGCTCCCTCGACTCTCTAAGAGTTTCTGTCAGAACGGCCGTCCTTCGGGGCGGCCGTTCTGCGTTTCAGCAGTGCGTGCTTTAGGCCTCGGCGAGGGCGGCAAGAAGTTGAGCTGCGCGCTCGCGATCCCAGTCGAGAACCTCTTCGTTGGGGTACGCTTCCATGTTCTCAACGGCTGCTTCGAGCACGGCCTGAGCCGCATCCGGGTCAGTAAACGTCAGCAGTTCACCGTATGAGACAGACGCCTGGCAACCGATCATCGACTTCGGGTCGATCTCGACAATCTCGCGGAACAGCACCTCTGCTTTGTCGTACGCCTTGCGCTCGACAAGCATGTGAGCTCGTTGAAACTTGACCTTTTGCTGGGGTGTTCCGATGTTGGCAGTCACAGCCCTAGTGTCGCAGGTTCCATGCGGATTGCGCACATCGGATTGATGCCTGGATTAGACCCAAATGCCGCGTGCGGCCATGAAGTCGATGGGGTTAATGGTGCTGCCCCAAATGTAGACCTCGAAGTGAACGTGGCAGCCGAACGAGTTTCCGGTGTTGCCCTCAAGCGCGATGAGGTCGCCAGCATTGACCCACTGGCCGTAGTTGACCAGAATTCCGCCTGACTGGATGTGTGCGTACCCGGTGCTCGTACCACCACCGTGGTCGACGCGCACGTAGTTGCCGTAGCCACCGTTGTAGCCGGCGTACGTCACGGTTCCGGATTGTGCGGCGTAGATGCCGGAGCCACAACCAGACGCCAGGTCGACGCCCTGGTGGAAGCTCGACATGCAGTAGCTCGGGCCACACTGCGAATAGCGCGGTCCGTACCCGGAGGTGCGGCTACCGTAGCTCGGGCGAACCCAGCCGCCGGTTCCGGCGGAGCTACCGCCACCGCCACCGCCGCCCCCAGCCGCGGGCGGCTGGGGAGTCGTGGCCGGCGGGTTCTTCGCGGCTTCTTCTTCCGCTCGGCGACGCGCCTCTTCGGCAGCCGCAATGCGCGCTGCCTCCTCTGCTGCGAGTCGCTGACGCTCGGCCTCAACGCCAGCTTCGTACTGCGTCGTGACGTTCGTCGTTTCGTCTTGCAGGGCGAGGAGCTGAGCCTGCAGCGTCATCAGGTTTGACTGTTGCGCGGCGAGCGCATCGGCTGCGGCCTGAGCAGCAGCCTGGGCGGTGACCCACGCGTCTTCAGCAATCTTCTGCAGGCGGTCACGTTCGTCGCGAGCGACCTTTGCTTGATCGCTCAACGACTGTGCGGAGTTGGTAGCAAGCACGGCGTCGTCATAGACGGTCTGATTGCGCTCCATCAGCTTGTCCATCTGACCGAGCTGGTTAAGCAGCTGATCGGCGTCGGTGCTGTCTTCAGAGAACAGCAGCTTCAGCGCGGTGTCGTCGCCACCTGAGCGGTAGAGCTGGGATGCGACCTGACCGACCTTGGTCTCGGCATCGGTTGCCGCTGCCGCCTCGGCGTCAGCCTGGGTCTGCAGTTCGGTTGCACGGTATTCCTGCATGAGGTATTCCTGCTGCGCCGCGTAGTACGCGTCGCCAGCGGCAACGGACGCAGCCTGCGTCACCTCGACATTTGTCTGCAGGGTTGAAATCAGGGTCTGAATGTTGGCGATCTCGGTCGCCTTCAGAGACTCGTTGTTCTTGGCGTTCTGCACGTCTTCCCACGTGGGGTAGCCGGCAGCGACGTTGGCCGCATCGGCAGAAGGCGCAGCGAAGCCGGAGAGCCCGGTCGCGAGAAGTGCAGCGACGGCGAGAGTGGAGAAAAGTGCGCGACGAGCGACGACACCAACGCGGCGCGAACGACGCTTTTTCACGGTTCCGCTCTCTTCTGTTTCGTCATCAGTATGTGTCATCGGCACAAGAAACTCCCTTGACTGCGGGCCAGTCACCTCATCCACACTAACAACATCAGTCACATTTGTAACGGGGGTACTTTGCATCCTGGTTCGGACGACGACGGAACCAGCGTGTCGCTCTGCAGATCAGTGTGAAACTTTTTGCATTTGATTAATTGGCTGTTTGATCAGGAATTTTCAACCATATTCCGAGCGCGCCACGCGCGAGATACACGCTCGACTTGGTTTTGGGGCAAAAATCCCCTTATGCTTGGGTGTCGGCAAGGAGCAACTACCTCGGTAGCCTGCCACTCCGGCCCCATCGTTTAGTGGCCTAGGACGCTGCCCTTTCACGGCAGTAGCACGGGTTCGAATCCCGTTGGGGTCACACTACAACTTAATATTTTATGGCCCTGTAGCGCAGTTGGTTAGCGTGCCGCCCTGTCACGGCGGAGGTCGCGGGTTCAAGTCCCGTCAGGGTCGCTCTGATGCGACGGGCCCTTTCTCAGAGAGGGCCTTTCGCATATCAGATCACGACACTTGTGCCGTGAGGCTCTGTAGCTCAGTTGGTAGAGCGTTCGACTGAAAATCGAAAGGTCACCGGATCGATGCCGGTCGGAGCCACAAGGCTGATCATTACAATCAGCCCAGAAACCCTCGTCTAGCTTCTACATGACGGGGGTTTTGCTTTGCCCCGGCGAGGTCAGCGGCATCCTCGTGTGCGTTCTGCCCGCGCCTCATCCCGCATCTCGTGGTTCCGCACCCGCCGCGCGGGCAACCTCTGCCGCGCCACCCGCACCGTCGACCGCGCCGCCCGCGCCGTAAGCCTCGGCCGAGCGCACGAACACGAGCAGCCAGGCGAAGAGGAGCCCGGCTGCGACGAGTTCCATGCCGGTGAGGTTGTAGTACCCGATGGGCACCCACAGCACGATCGCGACAATAATGCCGATCACGACAATCGCGGTAAACACAATGAGGTCACGCGGCAGGTCAGGGATGTATCGCAACGCGCAATAGGCGAAGACGCCGAACAGCACCACCATGCCAGACGCCGAACCCACGTGAATCGCAAAGCTCACCGCGTCTGGCACAAACCCGACCATCGCCATGCACAGCCCGATGCCGGTGAATAGCCAGGCGAGCACCTGGGGCTTTCGTCCGAGGTCGTATCCGCGACGGCGAACACCGCTGGTGAATGCTTGACCGACGTACCCCGCGATCACCGTAATCACGAATCCCGTGATGATGAGCGCGAGGTTAAAGCGATAACCGGTCACCCCGCCCGTGTTGCCCAACTGCGAGAAGTGCAGCTGCCACCATGATTCGTCTGGCGAACTCACCATGCTGGCAATGGTTCCGCTCAACAACACTGCAATAGCCAGCGACGCGATTGACGATCCCGTGACGTTGCCGCCGGCAAGGGCGGCGACGTATGTCAGCGCGGCGGCGGCGAAGCCGACAAGTACGGCGCCACCGATCGGATCGATAAGGAGCCCGCGAAAGCCCATCTGAAACACGGCGGCGATCGCCATCACAAGCAGATAGTTGAGCATGCCCATTGCCACGGTCAGCGCGAGAACATCGAAGATTCGCTTCGCGAGCGGAACCTCCAGTCGCCACCGCAGCGCGGGTGCGCTGGCTCCTCCGCCTGGCAGAAGATACGCGCCGGCGTAGGCGATTGCCGAGAGCCCGCCCGTAATCCAGCCGGCAAGTGAGCCCAGTGATTCCGGGCCGCCGATGGGCATATGCCGCCCGGCGGCTAAAATCAGCGCCAGAATCCCACCAATAACAAATGCAGCGACGGCGAATCGCGTCGCTCGCACTTCGCGACGCGTGAGCGCCTTACTCTGATGCCCATCCACACAGGGATCATCTCACCTACCACCACGCGACACACGCATCCGCCTCTTGGGCGGACGAGATCCGATGGAATCGAACCGGAACCATCGGGTGCGCGGCGCAGAAAGCGCACAAGCTTGAGAGCGAAGGGAGCCCGCATGATCACGCAACTCAACCACCTGCTGGATAGCGTCGAGACAGACATGTCGAGCGAACTCGATATCTCAGCTGTCCCCCGTGAACTGGCAACGACCGAGTATCACTTGCGCCGGATGTTCTCCTCGCTTACCGGCATGGCGTCGCTGTCACCGAATCGACGCCCATCCCCCGCGATCTTGACGCGATCGACGTTCCTGCTGGAACGTGGGCTGTTTTGCGTGCGTCTGGCCCCTACCCCGCGACGGTGCAGGAGACATACGCTGCTTCGGCCGCGGAATGGTTTCCGTCGAATCCCTGGCGCCTGCGCCCAGGCCCATCGATCGTCGCGGTTGTTGACCGCGCTGACGACTTCGCCACGGCCACGATCGGACTCTGGCTCCCCGTCGAGCGCTCCTGACGCCATCCCAGTTCAGCGTCCGCATGTCGGGCGCTGAACAGGGCGAGACAAACCACATCGTGCCGCGTGGGGCGATGCCCAACTCGCACGATTTTCCCAGGCTCTCCGTTTGACACACGCCATACCCCCAGGGGTACCCTAGATATACCCCCAGGGGTATCAATCACACTTTCAAGGAGTCCTCCCCATGTGCCGCGCTGTACCCTGCAAGACCTGCTCGAAGACAACCTGGGCTGGCTGCGGCCAGCACGTGTCAATGGTGAAGGCGGGCGTTCCGTCATCGCAGTGGTGCAACGGCAAGCACACCGCCGCAGAGGTCGCCGCGGCTAAGGCCGACAAGGGCGGTTTCTTCCAGCGCCTGTTCTCCCGCTAGGCCGCGCTCATGCGTCGCTTGATGACCCTGATGGCCGCAGCCCTTGCGCTGACGCTCGGCTTGACCGCGTGCGCGCCCGCTGCCGACCCCATCGAAATCGGAACCAACACGATCGTCCTCGACGTCCGCACGGCCTCTGAGTACACCGCCGGGCACCTCGAGGGCGCACAGCTTCTCGATATGAATGCGGGCGATGTCGCTGCGGCGATCCCGACCCTCGACCCCGACGCCGAGTACGTCGTTTACTGCAAGTCGGGCAACCGCGCCGGGCAAGCCGTCACGCTGATGCAAGACGCCGGCTATAGCAACGTGACGAACCTCGGCTCGCTCAGCCAGGCCGCAGACGCGACGGGTATCGCGATCGTCAAGTAGTACATCGCTTCATCAGACATTGGCTCGCCGCGATTTCGCGGTGAGCCAATTCGCGTCCAGGGCGCCATTCACCGGGGTATGGTCGAGGCAAGACCAGGGGGGTTTGCCATGACCGATCAGCCATACACGCTCGTTTCCGCCGACCGCGAGGCTCTGCTCGCCGAGCCCGTCGCTTCGACCGACCGGCCGCAAATGAAGCGCATTTTTCAGGGTCCAGGCACGACAATCGTGCGCCTTACCCTCGCCGAGGGTCAGATCATGCGCGAGCACTCGACGAACTCCCCGCTCACCGTGCAGGTTCTCGAAGGCCTGATCACATTCCGCATCGCAGGTGACGAAGTGTCAATGCCTGCAGGAGCGATCATCCATGTCGCCGCTGGCGTGAAACATGAGCTTGAAGCCGTATCCGAAGCGCACATGACACTCCTCCTGGCAACGGCACTGTAAGCCAGTCTGCTAAGCTGAGGAGTTCACGCGGGCTCGCACCCGCCCCTGACTCCACGACGCACGGCCAATGAAGGCAGCGTCAGTCCATGTTCCGCTTCCGGAACCATTGATTTTACGCGCGCATTGGCGTGCGTCAGAAGGTTGTTATTTTGTCTGCTGTGAGCGGCGCCGATGCCGCGCTTGACTCTTTCCGTTGGCTTCAAGCCGACGATGATGTCTTCGTGGCGACCCACGAAGGCGAATACGCTGGCTTCATTGCCATCGCACCCGCCGCGGGCTATTTTGCCCATGGTTCCCGGGGCGAACGCCTCGGCCGATTCCGTACCCGAGCCCTTGCACAAGACGCTGTGCAGCACGCTCGGAGAAGATCTCGTCCAAATTTGCGTGCAAAAGCACGCAAAATGGTGAGAAGATGATAGTGACCGCACAAGCGGTCGGCATAACAAAGGAAAGACACGATGGCCACTGGCACCGTGAAATGGTTCAACGGCGAAAAGGGCTACGGCTTCATCGCTCCCGATGACGGATCCGCAGACCTCTTTGCGCACTACAGCGCAATCGCCGGTTCAGGCTTTAAGGAGCTGCGCGAAGGACAGAAAGTCGAATTCGACGCCGAGCAGGGCCCCAAGGGCATGCAGGCTGCGAACATCGTCGCGCTGTAACCCGTAAAACGAAGAACGCTCCGTCAGGCTTTGCCGACGGGGCGTTCTTTTGTTTGTAGGTCAGGCAGAGACGCCGTACTCGTCCTGCATCCACTCCCACAGTTGCGCGCTGCATCGAGCGACGACTTCGTCCCACAACTCAGTCGCGCCGTCTTCTGCCTTGTCTGAGACGACGCGCACGATGCGAAGCGGAACGCCATATTCCTTCGCGACCCACGCAAACGCGTAGGACTCCATGTCAATGAGCGAGGCACCCAAGCCGCGCACCGTCGCGACAACAGCGGCATCATCAACGAAGCTGTCGCCTGTTGCGATCGTGAGGCCCTCGCGCTCAAGGTCGACGATGGCGGGAAGCGTGACGTGCTCGCCGACGACGCCTTCGAGGTTTTGCACGTCGTGTTGCAATGCTCGGGAAATGTCATGCACACCAGCCATCAGCGCCTCGTCGACACAGCCCGCAGTTCCGACAACCAGAATTTCTTCGTAGGTCGCCCTCTCCAGCGCCTGGGTGAGGCGAACAGCTGCGCGCAACTTGCCAATGCCAGTGACCAAAATTTCGTAGCCATCAATGTGCGACGGGAATGCCTGCAGTTCAGATTCGGCGGCGGCAACAAGTAGCTTCATGGTTCCTCCAGGGTGTCATCCTCAACGCTAGGCGCTCACCCTCGGTACGCGCGAATCGCGGCAAATAGGCGGTTGGTTGTGAAAGCCGTACTCTGGTGGCATGGCACTCACAGATGACGCCATTGCCATGATCAAGGCGAGAATCGTCTCCGGAGTGTGGAATCCCGGAGATCGACTTCCACCGGAGCATGAACTTGGCGAGCAATTAGGCATCTCTCGAAACTCGCTACGCGAAGCTGTCAAGGCACTCGCTTTTCTCGGCGTGCTCGACGTTCGGCATGGCGGTGGAACATACGTGACTAGTCTCGAGCCTGACATCCTGTTAACCTCACTGGCGTTCGTCACCGATATGCACGATGACCGCGCCCTGCGCGAAATGTTCCACATCCGGCGGGTGTTGGAGAGTCATGCCGCTGCCGAGGCCGCTCGCACCGCCACGGCAGAAGAAATCCAGGCGTTGCGCGATGAGCTGAAAACGGTTGACGAAATCGCTCAAGCTGCGGACTACCTTGCCCACGGCGCGCAGTTTCACCGCGTGCTGTGTGGCATTGCAGGCAATCGCTATCTCACTGCTCTCGTCACAAGCCTCATTGCCCGCCCGCTTTTTGACCGGGCAACGGCTGAGCCTCTGGCACAGGCGACCGTGGCGCGCACCGTTCATGAGCACGAAGCGATCGTCGAGGCCATCGCCACCGGTGATGCCGCCAGAGCGTCAGAGCTCATCGAGCAACACGTTGCCGAAATTGACTACTGGGTACGCGACGGCGACGAACTGGACTCGGTCGGCGCGCACTAAAAAATCGCGCGGGCTCGCGCTGGGCTCGGACTCGCACTGAGTCGGGATCACGCTGGGTTCGGGCTCGTACCGGGGCGGGATCACCTGAGTTCGGAGTCGCGTTGAGTTCGGGCTCGTATCGACGGTGCGGCAGGCTCGCGTCTACACGCAGCACACCTGGCACACCGGCCGCGTTTGCCTGCGAGTTACGCGAACTGCACGGTGCGCTGGAGGCGCGTGCGCACGTCAAAGATCTCGTTGCCACCGATATCGGGCACGCCCGTCACGCCGCGCCTCAGCATGGTCGTGAGCGTCTGTGGGGAGACCACCGCGACCGGGAGCGACTTCACGCGCCCCAGTTCGGTGATCGTCTCGGGGAGGTCTTCGTCTGGCAGCACCAGCATGGCACCACCAAAACGAACGCCAGCAACCCGACCGAGAGTGCGCGCAGCCCCCACGAGGGTCGCAATGGGCGCGGACGGAACCCCGTCACCAATCACTTCGGAACGCTTAAACCGCACCGCGGTTCCGTAGTCCTCCGATGCCACCGCGTACAGGCCGCTCGGGCCCAGCACGATGTGGTCGATAATCAGCGCATGCCCACTACGGGTCGGGACCGCGACGTCGTGCCACAGCGTGTATCCCATGCCCAATTCGCTGAGCACGCGAGCGGTTGTCTCCTCGGCAAGAGCGTCAGCAAGGAGCTGCTTCAGCTCACGCGGGGCCGAGCGCACGAGTGCCGGGTCGTACGGGTCGAAAAGCTGTACGCCGCGACCGGCGAACTCGCGGATACCCGCGAGGTACCGCTCGCGGTTGCGACCCCCAGGCTGGCCGTAGGTACGGGGCCCTGGCCGCGTCGTCGATGGCGCTGCCTGTGCCCGAAATCCAGCGAAGTCCTGCACGTGAGGCGCCGCGGTTCCGAAGCCGTGGCCCCGATCGTAGGCAGCCCGCGCTTGCGCGGTGCCTACCAGCTCCCACGCGCGTTGCACCAGCACAAACTGTGCAGCATCGCCGCCGGTGTCTGGATGTGTATGCCGCAAACGCACGCGATAGGCACGGCGAAGCTCTTCCTCGGTCGCCGTGACGGCAACCTGCAAAATTTCGTAAGCCGAAGCAGAAAGGGGACTATCGAACACCGTGATTAATTCCAAAGAGGGGTCTCAGCGCGGTGCGCGAGGGCGCGAGCGCCGGTGTCGGCCGGAACCTCGGCAATCGTCGCGGGAGAAAATTGCGGATTGCGGTCTTTGTCGACAAGCTGCGCTCGGATGCCTTCGACCATGTCGTTTGACACGCTCCACAGCCAATCGGCGAGGTTAAATTCTTGCGCGAGCACGGCGTGTACGCCATCGAGAGTGCGCGCTTGACGCACCGATGCCAGCGTGACGGCCAGCGATGTCGGTGACATTTCCGTCAGCAACTGCTGCGCGGCGGCCGCGGCCGCACCCACCTCAGGATCGGCACTCAGCTCGTCGAGGCGCTCGGCGATCTCCGCCACCGATGCCCGACCGAAGGCGTCGTCAATCCACTCCTTTTGCATCAGCAGTGGTGATGGTTCCGCCGTCTCATCGAACAGCAGAATGAGCTCGGTCACCGTACTCGGATCGGCGCGCGTCTCAAGCGCGTCAATGAGGGAAGCAACGCGCGCAGCCGGTACAAAGTAGTCGGCAAAGCCCGTCGCGATCGCGTCGGCCGCATTCATCGTCGCGCCGGTGAGGCCAAGGTACTCACCGAAGCGGCCGGGGGCCTGCGCCAGTAGCCAGGTGCCGCCGACATCGGGGGTAAATCCAATGCGCGTCTCGGGCATCGCGAGCTTGGAGGTCTCGGTGACGATTCGGTGTGAAGCGTGACCGGCGATGCCGATACCACCGCCCATTGTGATGCCGTCAGCAATCGCGACGATTGGCTTGGGGTACTCGGCAATCGCGGCGTTCATCGCATACTCAGCCCGGAAGAAGCCCGCGGCTTCCTCACGCTTACCTGCAATGATTGCTTCCCGAAGCGCACGAACGTCACCGCCAGCGCACAGCCCGCGCGGGTCTGATGAGTCGATGACAACGGTTTCGATATCCGTGTCATCACGCCAAGCGTTCAGCACCCGCGTAATAGCGACAATCATGTCGAGTGAGAGCGCGTTCAGCGCACGTGGACGGTTGAGCGTGATGCGGCCAAGACCGCCGCGCGCAGACACCAGAACGTGCTCATCAGTGAGGTTGATATCGGTCACGAGTCCCAGGTTACCTCCCACGGTTCGAGAGAATTCTGGTGCCGAAGAGACAAATGGGGGCAATTTCCGAGAGGATAGACAGATCATCCCCGGATAGAGAGGCCCACGCATGTCTGATGGCCAGGTGCTGGAATTCTCTGGCGTCACCAAGCAGTACGGCAAAGTCGCTGCGGTTTCCGACTTTTCGGCTCGCGTTGAGCCCGGTCGGATCACCGGTTTTCTTGGACCCAACGGCGCTGGAAAAACGACCACCCTCCGCATTCTTCTGGGGCTTGCAAACGCCACCAGCGGCACGGCCACGATCGGTGGTTCCGTCTACCGCGATTTGAAGCACCCGTTGCAGACGATCGGTGGCGCTCTCGAGGCGAACACGTTCCACCCGGGTCGTACTGCGGCGAACCACCTCAAGGTTTACGCGATCGCCGGCGGCGTACCGCTCACGCGCATCGATGAGGTGCTCGGCCAGGTCGACCTCACCGCCGCTGCGAACCGCAAGGTCGGTGGTTTCTCCCTCGGTATGCGCCAGCGTCTGAGCCTGGCGACTGCGCTTCTCGGCGACCCCGGGGTTCTGGTGCTCGATGAGCCGTCCAACGGCCTCGACCCTGAAGGCATCAAGTGGATGCGATCCTTCCTGCGCGATCGCGCGCGCGAGGGCCGCACCGTCTTCGTCTCGAGCCACATGCTCAGCGAAGTTCAGCAGATGGCTGACTCGATCATCATCATCGCCGAGGGCAAGAAGGTCTTCGATGGCGACTTCGGCGACCTCATCGCGATCGATGCGACCGACACCGTCACGGTGGATTCACCCAACCGCGGCGCCCTGGCCGCCGCCCTCCGCGACGCGGGGTTGCATGCGGAGGTTTTGCGATCCGGCCTCACGGTGCGCGGTGCGACGACCGCCGAGATCGGCGCCGCCGCTGCGGCAGCTGGCGTCACGCTCTCGGCACTCGGAAAGCGCGGCCCGTCGATTGAGGAGATCTTCCTTGACCTGGTCAGTGGCGCCCGCGTGCACGAGCCGGTGGCGGAACCGGTGGCTGAGTTGGCGACCCCGGTCGCTGAAACGGTGACGGATGAGACAACCGAGGCCACGGAACCTGCCGCTGCGCTGGCAGGGGGCGCTGGCGAACCCGCAGACGCAGTAGGTGCGGACGGCCCGGACGCTGTTGCCACGGACGGCACCGACGCGGTTGCCGCGGAGCCTGCGGCTGAGGACGATGCGGAAGCCGATGTCGAGGTAGACGCGGCCGCAATCGCTCCCGCCGCTGCCGGTGCCGCGATCGCCGCCGTTGCGATTGCTTACGCTGACGAGGCGTCCGAGACCGACACGACGGATCCCGAGCTGAGTGAGTCTGGCAGCGAAGACGAGGCCGCAGCCGTCGCTGACGAGCCCGACGCAGCCGATTCCGACGGCAGCGACTCCCACGAAGACTCGGATAGCTCCGAGGCCGCCGCTGCTGCAGACGAAGCCGCAGACGCCGACGACAACGCCGACTATCCCGATGGCGCCTCGGACGAAAACGCCCACGAGGACTCGAACGACGACAACGAAGCCTCGGACGACAGCGATTCGGACGATGACTCGGATAGCTCCTCCGAAGCCGCCGTTGACTCCACCGACGACTCCGACGAAGACTCGGACGATGACGACCAAGCCTCGGACGACGACGACTCGGACTCGGACGACGACGATGACGATTCAGGCGAAGACGCGGCCGAGAGCGACAAGGACTCGGACGCCTCGAACGAGGAAGACGTCGAATCGGACGATGACGACGACGACGACGACGACGATGACGACGACGATGACGACGACGATGATGACGACGAGGACGACGACGTAGCCTCCGGCTCCGAAGCGTCGGACTCTGACGCTGGTTCTGAGGGCTCCGAAACGGACGATGCGCCAAACCCGGCATCGGCATGGGTAGCGGCTGCCGGAACCATCGACACGGAATCGATCGACGCCTCGTCAAACGACACCGACTCGAACGACACCTCGTCAAACGACACCGAGTCGAACGACGCTGAATCGAACGACCCCGACTCGAACGACGCTGAATCAAACGACACCGACTCGAACAACGCTGAATCGGCCGCCACAGAGAACGTGGGCGAGACCGACACCAGCAGCGACAGCGAGTCCAACGGCAACACGGACAGCGACAGCGACAGCGACAGCGACAGCGAAGCCAACAGCGAAGCCGACAGCGAAGCCGACAGCGACTCCGAATCCAAGGGCGACAGCGAGTCCGACAGCGACGCCGAATTCGACGCAGAATTCGACGGCGAGACCGTAGCGGCATCCTTCGATGACCTCCTCCAGGGCGATGAGTCGGCACACGACACCTTCGGCGCACCGGCACATGGCGCGCCAGAAGATGACGATGTTCCGGCTTCCGCCTGGGCTCCGATTCTCTCGCCGTGGGCGCCGCGCACGGAGCCGATCACGATTGCCGATGCGGCAGACGTCCCGGACGTGGCTGAACCCCTCACCGAAGACGACGCTGCGGAAGCGCCCGAGGCCAGCGCGCAGGAGACTGCAGACGAAGCTGAAGAGCACGCATTTGCAGAGCCGGCATCTGCCGCTGAGGCACCCGAGGCGGTCGCCCCGGTGGACCCCACCGTTGCCGAGGCTATCGCCGAGGCCATGGATCCAGAGTCCTGGACCACCGAGAACCCGTTCGTCGCGCTCCTTGAGCACGAGGGCGTTACCGACATTCCGGTGTCACACGACCCCGATGACGACCCCGATGCCTACGTCGACGAGGGTTCGGCCGACACCGTTGCCACCAGCATCATCACGGTGAGCACGACGGAGCCGCACACCTTCACGGCGTCGATTCCGGTGTTCGCCGCGGAACCGGCAGACAAGTCAGCAGAGTCAGTCGAAGACTCAGAGGCCACTGATGCAGACGACGACGCTTTGCTGTCCGCGTTTGATGAGCGCGCAGCGTGGGAGCGTCGAACCGACCGCACGCCCGCAGACGACGCTGCCGACGAGTTCTTCCGCTCCGTCGGCCTGCACCCCTCCCCCAGTTCTGAGTCTGACGATTCTGACTCCGCCACGTCACAGGAAGGCGGTACCGCGGAATGAGCATCGGTTCTGCGACCCGTTCTGAATTCACCAAATACTTCACCACGTCGGCGTGGTGGGTCCTCGCCCTCATCACCGCAGCTTCCCTGGTGTTCCTTGCCGGAGGCTTCGCTGCCGCGATCGGTTTGGCCCAGTCTGGCGCGTTGGACGACGTTCCCGATGCCGCGCTCCTGGGCGCTGCCGCACCGTCACTCGTGTACGGTCTCGCCGTCAACATCGGATACATTTTTCCGATCCTGCTCGGCGTCCTTCTCGTGGCCGGCGAGTTCCGCCACCAAACTCTGGTTCCGACGTTCCTTGCAACCCCGAAGCGCACCACAGTGCTGTTCGCAAAGATCGTCACCGGTGCCGTCGTCGGTGCCGGGCTCGGCATCATCGCGGTCATCGCGACAGTCGGCTCTGCCGCCGCGGTCTTCGCGGCAACCGGCCAAGACCCGGCACTCACCAGCAACGACAACCTCGCCATGATGGGCCGCATGATCCTGGCATTTGTGCTGTGGACCTGGGTCGGTCTCGGTTTGGGCAGCATCGTGCGTAACCAGGTCGCCGCCATCGTCATCGCCCTGGTATTCACTCAGCTGGTTGAACCCCTCCTCCGCACCGCGGCAGCGTTCGTGCCCGCAATCGAACCGGTGGCTCGTTACCTCCCGAGTGCCGCCTCTGACACACTCACCGGCTCAAACTTCTACGTCATGCTCGGTGCCGCGGGCGAAACACAGCAGTGGTGGGTTGGTGCCGTGATTCTCGCGGTCTACGCCGTCGTGCTGACCGCGATCGGCGCGATCACCACGTGGCGGCGCGACGTCGACTAACGCGGCTTCCACGCCGGTCGTTGGGCGAGCGTAACGAGACGAAGCGCCCCGTAAGAACCGGACTAGGCGGTTGCGGGCTTGGGCGCGTGCTGAGGCTTGATCGTCGGGATCGGCGAGGTCAACGTCACGACGTCGTTCAGCTCCACCTCGCCGTCGAGACGCAGCGCCTTCACCAGGGCGAGTCCGTGCTGGGTTGAGAGCACGAGTCGCTGAAACGGCGCCTCGTGCCCGAGGTCAATGACAACCCCGGGCTTCTTGCGCCCGCGCACCATCACAAAATCTGCGCCCGCAACGGAACG
The DNA here is from genome assembly GCF_019061125.1 of Microbacterium sp. NC79. Classification (NCBI taxonomy): domain Bacteria; kingdom Bacillati; phylum Actinomycetota; class Actinomycetes; order Micrococcales; family Microbacteriaceae; genus Microbacterium; species Microbacterium sp. NC79. The sequence continues at coordinate 187,113 of NZ_JAHQYI010000002.1, forward strand.
CCAGGTTCCTGCGGCCACGACGCCAGGCACAAAAGTGCCGGGGCTTCGCACCCCGCGCAACCACGTCCACAGGTCATCGGTCAGCTGCACCTTGGTGATATCGCTACGTCGCACACGCACGTTCTGCTTCTGCAGGCTCACCAGACGCTCCGAGGCTGACAACCCAACCTCAAGGTTCGCAGAATCCAGCAACAGCGTGACCATGCCAACCAGTCTGCCACGCGAGTCCCCCACCAATGTTCACAGCTCGGCAACAATGCCCCGATCCGTTGCACCTTTGCACGGCCAAGAAATGACAGACTGTGGGGCATGTCAGCACACTGGAGCGTCGTCGTACCTTTTCTGCGTCTTGCCGAGAATTCCTCGCGTCTCGGCGCGGATGCGCACGCCCTGACGCGCTCGATCGCACTCGATACCGTCGCCGCAATCGCCGATAGCACCGCTGTCGCGCACATCGTGGTCGTGACCGATGAGAACGACAACACATCAGAGCTGGAAACGATCAGCACGAAGGTTGCTGTCACGATTGCACGCTCGCTGGCCCCCGCAGACGCATGGGCGGCCGTTGCGGCCACACACGGCCATGTGGCGCTCGTCAGGGCCGTGTTGCCAGCCCTTGATGGGCACGAGCTCACGGCGTTGCTCGTGGAGGCTGCGACGGTGCCCCTCGGCGTGGTGACGAACGCTGAAGACAACGGAACCACGGTGCTGGTCGCGCAGAGTGCCGCTGCGCTGAGCGTCGACGCTACTGACGAGTTTTTCGCGAACCGCGTGCCGACAGGTGCCGCTGTTCTTGATCCCGGAACCACCGTGCGCCGCACCGTGACGTCGGCGCGTCAACTGGTGCAGGTGCGCGACTGGCCGACGTTGGGAACGCGAACGCGAGCCGCGGCCCGCGCATTCCGCCTCGAGCCGCCCACAACCGCTTCAGACCGCCGCTATCGGATCGATCCGCCGCCAGCGCAGGACTAGAACGTCAGGGCTGTAGTTCGTCTGCCGCGTGCGGCAACGGGAAGCGCGAAACGGCTTCGATCAGCGCCCCCACCGTCTGGCGATCAGCGATCACGTCAACGTCAAGGCCGACCTTGCGAGCATCCTTCGCGGTACGCGGCCCGATGGCAGCAACAATGGTTCCGGCCGGAATGTCGGTGAACTGTTCGTGCACCTGCACTGCGACGGAACCGCTGGTCACCAGGATCGCGTTGATGCGGCCGCTGACAACGTCGCGCATGATGCGCTCGGTGACGGGCACGCCAACGGTGCGGTAGGCAACGACGCTTGACACATCGTGGCCGGCAGCCTCAAGCGCCTTGCTCAGCACGGGTTTGGCGATCTCGCTGCGCAATGACAAAACGCGACGCGGGGCGGCCTGCTCGAGGGCGATCATCTCTTCAGCCATGCCGGCTGCCGAGTTGTCTTTTTCGGGAACGAGGTCGACCTTGAGGCCGGCGGCCTGGAGGGCAGCTGCCGTGGTCTCACCAACAGCCGCGACCTTGGTCTTGGCAGGAATCACCGCGCGCTGCGCGTACAGGACGTCGACCGTTGTCGCGCTCGTAACGGTCAGCCAGTCAAACTCGCCATTGCCGAGGCGCTCAAGTGCGTCGTCGAGGGCTTCGGGGTCGGTCGTCGCGGCGAAGTTAATCAGTGGTGCAACAACAGGCACGGCGCCCTGTTCGCGCAGTGATGCGGCAACGCCGTCACCCCAGGGGCCTCCACGCGGAACGAGAACTCGCCAACCGCCTAATGGCTTGTGGTTCTCTTCACTCGGAAAATTCATGGCAACTCTCAGGCATCGGTGGGAAAAGCGATTGCAATTCCCAAGGAAAAGCGGTCGTCCTCAGGGGTTTTTTGGAACTATACCGCTGGCAGTATCCGCTCCATTGCCACTGCCTGTTCCCTCGAATATACCCCTGATTCCTGATTCTGGAACTTCGAGGCAACATGCAAGCGCTTACCTGGGTCTACGCGGTTGCTTCCTGAGTGCCCGGTAGATGCAAAATCCCCGATGTCGGGAAGCGATATTGCCTCCATCGACACCGGGGAATGGGCTGTTAGCGAGAAAGCGACCGCGCGATTGCCCACACGAGAGCGCCCGTTGCAATCGCGATGCCGACAACGGCGGCAACGGCGACGCCGGGCTTGCGCTCGGCATAAGCCTTGGCTTTCGTCGTCGCCTTACCCACTTGCTTGGGCACGTTGACTTTTTCTTCAATAGCGCTCAGCGCAGCCTTCAACTCGGCGCGAGCCGCTTCTACCGGATCGGTAATGCCATAGGGCACCGCGGTGCGGGGAATGTTCGTGTCAGAGCTCATCTGCAATCTCCTTCACCATGCGAGCATCGGTTTTGACGGCGGTTACGGGATCTTCGACCTTGGTCAGCCGCTTCATCCGCATGATGCCAAGCACCGCAAACACGGCGACAAGCACCAGCATCAGGGCGAACACGACGAGGGTCGAGACCCACCATGGCCACCAGCTCGACAGCCCCACGATCACGAAGGCGGCAAATGCCGGCACCGTCCAGAACAGGAAGAAGAGGGCGATAACGAACCACACGGCACCAATGCCTGCGTCCTTCGAAACCTTGGCAACCCATTGCTTTGCGGAGTTAACTTCGGCGACAACGAGGTTTTTGACAAGCTCCGGAACCTCACCAACGAGAGTGAGGAGCCCGTCTTTCGAACGGTCGCGGAAGCCAGAGGGATTCGACACAGTTAAGCCTTCTTGTTGCCGCGTGAGGTTTTCTTGGGCGCCGGCTTTGCATCAGTGACCTTTTCGATGAGGTCTTCGGCGGCATCGCTGATCGCTTCAGCCGACTTCTCGGCGGCTCGTGACACGGTCGGTCCCGCCTTCTTGGTCTCGGAGATCGCAGCGTCCAGCTTCTCGCCAGCCGTCTTCGGCGACGACGCAGCCTTCGTCACCTTCACCGCGGTGTCCCAAATAGCACCGGGCAGGGCAAGTGCCGAGGACTTTGCGAAGCCCTTCGCCTTGTCGACCTGCTTTTGCACGGGAGCGGTGTGCCACACCGAAGACGCAAACTTCGCGATCTGGTTGTAACGCTCGCGGCCAGCGCGTGCGCCGAGCACGTATCCGGCTGTGAGCCCGATGACGAGTCCGATTTTGCCCTTCATTGGTCCCCCTTGTGTGGCGAAATTTGCAGGTACGCGACTCAGCGTAGCCCTATATGCCACTTCTGGCATCCATGTCTTACACAGAAAAGAGTGCCCGACGACGGATTACTTCGGCTGTCGCCATCGCATCAGTGATGACATCGCGCACGCTGTCACCGGCGACCCACGCGCCGACAGCATCCAGCTGCGGCAGGGCGGAAATCTGGGTGCGAATCGCACTGGTACGGTCGGCATGCGTGCGGGCTGCACGGGACTGCGCCCGCACAAAACGCTCGACAACAGCGTCGACCACAACGGCAGATGCGCCGTAGGCCTCGCTGATCGCGGTGGCAGCGAGCTCAACCGCATCGCCGACGCCGTGCCCCGTGAGTGTCACACGGAAAAAGTCGTGGCCAGCGTCAGACGCGACATGTGGCCACTGGGCTGTGACGTGGTCGATACGCTGCACGGTGTCGGATGCGTCGCGCGCGTACAGGCCCGCGCCGCGCGTGCCTGTCACACCGGTGACCGCGAGAACGACGACAGTCTGCTCGGCCGAGACATCGGCGGGCAGCGACGGAAGAAGCGGAACCAGCAGAGCGTGCGCTGCGCGGGCGTCGGTTGCGAGCACAAGATGCTGCACGTGTGTCTCGGTTGACTGCTCGTCCACGGCGTCAGTGTTGGCGGGAATACTGGTGACCGCCCAGCCCGTTTCCGTTGGTTGCACCCCCGAGACGGGCGCGTGCTCGTGCACGACGCCACCCAGTTCTTCAATGCGGGCACGCAGCGCGCTTGTCAGTGCGCCCAGGCCCGCATCCAGGCTGAGCGGCGGTGCGGTCACATCCATCAGCCCCACGCCACCGGAGAGGCTGCCTGCACGAGTCAGCGCGCCGTTAAGTTCGGGCAGCGCAACGTCGATCAGCACGTCTTCTGGATCGAGGTGCAACTGCGCGCGCGTCTGCGGTGCGACCAGCTTGTCGCATATCTTCGCCCCCATCCGCTGTCGCACGAGTTCGCCGAGGCTCTCGGCGTTGCCGATGGTGAGCACCGGCTTGAGTCGGTCGAGGTACGCGCGCCACGCGGCGCCCCAACCAATGACACCGGTCACATCGGGGGTGAACGGGTTCGCAGGAATCCCCAGCGCCGGGCTCGCGGGCAGCGCAACCGGTGTTCGCTGCATCAGCCACCTGCTGGTCGTGGCCGCCGTGACGAGCTGGTCGGTCAGACCGAATGCGGCAAGCACCTCGTCAACGGCCGCGCCACGTTCAATGGTCGATGCCGCAATGTCAACGTTCGAACCGCCGACAGCCACGCGACGAGTCATACCGCCGATGGTTGCTGCGTCCCACACGGTCACCGCCATTCCGACCTTCGCGCACTCCCACGCAACGATGAGCCCGCCGATACCGCCACCGATGATTCCCACGGTGTGCGAACGGGCGGTTGCGGCGAGATCCGGGGTTTCAGGCATGTACCTATGATCCCATCCCATGAGCCTGAGAATTAGCCGCCGTGCGTGCTCTCCCCTGCCGGCTTCTCGGACCCGCCGTCGGCGTCAGCGAAGCGAATGATCGGAATCTCCCCCGTCATCGCACGTTGAATCTTGAGCGCTTTGCGGGTCAACGGCGGGGTGGCCGGAACCTCGGGTTGCTCTTCGAGACCGGCGGCAGGCACCGCAGCTGCTTGCTCAGCGCTTTCCGTCTGCGGCTCAGCCGATGGTTCCGAAGCGAGCGCCTTCGCATCATGAACCGCCGTGATGCGTCCGTCGTGAATATCGATGACGCGGTCGGCGCGGGCGACGAGGAGCGGATCGTGCGTGGAGACGATGGCGGCGAGTCCCTGCTCGTGGGCGAGCACGGAGAGCAGGTCCATAATGCTGGCGGCCGTACGAGAGTCGAGCTGGCCGGTTGGCTCATCCGCGATCAGGATGTGCGGGCGGCTCACAATGGCTCGCGCGATACCGACACGCTGTTGCTGGCCGCCGGAAAGCTCGCTTGGACGCTGTTCTGCATGTTTTTCTAGGCCAACGCGTGCCAGCGCCTCGTCGACGCGCTCGACACGTTCGGCGGCCGCGACGCCGGCGATACGCAAAGGCAACTCCACGTTTTCTGCCGCGGAGAGAATCGAAACCAGGCCGAACGACTGAAAAATGAAGCCCAGATTGTCGCGGCGGATGACGGCCAGCGCATCTTCGGCGAGAGCTGTCACCTCCTGCCCATCAATCTCAATGGTTCCGCTCGTCGGCTTGTCGAGGGTGCCGAGCAGGTTCAGCAGCGTCGATTTACCTGCACCGGAGGGGCCGCGCACGACAACGAGTTCGCCGGCTGACACTTCGAGCGACACATCGACACACGCGTGCACGTCACCGGCTGCTGAGGAATAGGTGCGGGTCAGGTTGCGAGCCCGCAGCAAGACAGTCATAAGGTCTCCTCTTCGCCCGCGGTCTTCTGCCCGGGCCAGACGCCAACGTGATCAGGTTCCAGAGCCAGGCGTACGCGCTCGCGCAGGTCGAGTGACGACACAAACTCGTCTGGCAGCTGCAGGCGACCGACCTTATCGAGCACGGCGTACTCCTCGGCCACGGCGTGCTCGGCACCGTGTTCGTCGACACGCGTGGAACGCAGCACTTCGGTCGCCGTGCGACCGTCACGAATCTGCACGGTGCGAGCAACGTGCTCTGACACCGTCGGGTCGTGCGTCACGATCAGGGTCGTGACTCCCAGCTCACGGTTGACCGAACGCATCGCCTCCAACACCTGCACACTGGTGTCATCGTCGAGCTCACCGGTCGGCTCGTCGGCGAGTACGACGCGCGGGGTGTGTGCGATCGAGCAGGCGATCGCCACCCGCTGCTGCTCACCGCCAGACAGAGCGGTGGGCTTGCGGTCGGCAAGGTGGGAAATCTCCAGCAGATCGAACAGTTCCGCAACACGCGCCGAGCGTTCTTTCGCGCCCTTCGGCTCGCCCACGATCGCGAGCACAGCGCCCACGTTCTCTGCCGCTGTCAGGTACGGCAGCAGGTTCCGCGATGTCTGCTGCCATACAAACCCGACGTCTTCTCGACGAAACGCGACGCGTTGCTTCCGGGTCATGGTGAGCAGATCGCGCCCAGCCACACGGGCAACACCAGCGGTGGGAGCGTCGAGGCTCGACAGAATCGATAGCAGCGTGCTCTTGCCAGAGCCCGAGGCGCCAACCACCGCCACCAGCTCGCCCTGCTCGACGCGCAGGTTCAGCCCCTGCAACGCCTGCACTTCGACGGCTTTGCCATCGCGCCCCTTCACCGCGAAGATGCGCACCAGGTCTGAGCAAAAAATGTCGGGCTCAGCGGTCAGTTCGGTCATGATTCCTCCACGGTTCGCAGTACGCTCGACACCTTCACGCGGCGGGAGAAGAACAGCGACAACAGGGTAAACAGGGCGGCAACCACGAGGAAGCCTCCCAGTGACAGGGTCAGCAGCAGCGGATCAACGCTGTACGCCGGGGCGCTGTCTGCACCCGAGAACGAGCGCAGGTCAAGCACCTGAAACAGCAAAACCGGGAGCGCAAGGCCAAACGCTGTGCCTGCGGCGACGGCGGCAACGCAGAGCGGAACCAGCTCCCACGACACGATTCCGGCACCGGAGCGGGGCGGTGCGCCGAGCGTTTTCAGCAGTGCGAGTAGGCGGGAACGCGCAGGCGCGTTCAACACGAGCGTCAGCACGATCGCGATAGCGCACAGCAGCGCCACCAGCCCAATCGCGGCCAACAGCGTTCCGCGCAGGCCCGCCGTAGTCGCACCCGACGTTGCCTCGTCAAGCGCCGACGCTGGCGTGATCCACGAGACAAATGGTTCCACTTCGCTTCGCACCTCATCGACGATCGTTGCCGGATCAACCACGTCATCGAGGTCGAGGAGCAACGTTGACACGGTGCCTGCAGTCGGCACGATGTCGTCGAGATACTCTTCGTCGACAAGAATCCAGATCTCCATCGATGCGAAACCGGCCGTGTCTTCGACGACAGCAATAACGTCGGCCGTGACTTTCTCCTGGGTGCCGCCGATCGTCAAATCCCCCAGCGTAATGCCCAGGCGTTGCGACGCTGATTGCGAAGCGATGACGGGTACGGAACCATCAGCGCGCAGCGAGGAACCGTCGGGAATGAGCGCATCGGCATGCGGGGAGATACGCTCGAATGCTTCGGAATCGAGCGCGTAGACCGGCACGCGCGTGGTCTTGTTGTTCACCACGACCGCGACGTTAGGCACATTACGCACCGCCACGACTTCGTTCACTCCGTCGAGAGCGGCCACCCGCTCGGCGGCATCGTCTGCGAAGCGCGGCACGCTGAGGGTGAGATCAGCACCGGCGCGAATCTCGGCGATCCGCTGAGCACTGGCGTCGATCGTGGAAAGCACCACGGTTGACGACACCGCGATTGACACACCGACGAGCAGGGCAAGAAGGGCAGCGGCCCCGGCCGAGGCTTCGCGCACGGCGCGGGCCGAACCAATGAAGTCGACGAAACCGTTGCCACGGCGAAGGCGCCCGTGCACGGCACGCATGACAAGCGGATACAGCCGCAGCGTGATGAGCGCGGCCGTCACGGTGAGCAGGAGCGGGGTGATCGTGGCAAGCGGATCGATCCCGGTTTGCGGGGTTCCGGAACCACGGGAGATGAAAGCGAGGGTGGCGGTGATGGTGAGGATCACGACGGCCATCTCCACGAAAACGCGCGTGCGTGCGGGCGTCGCATCGTCCACGCGCGTGGCGCGTTCGGCGCCAGGCGCAGATGCCGCGAGCGCCACCGCGGGAAAGAGCGCGACGGCGATCAGTAAGACGATCGTCAGCGGGGAGAAGAGGGGCGCACCTGACCGCGTGAACACCGTGAGCGTCAGGGCAATTCCGATGCCGACGCCGATGATCGCGGCAGGGACCGCGGCGATCAAGCCCTCCCCCGCCATCAGCAGGCGCCGCTGCGTCGGGCTCGCACCCCGTGCGTCCATGAGGGCGAAGGCGCTGCGACGATGCTGGGTGATCATGCGGGCACCGAGAATGAGCACGGCAGCGCCCACCCCGATCGGCCCAGACACAAAGATCAGGGCGAGCGCCGTGAACGCATGGTTGGTGTTTGACACCCGCTCCAGCACCGGGCCCAGTTTCGTTTCAAACCGCGAACCCGACGGGAAGAACTCGTTGAGGGTGTGCGACTTGGCGATGAAGGTGTCGATCTCCCCCTGCAACACGACGGTATCTGCGTCTCTGATTTGAGCCGTGTCGATCGGGAACCAGTAGGTCGTTGGCACCGGAGCCCACGGCCGCGTCTGCGCGACGACAGCGGGATTAGCGAAGAAGTAGCCGGTAACGGCCGGTTGACCGAACGGATCGTAATTCGTCGTCGGACCGGTGAGCGGAACCAATTGCGACCAATACGAAGAGGATGCGTTGTCAGGCGTGTAGGTGCCAACGAGAGTGAGCTGCGGAGGCGAGGTCTCCACCGGCTGCCCATTCTCATCGATCACAAACACTGAGCCGAGGGGCACTTCACGGGTCTGGCCGATTGCCCACTCAAAAGCCTCGGCGGTCGCCACCGGGGCGATCACTTCGAACGTGGGCACCGCACCGCGCGTCGGCACCAACTCCGGGAGCCGACCCTCGGTGAGTTCAAGATGCGTGTCGTAAAACGGATCCATCGCGAGGAAGACGCGTCGGTCCATTGCCGGATCCATGTTGCCCGCGATAGCCACATAGTGGGGTTCTTGCATGGCGGCTCGTAAGTGTGCCGGGGCGTTCCTGCGGATGTCTTGCATGCGGTCTTCGATGCCACCCCATTGCCCCCGATACTCGATGGGCAGACGCTCGGCAACGCCCGACGAGGGTGGGCCGGTGTCAGCCGTTCTGGCACCGAGATCACGGCTGGTCACCGACATTTCGGTGAGGTGTTCGCTGAGCGTATCTTCACGCACCGATGACAAAACGTGTGGCAACACCGTGATTGCGATGGTGAGGAGTGCGACGATAAACGCCACCACGAGGCTCGCGCCCGGCGCGTACCGCCAGTGCGTGCCGATCAGTCGACCACGTGACAGGCTCATTCAGCTGCCTCCGCCGTGCGTGTTGAGGTGGCATGCTTTCGCACCATCGCGGCGATGACGATCGCTGCGCCGATAAACGCCACCACGATGATTCCCACGACGATGCCGACGATGGTGGGGTTCACGGCAAGCACGGGCTGGCGGGAACCCGGAACAGCAGCACCGACCAAGACCGGAATGATGAGCGCACTCATCGCCCAGCCGGCCAGCGCACCAAGCACAATCGATGTCAGCACCACGGTGGCGGCCTCCACCATGCGCATTCGCGCCTGCGCGCGCGGGGCGACACCCACGGCCCGCAGAATCAGAACTTCGCCAGCCCGCGTTGCGGTCAGCGACGCCAGCATCGCGATGAGGGCGATGGCTGCCAGCAGAGCGGCACCGATGGGCGCGATCCACCACGTCGTGATGAGTCCTCCCGTGACAATCGCGGCAACGTCGGTCGGCACCGTAACATCGGCACCGAGCACCGTAGCGACCTCCGTGGGGTCAGCGCCCGCGATCCAAATTTCATTCGGTGCCGCCGGGCTCGACGGCGTTGCCTTAAATGTTCCGATCGGCACCGCAGATTCCACGGCTGCATCCAGCGAAACGAGAACCGCCCGCGCGTCATGCGCACCCGGAATGGCCTCCACAATTGCCGCCACCTGTGTCGTAAAAGTGCGACCGGTTCCGGCGACTCGCAGCTCTACCTCATCACCGACAGCGACGCTCAATTCGCGGGCAAAAGCCCCAGACATCACAGCGGGAATCACGGGGGCCGCGGCGCGCGAACTCCAAAAAACACCGTACGGCTTGCTGGTTTCGGCCACGACGGAACCACCGAGAACGAGGCTCGGGACGGCAGGATCAAAAGCAAGCGGAACCATGTTGCCATCAGTGCCGATGGCGAGCTGAGGTTGCGAGACGGTGACGATCGTGCCGTCGAAGCGGGCACCATCTGTCGCCGCCATCCCGACGCTGAGAATTCTCGTGGTGTTGGTTGGCAACAGCGTGGTCCCGGTCAGGGTCACAGAAATCTGGTCGCCGTAAAAGCCGCCATTGGGGTCGGGGCGGCGAGACTTCTCTTCGATGTCGTCGAAGGTGAGTGTCACGAGCGTCGCGACACCGTGTGCGTCGGCGACCCACAGCTGAGCAGTCGCCGTCACAACGGGAAATTCGAGCCCCTCAGCATTGACCGTGAATTGCACCTCGGTCGCGCCCTCGGCAACCGGGAGCGCATTCGTGGTCGTCGTCACACTCGCCGCCAGTTTCTGCGGGTCGACGAGACCGGGAATGGGGATGATGACGTCAGCAAGCTGGTCTTGTGACATGGCGAGCATTTCGGCACTGACGTCGCCCACCTCAACGTTGGCGGTGTACACGGCAGCGGCAATGCCCAGGCCGGTCGCGGCCCGCATATCGGCCGGTTTCACAAACCCGATGTGTGCCCGCGTATCAGCGCCCGCCCCGAGGTCGGCGGCCGATTCGGATGCGCGCTCCCAGGTTGAAACGTAGCTGGCGGCGAAGACGGAACCAGACACGGTGATCACGACGAGGGCGACGGCCGTGGCGTATGCGGGCAAGCGTCGAGCGACGTTGCGCGCCGGGAGGCTGGGCGATAGTTTCGGCCGCTTTCCCGCGATTGCGGCGATGATCCGTGCGAGTGGTGCCGCGAGCAGCACGGCGATGAGCGCCGCCGCAATGAGGGTGAGAATCGGCGCGAGTGACGACAACGCCACCCGCCAAGTGCCATCCACCGGCGCATCGCGGGTCGCGAACAGTTGCCACACCGAAAGCCCAGCGGAAAAGACGATCACGCCCAGCGCCCCGACAGAAGCAACCTGCGTGAAGCGCGCCGCTCGCGCCGAAATTCGCGCTTCGCTCTCGGCGGCGCGGGACACGCTAACCGCGGCCGTCAGCCCCAAGATGACAATCGTGCCGATAGTGAGGCCAAGCCCGCCCGAGATCGCACCGATGGTTCCTTCACCGGCACGGAACCAGGTCACGACAATCGCGCAGGCAAAGCCGATAAGGCTGGCGGCGAGGGTGATGGCGGTGACTTCGGCAGCGGTCAGGATGATCTTCTGCCCGCGTGACAGACCGCGCGCCGTGAGAAGCGCCGTTTCACGGGCCCGTGCGCGACCCCACGCTCGACTGAGTTCCATGACCGCAAACCAGCCAAGCACCGCGATGATCGCGAGCGGGATCGGCGAGATTGCTGCGCTCGCCACCGCGCCGGCACCCGCATCGGAAATCGTCGCCGCCAAACCGCCGCTGATTGTGAGACCACCAACGGCGGCGGTGGACTGACGGAAGCGGTCTTCGATCGTGTCGATACCTGACGCCATGCGGGACGCCGAGCCGGGAGTGAGCTTGTCGATATCTGGCGTGATCTTGTACTGCACGAGCGCGTCATCACCCTCGACGGCCGCACGTTCAATGTGAATGCTCGTGCCGAGGGCGCGGGTAATCACCGCTTCAGCTTCAGCGTCTTGCGCTGCCGGATCTTTACCCACCCGGGTTTCCAGCACCAGCACCGCCGACTCACTGGTTCCGATCGCCGTCACCAACGCGCGGTGCGTGTCGACCGTGATCCACGCGCCGAGGGTGGCCACCAAAAACACCACGAAGGCGATGAGCAGGCCCACGCCCGCCGCGAGCGCGCCGTGGGCGAAGGTACGGGCGCGCGTCAATCGGCTCAGTCGGATCAGACGCGTCGTACTCATGAACCCATTCGTCGTCGAGTGGTAAGACAGACGGGCACCTCATGAGCCCCCGGCAGTTCCTTTACCCTAATGCGCACACGCCCGCCCCGCGAGTAATGCCCCTGCCATCCTCCCTGCCGCCCCGCGAGCGCAGGGAGACGTGCTGCTCCCGCCTGAGTCGCGTGAAAATGCATCACGCATGACGAAAAGCCTTCCTCATTCGTCACTCTGGTTTACTTCTGTCACACGATCCGTTGCATCTTGACGGGTCCGAGCCCCGCCACCCGCTCACGCTCTGCGCGTCCTCGCTTGGCGAGCGTCTCCAGCCTCCCACTTACGGCACTCGCGGTGCGACACTGGAACCATGGCTCTGCACATCACGGATGACCCGGCTGCTGACACACTGCTCACCGAAAACCCGCTCGCCCTCCTGATCGGCATGTTGCTTGACCAGCAGGTTGCGATGGAACAGGCGTTCAGCGGGCCGCTCAAGATCGAGCAGCGCACCGGGGCTCTGACGGCCGAGCACATTGCGTCGTACGACCCTGAGGCGTTTAACGCGGCATTCAGTGAGACACCGGCGGTGCACCGTTTTCCGGGATCGATGGCCACCCGCGTGCAGACGCTGTGCTCGGTTTTGGTCTCAGACTGGGACGGCGACGCTGCCGCCCTCTGGACCCGCGGCAACCCCACCGGCCCCGAGGTGCTCAAGCGTCTGAAGGCCCTACCCGGTTTCGGCGACCAGAAGGCCAAGATCTTCCTCGCGCTGCTCGGTAAGCAGTACGGCTTCACCGGTGAGGGTTGGCGTGAGGCCGTAGGCGCGTATGGCGACGAGGGCTCGTACCGCAGCGTCGCCGACATCGTGAGCCCCGAGTCCCTCACCCTGGTGCGCGAGCACAAGCGCGCCATGAAGGCGGCAGCCAAGGAAGCGAAGTCATGAACCCGACCGGTGGTTCCGTCGACGAGTTCATCGCCGCGGTTCCGTCTGCCGTTCGTCAACGTGATGCCCTCACCCTGCTCGAGATGATGCGCGATATCTCCGGCCGTGAGCCCCAAATGTGGGGAACGATCGTCGGCTTCGGCTCGTGCCACTATGAGTACCCGACGGGCGGCTCCGGCGACATGCCGCTGATCGCGTTCTCGCCCCGCGCCGCGTCGATGAGCGTGTATCTGATGGACACGTCTGACCACGTCGCCGAGCTCGCGCAGGTTGGTCCGCACACCGTCGGCAAGTCGTGCCTGTACCTGAAGAACCTCGACAAAAACAACCTCGACGTGCTGCGCACCATCATTACCGATTCGTTCAATCGGGTTGTCTCTGAAGAGACGAGCTACGGAACCATTCGCGTCGACGCGTAGGTGGGCGGGCTTGTCGGGCGGGCGATTTAGAAGAAAATCGACAGCGCCTGAAGACCGACAGCACCGGCGGCGACGGCACCTCCCGTCCACGGCACCCACGTCGGAAACGGACGATACGTCGCCGTGTCGCGAGCGGCAACGTCGGTCGTCGTGAGCTTACCCAGCCGCACGCGGCCATCCCACCAAATCTCGGCCTTGTTCAGACTCTGGCCGATCGCTGCTTCAACCACGCCGCGAGCGCCGGGCTTGGAGACGGAACCACGGGCAACTACGGTGGCAAAGTTCGTGCGCACGGCGGTGACGTCGGTGAGCACGTGCTTCGCAATGTCGCTGGCGTGCGCTTCGTGAGCGAGGCGGTCACGTTTTTTCATCGTCGCATCGTGCGAAGCCTCGACCAGCGTGAACGCCTTCGCGAGCAGCTCTGAGAGTCGCTCGTGATAGTGCATGAGGCTCGTGGCGTACACATCGCCGTGCTCGGCGTGCGCGAAGTCAGCATCAGCGCGCAGGTCATCGAGCGCGGCGTCGGCCGCGGTCAGCGCTACGTTCATGTGCATGGGCCTAGTTTACGAAGTGGCGGCCAGAAAACTCAGTGAGAAGTAGCGGCGAGAATTTCAGCCGTCGTCGCGAGAGAAATCTGCGGCGGATACAGCCCCATCACATGCACGGCGGCCGCGTGGTTCTCAGCCGTTGACCCCGCGCACGCATCCGTCGCGACGGTCACCCACGCTCCCGCATCCGCTGCTGGCAACACGGTCGAGAGCACACAGCAGTCCGTCGAGACGCCGGTGATCACAAGCTTCGGGGCGGGCCCGGTGATGTCGGTAAGCGCTTCACCCCACTTGCCAAACGTGGGGAGGTCAACGGTCGGTAGCGGGCTGAGATCACGGGCTTCAGGAACCAAGTCGAAGAGGTGATTGTCGGCCGGCTGGTCGGCAAATGGCCAGGCGGCGAAGTACTCACCCCACGACGTTTCGCGATCGGCCGTCGGCACCCAGCGCGTCACGATGACCCGCTCACCAAACGCCGACGCCAGCGCACGGATGTTCGCGAACGCCTCATCAAAGAAGGGCGACGCCCAGTCAGAGTCTGGTGCCGCGAAAATGACCTGCGGGTCGATCACGACGAGCCAAGCGTCGCGATCGACCCGCAATGTCATGCCTGCTCCTGTCGACGGATAATGCCGCGACGGAAGATGAAAGTCACGACGAAGCCGATCACGAGAGCGAACAGCACGCCGAGGTTCGCCCAGCCCCAGTCACCGTCCTTACCACCAACGAGACCCAGCAGGTAGCCCTGCCAGTTGTTCCAGGCGGCATCGTCGGCGAAGTTGTTTTGTACGAAACCCCAGCCAATAATCGTGGCGGCAATCAAGGTTCCGACCGAGATCCAATCCCACGCACCGTAAATGCCCTTCTTGTCGAAGAGCGCGTCTTCGTTGTAGACGGCGCGACGGCTGAAGATATCGGCAATCAGAATGCCTGCCCATGCGGCGAGCGGAACACCGAGCGTGATCAGGAACGACTGGAACGGGCCAAGGAAGTTCTCGGCAAAGAACACGACGTAAATGGTTCCGAGGGTCAAGATGAGGCCATCGATCGCGGCCGCCTTCGGGCGCGCAATCTTGATGCCGAGGCTCAGCAGTGTGAGGCCCGAGGAGTAGATTCCGAGCACGGCGCCAGAAACCAGCGCGAGGATCGCGGTCAGCAAGAACGGGATGAGTGCCCAAATCGGCAGGATTGTGGCCAGCGCACCCACCGGGTCGGCGGCGATGGCGGCATTGAGCTCGGGGTCAGAAGCAGCAAGCAGCAGACCGAAGGTCACCAGAATGACGTTGGCGACGGAACCACCGATCGTGTTCCAGAACACAATGCTGGAGTCTTTCGCGTCGCGGTGCTGGTAGCGCGACCAGTCGGCGGCGATGTTGATCCAGCCGAGGCCAAAGCCGGTCATCACCATGACGAGCGCGCCGATGACGGCCGTCATGCTTCCGGCTGGCACCGACATCACGGCGCCGAAGTCGATGTGACCGACGGTGAGGAAGATGTAGATCACCGTGACGATACCCGTGAGCCAGGTCAGCACCGCCTGCATCTTCATGATCGTGTGGTAGCCCAGCACCGAGGCGGTGACGATGAGCGCCGCCACGATCACGGTGGCGAGGATCTTGATGAACATGTCGTTCGACTCATTCGACACACCGAGCTGCGTCAGCACCGTCGACGTGGCGAGCACGGCGAGAATCGCGAGGAACGTCTCCCACCCAATCGAGACGATCCAGCTCATGATGCCGGGAACCTTTTGTCCCTCCACACCGAACGCCGCGCGCGAGAGCACCATGGTGGGTGCTGAGCCGCGCTTACCTGCGATCGCGATGAAACCGCACAGCACAAACGAAATGACGATGCCGACGATGGACACGATCGTCGCCTGCCAGAACGAGATGCCAAACCCGAGGACAAACGACCCGTACGACATACCGAACACCGACACGTTGGCCGCGAACCACGGCCAGAACAGGTCTGAGGGCTTGGCGGTGCGCTCCGACTCGGGAATGATCTCGATGCCGTTGCGCTCGATAAGGGTTGATCCGGTGAGAATGCCGTCACTGCTCTGAGTAGACACGATGCCTCCGTCGGCTCCGTTGCTGAATAGTTCTGAGCATCAGTGTGGCACTGTCACCTAGCGGAGGGAACAACTTTCATCGTCTTATTTCTCAAAGATATAAAAATGTAACGAGCCGCCGGAACCTGCGAAACGGGGCGTGCGACCGACCGGTCATGCACGCCCCGTTTCCGGCAAGCTACTTCGTGAAGAACGCTCCGGCAACCTTCGAGAGGTCATACAGGTCACTCACTCCAGCGAGCTCGCGTGCGGAGTGCATCGACAAAATCGGAATGCCCACGTCAACCGTGCGCAGACCAAGGCGCGTCGCTGTGATCGGGCCAATCGTCGAGCCACACGGCACCGAGTTGTTCGACACGAACTCCTGCTGCGTGACGTCGACCTGCTCGCACCAGTCAATCCACGCGGCTGCGCCGACGGCATCGGTGGCGTAGCGCTGGTTGGCGTTGATCTTGAGGATCGGGCCGGAACCAAGAAGCGGCTTGTTCACGGGATCGTGCTTGCCTGCGTAGTTGGGGTGCACCGAGTGACCAACGTCGCTCGAGAGGCACCACGATGACACGAAAGCCTGTCGACGCTGCGCGTCATCGGCACCGAGCGAGGCATAGATCCGCACGAGAACGTCTTCGAGAATGGGGCCAGCCGCTCCTGAGCGCGAAGCGGAACCAATTTCTTCGTGGTCGAAGGCGGCAAGAACGGGGATGTGGTCGCCATCAAAGCCGTCGCGGGCAATGTCGCCGAGGGCGACGACACCCGCATGCACAGAAGCAAGGTCATCGAGGCGACCGCTCGCGAAGAAGGCGTTGTCTTTGCCGAAGACCTGGCCGCGGGCACTGTCAGCGACAACGGCGTCGAAGCCGCGAATGTCTGCGGGGTTGACGCCAGCGGCGTCAGCCAGTTCGGCGAGCAGGTCGGCGTCGACAGGGTTACCCAGCCCCCACACCGGCTGGGTCTCCACCTGCTTTTCGAGGGCGAGGTGGTCATTGGCTTCGCGGTTCAGGTGAATCGCGAGCTGCGGCAACCGCAGCAGCGGGCCAGTCGCGGCGAGCACGACAGAGCCGTCCTTCATGGCGAGGCGGCCAGCGAGACGCAACTCACGGTCGAGCCATGATGCCAGCAGTGGGCCACCGTAGATCTCGACACCCGCCTGCAGCCAGCCGTGCGCGCCGGTCGTGGGTTTGGGCTTCAACTTGAATCCGGGCGAATCGGTGTGCGCACCGAAGACGCGGTTGGCCGTCGTTGCGGTGGCGTTTGCGGGAACAGCCCAGGCAATCGCGGCACCGTCACGCACGATGACAAATCGGCCGCCACGCTGGTCAGGCCAGGCATCTTCTTCCGCCAGACGGGTAAAACCATCGGCTTCGAGGCGGCGGGCTACCTCTTCGGCAGCGTGGTAGCTCGAGGGCGAAGCCGCAACAAAATCGGCAAGATCCTCGGCATGGGCAATCGCATCAGCGGTGACAGACAATTCAACCTCCGGGTCGTCCATTCAATCGTAGTCCGCGGCCCGCGAGCGCCGTCGGCACCCGTCTCATATGCCGCAACCCGCACCCCTGGTTCCGTTCAACTATCCTGAGTGGAGCCGTGGCCACATACGGCGTGCTTGGCGGGACATATGAACACGTTTGAAAATCCACCGACTGATCGATACGACGTCTTGGTTGTTGGTGGCGGACCCGCCGGCATGATGGCGGCAGCTGTCGCAGCGGAGGCAGGCAAAAAGGTTCTCCTGCTGGAAAAGAACCGTTCGCTCGGAAAGAAGCTGAACATCAGTGGCGGTGGTCGATGCAACATCACCAATGCCGAGTACGACACCCGAAGCCTGCTGGCGCATTACGGCAAGGCAGTGAACTTTCTGCACAGCCCGTTCTCGCAGTTTGCGGTGAGCGACACCTTCGAATTCTTTGAAAGCCGCGGGCTGCCGCTGCAGGTCGAGGCTCGCAACCGAGCGTTCCCGGTGAGCCAGAAAGCCACTGACGTCACCGCTGTCCTTTCGAGGGCCCTCAAAAACGGTCAGGTCGAGATCATCTTTGACTGCGCAGTGACATCGCTCAATCGCGACGGCGACCTGCTCAGGTCCGTCAGCACGAAGCGCGGCGAGTTTCGTGCCGACTCGTACATCTTGGCGACAGGTGGGATGTCGCGACCAGAGACTGGCTCGACCGGAGCTGGCTTCGGCTGGCTGACATCGCTCGGACACACCGTCCGTCAACCGAGCCCCGGCATTGTGCCTTTGGCCACGAAGGAGAAGTGGGTAGCCAAACTCGGCGGGAAAACGGTCGAAGGCCGAGTCACCTTCCTGCTCGATGGCAAGCGACAATTCAAGGCCCAGGGCCGGATCCTCTTTGCGCACTTCGGCATTTCCGGTCCGACGATTCTGAATAGCGCAGCCCAGGTCGGCGAACTACTCGAAGCAGGCACGGTGACGGCCGAGATCGACCTCTTCCCGCACCTCGATGAAGGCGCGTGCGATCGAGAGCTCATGGAGCTTCTGGAACTCCACAAGAACAAGGCGCTGAAGACGGTGCTGAAGGAGTGGCTCCCCAACGGCGTGTGGCACGTGCCGCGGATGTTGTTGCCTGAACTCGATCCCGAGGTGAAGGTTCACAGCCTGCGTAAAGAGGATCGCAAGAAGCTGGTCAGGCTCGTCAAGGGCATCCCGCTGACGATCAGCAACCTGATGGGTTTTGATCGCGCCGTGGTGGCCGATGGGGGCGTCGACCTCCGCGAGATCGACACGAAAACCATGCGGTCAAACCTGATCGACAACCTGTTCGTCGTCGGTGACCTGCTCGACATTAACCGGCCGTCCGGCGGCTACTCGCTGCAGATCTGCTGGACGACCGGATTCGTCGCCGGTCAAGCCGTAGCTTCCGAGACCGGCCGTTGAGCGAAGGCGCGCAGCGCCCGAAACGAAAACGCCCCACCGCACGATACGACGTTCGTCTCGCTACCTTCGCTCAACGACCGCGTCAACCGAGGAGAGTCTCGCCGATGTAGCCTCCGGGCTGGCAACCGGGCGGAATCGCGAACACTGATGACCCGATCGGCACGGTCCACTCGTTCAGCAGATCGAGCTCATCGAGCCGGCGTTGCAGCGGTACGTACTGTGCGTCAACATCGGCTTGGAACGAAGCGAAGATGAGCCCCGAGTTGGAGATCTCCTCGCCCACCGGCGGGATGTCGTAGTTGTACGCACGGCGGAAGATGCGCTCGGTCGGGTTATCTGACCGCGAGCGGCGCATGTGTGAGAACTCCGGAATGACCGGAAACCCAATCGGGTTCTTGGCCTCAAAGTCGGGCTCATCGTGCTCGTTCACGCCGGTCAACGGCGCCCCGTTGCTCAGCTTGCGCCCCACCGACTGGTCACGCCCCACACGGTCGACGCGATCCCAGCCCTCCAGATCCATGTGGATCCGGCGGATCACCATCGTGGTTCCGCCCGCCAACCAGCCGTCCGCGCGCCACACCACCGTGTCAAAGTCGGCAGTACCCGGGCGCGGATTCGCGGTTCCGTCGACCTGACCAAACAGGTTGCGCATCGTGGTTCCGGGCGCTTCCGTGCCGTAGGCGCGACGGAACCCGTGCTGCGTCCAGCGCACCGTCGCGAAGCTGCGGGTGTCTTTGAGCAGCATACGGGCGGCGTGCGCAACGGTTGTGGGGTCATCTCCCGCGATCTGCATCAGCAGGTCGCCCTCGCTGAACTCGGGTTGCAGCCGGTCAATACCGAAGGCGGGCAATTGCGAGATGCCGGAACCACCGGCTCGGGCGATAAAGCCGGGCCCGAATCCGAAGGTGACCGTCAGCCGCGCGGGGGTGATCGCCATTTCGGGTTCGGAGTCGGCGAGCGCGGGTTCTCCCGCGGTGAGTCGGGCAGCGTCGTCGGTGAGGATCTGCATCAGGCGACGCAGGCCCCCGCGATCGATCTCGGGCTTGAGGTCAAGACCGATGAAGGTGCCGTGTGCTTGGGCATCGGTGGCGATGCCTGCCTGATGTTTCCCGTGAAACGCCACCGTTTCGCCACCGTGGATGACCGGTTCGCCTGTCGGGCTGGGAGTTTTCGCTGGCGTGGATGACGAGTTCAGCGCATAGTCAACGCCGATCGCTGCGGCGGCCGCGACGCCGGCGACAGCGCCTCCGAGGAGGAACTGTCGCCGGGTCGATCCAGGCCGACGCGCGCCCGAATCGGTTTTCGTCATTAGTGATCCATACCCTCGTGGTCGCCGTCGCCGTGCTCGAGGTCGTCGTAGCTCTCGTTTGCTCCGGTGTAGTCCTTCACCGGAGCTTCGAACTCGAGCGTCGAGTCATCGGAGAAGGTGACCGTGAAGGTGACGACGTCACCGGCAACGAGCGGTGACTCAATGCCCATCAGCATGATGTGGTTCGCGCCGGGCTCCAGCGCGAGTGTTTCGCCTGCGGGGATGGTGAATCCGCCCTCGACCTCACGCATCTTCATTTCACCTGTGTCGGTTTCGACGGTTTCGTGAAGCTCCACCATGTGCGAAACCGCAGTCGCAACCGACACCACCGTGACGTCGCTCGTTCCGGTGTTCTCCAGGTGTCCGAAGGCACCCGTCATGCCCGACTCGACGGCCTTGATCCACGCATCGTGCACCGTGACGGCATCTCCTGCGACGGTGGCAGCCGCGGCCTCAGTGGACGTCGGCGTCATGCCCGGCTCGTTGGCGACAACGGTGCAACCCGTGAGAGCGAGGGCGCCGACAGCGACGAGGGCACCGAGGCGAGCGAAACGGATGGAGGCGGTGTTCTTAAAAGTCATAGCAATAGTCCTTATGTTGTGAGACGCGATGTTAGGCATCGGTCGTCTCGGTGTCGGTACGCTGTGCGCGCCGACGAGTAACGGAGAAAAGGGTGAATGCGGCGGCGGCGATAACAGCCGCGGCTCCCCCGATGAGGAGGGCGCGGGGTACTCCCCCGTCGCCTGCTGTGCTCTGCTCTTCTTCCGCTGATCCTGGTTCCGCTGTCGTCGATTCCTGAGCCACTGGTGCGGCGCTCTCGCGCACCAGTGGTTCCGCGTCACCAACGGTGAACGGAATGATTCCACTGATCGGGTGTCCGTCGCTGGAGACGACGCGCCAACGCACTTCGTATCCGGCTTCTGGCATGCCCGGTTCGAGCGTTGCGATGACTTCGCTGTAGTCAACGACAGGTTCGTCGACGACCCAGTCGGTGCCATCAGCATCGACCACAACGATCGCCGCACCCATCGTCATCACTTCTGCCGAGAACCTCAGCGTGACCGTCTCGGGCGCCGTCTCGAACTCCTGCCCAACGGCGGGAGTGCTCGAGATCAGCTCTTCGTGCGCGAACGCGGCGGGAGCCGACGCGAGAACCAGCAGCGCGGCAAGTGCCGCCGCGCTCGAAACACGTGCAATACGCATGATGTGACCCATCTGCGCGCCGATGCCCGAAGCATCAGGCTACGCGTTGATCCCCCGACGCCTGAGGCGTTTAGGGGTGAAGGATTCCGCTTGCTCAGCGGAGGGAGTCAGAGCACGCGTGCGATTGGTGGGCCGCGCCGCCAGGCGGACGCAACGAAGAGGCGATCAAGCGCCGGAAGAACCGTGGTGTCAACGACGCTACGCGTTGCGCGAGCGGGGTCGACAAGAATGCCAACGAGCAGGGCGATGACGCGGCGAAGCCAGGCGCCGATCGCGGCGGCGAGCGCGCGCATCACGACGGCGGCACGTTCGGCACGGTACATGACGACGGCGGTCACGCCTGCCGCGAGCGCGTGCCAACCCCACATTGTGGTGTCTGCGGTGATGAGGGTCGCGGCCGTCTCCCACTCGGTCATGACCATGGCGCCGTGGTTATGGTGACCGATCGAAGTGCCACCCGCGGGGCTGGAAGCCGTGCCGAGGATGAACAGCGTGTGGAAGAAGAATTGGCTGACGCTCACGCCGATGAGGGTGCGAGTGGCTGAAAGCTTGCGGCCCGCGATGACGATGCACAGCAGCATCGACAACACGAGCGGAACCGCGATGCCGACCCATCCGGGAAGCGCGCCGCCGGCGGCAACGTGCGACATCAGCGCAACGAAAGTTGCGAACGCGCCAGCCACCGAGCCGCGAAGGACGCGAGTGACACGAGGCGAACGCATGCTTCTATTCTGCCAGGTTTGTTGCGGTCATCGGACGACTCGGCTCCCTCACTGCGCTGGTCGTTATGCGCAGGGTCTGCTTAGCGTGCGCGTTCACGCTTGGCTTGCACGAGGGCAATGATCCCGACCGCGATGGAGAGTGCGAGGAACGCACGCGTGAACCACAGCGCCGTTTCGTTCTCAATCGGCAGGTCGTTGAGGCCCAGAACCGCACCGAGAATTTCACCGCCCTGCCCCCACCGGGTCAGAGATCGCGGCGTCGCGACGGCGGCAGCGACAAACGGATACGTGCCAGCGAACGTGATGGCCGCCGCACAGCCCCACACGAGTGACGCCGGATATCGGCCCGGCTTCACGACGCTGATCACGAGGATCGCTAAGGGCCAGCCGATGACCAGGAAGACGAGGACGCCGATCATCATCAAGAGCGGCGGGAGCGCCGCGGGCATGATGTAGTCAGCCGCCGGAGCGTCAGCAGGCAGAGTTGCCGCGCATGCCAGAGCCGAGGCCACCCACAGTGCAGGAATCGCCCACAGCAGGTGTCGCCTGATGATGTCTCGAAAACACACGATTCCCGTGATCACAAAGCCCGAGAGCAGTGCTCCGCCGAACCCGAGCGCCATGCCGCGCATCGAGTTGTCATCGGGTTGATCGCGCAGCGCCGCCCCGATCCCGCCGAGCACCAGCGTCGTCACGACCAAGGCAACCGTCACTCGCACCAGGGAGACTGGCGGTCTGGTCACAGGCGTGCTCACCCGCCTACTCAACCACAAGTCTCCCCCCGTGGCGGTTGCACCGATCTCAGTGCCTGCACCGCCCCACATTAACGACTGGGTCTGGGTTCAGCTGGCGGCCGCACGTTTCGTCTCGCCTGCTGCTCGCTGCGCGCCAGCGGGGACGCTCGCTCATCGACCGGTGGAATGAACAACGGAACGTTCCCTCAATTGCTCGAGGGAACGTTCCGTTGTTCGTTTGCTTACGCTCCGCGAAGGCGCTCGGCGAGGAAGGCGTGCAGTTCGTCGATAGCGACGCGCTGCTGTTCCATGGTGTCGCGGTCGCGCACGGTCACGGCGTTGTCTTCGAGCGATTCGAAGTCAACGGTGACGCAGAACGGGGTACCGATTTCGTCCTGGCGACGGTAGCGGCGGCCGATCGCGCCAGCGTCGTCGAAGTCGATGTTCCAGTTGCCACGCAGTTCGTCGGCCACCTGGCGCGCGAGTGGCGAAAGCTTCTCGTTGCGGCTGAGCGGCAGCACGGCGACCTTGATCGGTGCGAGGCGCGGGTCAAGCTTGAGCACCGTGCGGGTGTCTACGCCGCCCTTCGCGTTCGGAACCTCTTCTTCGACGTAGGAGTCAACGAGGAAGGCCATCATCGAACGCGTCAGGCCGAACGACGGCTCAATGACGTACGGCGTGTAACGGTCGCCGGAAGCCTGGTCGAAGTACGTGAGGCTCTGACCTGACGCTTCTGAGTGGCTCGACAGGTCGAAGTCGGTGCGGTTGGCGACGCCCATGAGCTCGCCCCACTCCGACCCCTGGAAGCCAAAGCGGTACTCGAAGTCGATCGTGGCGGCGGAGTAGTGCGCGCGCTCGTCGTCGGGCACGTTGAACTGGCGCATGTTCTCGGGGTTGACGCCCAGGTCGACGAACCAGTCCCAGCACGCCTGTACCCAGTGGTCGAACCATTCCTGGGCCTCGGCGGGCGGTACGAAGAATTCAATCTCCATCTGCTCGAACTCACGGGTGCGGAAAATGAAGTTTCCGGGCGTGATTTCGTTGCGGAAGGCCTTACCAACCTGGCCGATACCGAACGGCGGCTTCTTGCGCGCAGCGGTCAACACGTTCGCGAAGTTCACGAAAATACCCTGGGCCGTCTCGGGGCGCATGTAGTGCAGACCCGACTCATCGTCGACGACACCGAGGTACGTCTTAACGAGGCCAGAGAACGCCTTCGGCTCTGTCCACTTGCCGCGGGTTCCGCAGTCAGGGCAGACGATGTCGGCGAGGCCGTTCTCCGGCTGACGGCCCTTCTTCGCAACGAACGCCTCGATGAGGTGGTCTTCGCGGTGACGCTTGTGGCACTGCAGGCACTCGATCAGCGGGTCGGAGAACGTCGCGACGTGACCCGATGCTTCCCACACGCGCTTGGGCAAGATGATCGACGAGTCGAGGCCCACCATGTCGCCACGGCCGCGCACGAACGTCTGCCACCACTGGCGACGGATGTTTTCCTTCAGCTCGGTACCGAGGGGGCCGTAGTCCCACGCCGAACGCGAACCGCCGTAAATCTCACCCGCTTGAAAAACGAACCCGCGGTGACGGGCGAGGGCAATGACTTTGTCGAGACGGGACTGCTCGGCCATGGTGGCTCCAATGGTCGTGAAGGGGTGGGGTTTCGAAAGCGCGGCGCACGCAAGGCCGCGCTCACCCATCCTACCCGCGCGGCGTTCGCCGCAAAGGCGCGGTCAGGTCAGCTGGCGGCATCCCAGAAGGCGCCGTCGCGATCTTCGATACCGATCAATTCGTGCCCCGAGCGCACTACGAGATCACCGACGAGCACCTCGCAAAGGCTCACGAGCTGGTCTACCGCGCGCCGAAGAAATTTGCGTAAGCATCGATCAAGTGAGCAGACGTGTCTATTCGGCGCTCACTCCGTCGGAAATCTCGTGACGAAGCCCGCATCAATAATGTGCTCCGGTGCAGCCACTGTTGTGACGACGGCAGACCGAAGTTCGACGCAGAGAAAGGTGACTCCTTCATACTCGAAGCCGAACGCACGGGTTGGATGTTCGTCGATGACGATCGAGTGCACACGATGGTCAAGAGATTGCAGTTCCGCAACAAGGAGGCCCCGTTGAGCCAGTACAGCTTCAACTCCCACTTCGGGCATGAGCTTGTTCATCACGACCGAAATGGCATGGGATAGCAGTTGTTCGTCCGGTAGCTCCGTCGCGATTGAGGTGCGTGTCGAGAACCAAAGCATATTCGGCGAACCGAGCGGCCCGACGACGTGGTTCACTTCAATACTCTTGTCGACGTCATTCACGGCGTTCAATGAATACCCCACCACCGAAGCCTGCGGATACGCAGAATGTAGGAGCGGTTGCCCGAATGCGCGTGCGCGGTCCACGTTGCGTCGGGCCTTTATGACATCCGAAAGCTCCATGATTCCTCTAGATCGAGTCGGAAGGGCCGGTAGAATAGCAAATTCCGAGCACCGTCTCAACGACGCCCTCACCCATGGCGGCGTACACCGTGGAGCTCTGCCCGACGTCGAATGTGAAGTCGGTTCCCCAACTCAAACTGACCGTCGGGAACGGTGGTAACCCACTCTTATCTACAATCGCGTTTGCCGTCTGGGAACTGACGCCAACTTTCCACGTGTGATAAATGGCCCCGCCCATGCTCCCGTTAAGGTTGTACGCGGTATATCCAGAGGTCCTTGTGTAGAGCGTGATCGTGCTCGTCCCGCATTCACCGCCGACTGTGTTCCGCGGCGAAGGGTTTGGTTCGCCGAGAAGCTCCGTTACACCAAGAACCGGGTGAAACCGAAACTCCGCGCCTTCCATACTGTCCTCGGGAGTGCCGAAAGGTACTGCGTATTGCCAGCCCTGCGGATCCGTTCGAACATCGAAGCCGTTTTCTGCAGCGCGTTCCACATCGAACCCGCCGAATGACAGAGGGGCAGTCTCATTTACACCCGCAAAGTATCCGCGCGTTGGCGATTCATTCTCTTCTGAGGCCGCAACAGATGTCGAGGGCAAGAATGACGCGCCGCAGAGAGCGACAGTTCCTAGAACTACCAGCCCGATCTTGGCCGCTCGCTTACCTGATGCCGTGATGCCGTGATGCCGTGATGCCGTGATGCCGTGATGCCGTGATGCCGTGATGCCGTGATGCCGTGATGCCGTGATCATTGATTCCGCTCCTTTAACGGGCTTCCGCCTTTGTTGCACCGAGTATGTCAATTCTTTGGGCACACCACCACCCCCTCCCAGACAGCGATCCCCGGCCCACATATCCCGTGCGCGGGCCCCGCCTAATCGGCTCGCCCACGGTGCCGCAGCACGGTCGGGTCGAGGTCGCTGATGCGCGTGCGACCGGCGAGTCCCATCGTGATGTCGAGCTCGGCCAGGTGGTTGCGCAACACCTCCCGCACCCCGTCTTCTCCCGCGAGCGCGAGGCCCGCGGCGTACGGTCGACCGATCGCAACAAGCGAGGCGCCGAGGGCCAGCGCAATAAGCGCATCGGCACCGCCACGCACGCCGGAGTCAAAGATCACCTCGACGTCACCGCCAACCCGCGCGACGATCTCAGGCAGCACGTAGAGCGTCGGCACGCTGGCATCAATCTGGCGCCCGCCGTGGTTTGAGATCCATACTCCGTTGACGCCAACATCCCGGGCGCGAACCGCGTCATCGGGATGCACGATGCCTTTGATGATGATGGGCAAGCTCGTCCATTCGCGCACCCGCACAATGTCGCCCCACGTCAGCGCGGGGGTCGAGAAGACGTCAAGAAATGTCTCAACCGCGGCACGCGGCAGCGGCGACTTCAGGCTGTCCCGCAGGCCAGCGCCCGTCAGCGATTCGCCCTTGCGGGCGATCGAAATACCCGCCAGTACCGCCTTCGGAGTGATCTTCACCGCGGCCCGCTGGCCCTGTGGTTCCGCCACCCGCGCTGCCACCAACCTCTTAAATACCGGGTCGGTGAGGTACTGCGCGATGCCCATGGCCCGTGTGAAAGGCAGGTACCCGAGGTCAAGGTCGCGGGTGCGCCAGCCGAGGAGGTGCGTGTCGACAGTGATGACGATGGCTGTGCAACCGGAACCTTCGGCTCGCGTTACAAGAGATTCGTTCAGTTCGTCAGATGCCGACCAATACAGCTGAAACCAGCGTTCTCCAGCTGGCGCCTCTGCGGCAACGTCTTCCATGGGAAAGGACGCTTGGTTACTGAGCACATATGGCATCTGTGCGGTTACCGCTGCGCGTGCGACCGCCAAGTCTGCCTCGGGGTGCACCATCTCCATGACGCCGAGAGGCGCGAGAATGAATGGCGTCGGCCTGGTAACCCCGAACGCCGTGGTTTCGAGGTTTCTCATGCTGACGTCTGTGAGCGGACGCGGCCACACCTGCCAGTCATCGAATGCGGCGCGGTTGGCGGCCATGGTGCGCTCAACGCCGGCACCGCCAAAGATGTAGGCGGCGGCTTCTTTCGACAGCGCTCGCCGAGCCGCGTCGAAGAGCACAGAGGGGTCGACCGGAACCTGGGGTGCGGTTCCGCCGATGCCGGCACGGAAGATTGCGGACTGGGCACTGCGGCCAACGCCGCTCGGAGCTTCGTTGCTCATGCCCGTCAGCTTAGCTAGGAGAAGAACGGATTGGGGTCGTCTGCGCGAGTGGGCCGGAGGGTGGTCGGCGCGGGCCAGGGCAGGTCGTATCGCGTGGTCGGCGCATCGATCGCGCCGAAGTCTTCGGTTTTCACGACGATGCCGTCGGGCGTGACCTCGACGAGGCGCACGCGGGTCGGGCCTTCGGGGAGTTCGAGCGTCCATGCGTCGGCCAGAAAGCTGATGCCCCACTCTTCGAGCCTCTCTTCGACGTCGAGCCATTCGGCTGGCTCCCCGACCGTGCGCCCCAGCACATCGACGCCCTGCCAGAGATCACCCGCAGGCACGATCCACCCCACGATCTCGCGGTCGGCTCGGCGGTGGGGCGTGGCGTCAGCAGACAACATGCTGAAACCCTACCCCGGCACCCGACCCGTGGTTCCGGAACCCCGCCTCTGGTTCCGCAGGCTCCCCCGCACCCCAGCCCATGGTTCCGGCGCCCTCGCTCTGTCGCGAGACCCGTACTCGGTCGCGAGACCCGTACTTTTGGGGCCATTCTTACCGGGCCTCACGACCAAATACGGGTTTGGCGACACGAACCGCAGCGAAGCCCCCGCCACCAACCGCTGGTTCCGGCGCTGGCCCTGCGCACCCTCTGCAGCGCCCCCGCCAAATTGTATGGCGCTAACTTTTGCCGCTTACGCGTCCCCCGCGCTCACGACCGTGCGGCAGCCATTCGATGAAGTCGGTGCCGCCGCGGCGCTGAGCGTGATCGCACAGATCGAGGGCACCGGCTCGGCAACCGCCACCCAACCCGTGCGAAGCGAACTCATCGTTCGCTCGTCCACCGCCGCGCCGCCTGCGCCGTAACGCCCGAGCGTGTGTCAGAACACGTATTCCATCAGTTCGATGCCGAACGTGCGCATCGCATCGTGCACACGCAGTCGGTGCACGATGGAAAGGTCATCGAAGCACACCGTGATGGCGTAAGCAACGCCCGCCCGCGGCCCGGCAAGCACCCCGGCCTCGGCCCGGACACCCTCGGCACGACCCGTCTTGTTGATGAACAGAATGCGGTGCTTGTCGTTTTCGTGATCGAACGGATCCAGACCCGTCGCCGATGCCACCAGGCTGAGGTCTTGGTTCAAACTCAGCCACTCTGCCACCTGCGCACTCACGGCAGGGTCAACAACCTTGCTGTTTACAAGCGCGGCAAAGAGTCCCGCGGTTTCCCGCGTGGAACCAACCGCAAGATCCGGGGCGTCGTCCGGGCCGCGGTTGTCGCGAAATCCGTCCAGGACGGCGAGACGCGTCAACCCCAAACTCTCCAGCCGCACCCGCACCGCCTCGGTTCCGACGCGCGCAAGCAACGCATTTGTCGCGACAGGATCACCGGTCGCTGCAGCTAATACGGCGACGTCAGCGAGAGTGAAGTTGGTGGCGGCGAGGTGGTTCCAAATTCCGGCGACGGGGGCTGGAACCACGTTGGAGCGGTCAACGAGTTCGGCGGGGTCGAGCGTGCCCGCATCAAACTGCACGGCAACTTCGAGCAGTACCGCCACAGCGCCGAGGCCGCCAATCGGCTGCGACACATAGTCATCGCCAGCGACCACGACATTGTCGCGGTCCACGTCTCGCACGTGGAGCGACACTTGCGCGCCCGTCGCCGCAAGCTCTTCGAGCGCACGAAGCGTCGCGGCAAACCCACGCCTAGAGGCGTCAATGCGCCTCGACGCATGCCGGGCACCACGACGGGCAGGCAACAGCTCGGCCTGAGCCGCTGCCTGCTCCCGACGGGTACGCGGAGTCATATCACCAGATCGTGACGCGCTGATCCGCATCAAGCCACAGTTCGTCGGATTCGGTGACATCAAACGCCTCGTAGAAGGCATCAATGTTGCGCACGATTTGGTTGCAACGGAACTCGGCAGGCGAGTGCGGGTCAATCGTCAGAAGACGAATCGTCTCCGCCTCGCGTGACTTCTGCTGCCACACCTGAGCCCAGCTCAGCAGCAGACGCTGCACACCGGTGTATCCGTCGATGACCGGAGCCTCAGCGCCGCCAAGCGACAGTTCGTATGCCTTAAGCGCGATGCCCAGGCCGCCAAGGTCGCCGATGTTCTCACCGATCGTGAGGGCACCGTTCACGGTGTTCGCGTCGTCGAGACCGACCGGAACCAGGGCGTCGTACTGCGCAATGAGAGACGCGGTGCGCTCCTGGAAGGCCTTCTTGTCAGCCTCGGTCCACCAGTCTTCGAGCTTGCCGTCGCCGTTAAACGTGGCACCCTGGTCATCGAAACCGTGCCCGATCTCGTGACCGATAACGGCAGCAATACCGCCGTAGTTGGCGGCCGCATCGCGGTCAGCATCGAAGAACGGGAACTGCAGAATGGCCGCAGGGAAGACGATTTCGTTCATGAGCGGGTTGTAGTACGCGTTCACGGTCTGCGGAGTCATCAACCATTCGTCGCGGTCGATCGGCTCACCCACGCGAGCGAACTGGCGATCGTGTTCGTGTACGGCCGAGGCGCGAACGTTGCCGAGCAGGTCATCAGCCGAGACTTCGAGGGACGAGTAGTCGCGCCACTTCACCGGGAAGCCGATCTTGGGCGTGAACTTGGAGAGCTTGTCGAGGGCGCGCTCGCGCGTCTCGTCACCCATCCAATCCAGCTTCGCGATGCTCTGGCGGTAGGCCTCAACCACATTCGCGACGAGGTCGTCCATCGCTTCCTTCGCAGCTGGCGGGAAGTGACGGTCAATATAGACCTTGCCGATCGCCTCACCCATCGCACCCTCGGTCAGCGAAACGCCGCGCTTCCAGCGCTCACGGATCACCGGAACACCCGTAAGCGCGGTGCCGTAGAACGCAAAGTTTGCGTTCACCAGCTCGTCCGTCAGGTAGGGAGCAGCCGCGTGCACGACCTTGAAGCGCAACCACGAAACGAAGTCGGCAACACGCTCAGCCGTCAGCATGGTTCCGAGCCCCTCAAAGAACGAGGGCTGGTACAGCACGACCTCATCCAGCGCGGCGGTGCTGTTCGGCGTTACCGCGTCGCGCCACGGCGTCATGTCAACGCCCATGGCCGCCTGCATTTCAGCCCACGTGCGCAGGTTGTATGTCGCGACGGAGTCACGGCTACGCACGTTGTCCCAGTGGTGGGAGGCGATTTCTTTCTCCAGGTCGAAGATGCGCTGCGCCTGCTCGGCGGCATTGTCGATGCCTGCGAGGGTGAGCATCGTCTCAATGTGAGCAAGGTACTGCTCGCGCACGGTGGCGAAGTTATCGAGGCGGAAGTAGCTCTCGTCTGGCAGCGTGATGCCACTCTGCAGAAGGAAAGGAACGTACCGCTCAGGGTTGCCAGGGTCGGGCTCCACAAACATGCCGATTACGCTCGCGATACCTTCGCGGTCGAACTCGCCAAGCACGGTGAGCAGGCTCGGGACGTCGGTGATGGCGTCTACGCGCTCAAGCAACGGCTGAAGCGGCGCGGTGCCATGCGCAGCAATCGCGTCGGTGTTCATGAAGCTGGCGTAAATGTCGCCCGCCTTACGGGCGTCGGTGCCGGGTTCAGCCGTCACGATTTCTTCGATGATCTCGTGTACGTGCTTTTCGGCCTGCTCCGCGAGCTCGTTGAAGGAACCCCACCGCGCCTTGTCTTCGGGAATATCGGTGCGTTCGATCCAGTCACCGTTGACGTGACGGTACAGGTCGTCTTGCGGGCGAATCTGGTCGTTGAATTCTTCGGTTTTCAGGCCGGAAGGCACGAGAGCACTCATGCACCCAGCCTATGCCGATCTGCCCGGGACACCGCCATGTTTGAGGGGTCTTTTTCGGCGCACCCATAGGCTGGAGACGTGACAGCACCCTCCACCCTGAACCGCGACATTCTCACGCTCGCTCTTCCTGCGTTTGGTGCTCTCATTGCGGAGCCGCTGTTTCTGATGCTCGACTCGGCCATGATTGGCCACCTCGGCACGGTTCCGCTTGCTGGTCTCGGCATCGCGGCTGCCGTCTTGCAGACGATCGTCGGGCTGATGGTTTTCTTGGCCTACTCGACCACGCCCGCCGTCGCCCGAAAGTTTGGTGCAGGCGACACACGTTCGGCGGTCTCGGTCGGCATTGACGGCATGTGGCTGGCGTTGGGCCTTGGCGCCATTCTCGCGACGGCTGGTTATCTCGCCTCGCCATGGCTGATCTCACTCTTCAATGCGCCCGCTGATGTCGCTGAGCAGGCCACAATTTACCTCGGCATTTCGATGGGCGGTCTGCCCGCGATGCTCATCGTCTTCGCAGCGACGGGTCTCTTGCGAGGACTACAGAACACCATCACGCCGCTGTGGATCGCCGGTGTCGGATTCGGCGCCAACGCCCTGCTCAACTACATCTTCATCTACGTTTTGGACTGGGGCATCGGCGGTTCAGCCGCAGGAACCGTTGTCGCACAGTGGGGCATGGTCGGCGCCTACGTGCTGATTGTCACGCGCCTCGCCCGCCAGCATGAAGCCCGTCTTCGCCCGCAACGTGACGGCGTCGCCGGAAACGCCCGCAGCGGCGGGTGGCTTCTCTTGCGCACCGTGAGCCTGCGCCTCGCACTCTTACTCACCGTTGCCGTCGCCACTTCCCTCGGCACCGATGAGCTCGCGGGTTGGCAAATCGCATTCACGATGTTCTCCACCGCCGCATTCGCGCTCGATGCGCTCGCGATCGCCGCGCAAGCACTCGTCGGCCTCGCGCTTGGCAAGAACGATCCCCGACAGGCCCGCCTCGTGTTGCGACGCACACTCGCCTGGGGCGCCTGGTTCGGCCTGATCGTCGGGGTACTCATCGCTGCGTTCAGCGGTGTGATTGGCCTGCTCTTCACCGGGAGCACGGAGGTCGCCGCGCTCATCATGCCTGCCCTCCTCGTGCTCGCCATTGCGCAACCAATCTGCGGCATGGTGTTCGTGCTGGATGGCGTGCTGATGGGAGCAGGTGACGCCAAATACCTCGCCATCGTCGGCCTCATCAACCTGGTTCCGACCGTCCCAGCGCTCTGGCTCGTCGTCGCACTGCACCCGACCGGTTCGTCGGGTCTGGTGTGGGTCGCCGTGTGCTTCTTTGGCATCTACATGCTGGCGCGTTTGGTCACACTCGGTGCGCGCATTCGCACCGATGCGTGGATTGACAGCAACATTTAGGGTGCAGAAGCCGCTATGCGGCCTACTCTGGTCACATGACGAAGCGATTGTGGTTGACGACTCCCGCCGTTGCGATTGCAGCGTTGCTCACTCTGACCGGTTGTGCCGGAGGTACGACACCCAACGGCGAGGCACCGAGCCCGACCGTCACGCTGACGCAGCAGCCTGACCTTGGTGACCAGCCCACGTTCGAAGAGATCCTGCCGGAGAACTCGACAAGCGCTGCGGTGGCGCTGCGCTCCGAGGGCAGGCTCACCCCGGGCGAACCGGTGGACGCCACGGCAAAGGATGCCGCGGACGGCGGTTGGGTTGCCGAGTTTGCCTGCGCCGCTGAGGGATCGGTGACCGCAGAAGTGCTCATCGACGACCAGATTGTGGTCGCATCCACCCCGGTGGAGTGCGAGGCGGCAACGCCCACGGCCCTGAAGTTCACCGGTGGTGGAACCATTACGCTGCGCATCACGGGCGAGAGCGATGGCATCTACGTTTCGCAGCTCTCGAAGGACGCGTCGGTCTAGCCGTTAGCTCGCGTAGCGGCGGCACCATTCATACATCACGATGGCGCCCGCTGCTGAAGCGTTAATCGAGCGCGTGGAACCATACTGCGTGATCTCAATGAAGGCGTCGGCTGCCGCGAGCGCCTCGGGAGAGAGTCCGGGCCCCTCCTGGCCGAACAGCATGACGCATCGTTCCGGAAGTTCAGCCTTGTCGACGGGCTTGGCATCACCAACGTTGTCGATCGCGAGGATCGGCAGGTTTTCGCTTGCTGCCCACGCGGCGAAGGCCTCAACCGTTTCGTGGTGCACAACGTGCTGGTAGCGGTCAGTGACCATCGCACCACGGCGGTTCCAGCGGCGACGACCAATGATGTGCACAGTGTCAGCGAGGAACGCGTTGGCGCTTCGCACGATCGACCCGATGTTCATGTCGTGCTGCCAGTTTTCAATTGCCACGTGAAACGCGTGGCGCTGCGTGTCGAGGTCGGCGACGATGGCCTCCATCGTCCAGTACCGGTACCTGTCGATCACGTTGCGAGTGTCGCCGTCACGGAGCAGTTCGGAGTCGTACCAGTCGCCCTCCGGCCACTCCCCCTGCCAGGGGCCGACGCCGTGGGTTGACCGTTCCGGGGTTTCTTCACTCACCCATCCAGCCTAATCGCTGGCCCCGCTCCCCCTGGTTCCGCCTCTGTTTCACTGTGTGACGGGGCTTTTCGCCATCGTCATGGGTGAGACGTACCGTGATGTCACCCCGTTGAAAGGACCATCATGCTCACCACCGCCCGCCTCCAGCAGTCACTTGCGACCGCATGCGAGCAGGGTGAGATGTGCGTCCACGACCGCTCCGGCCACCAACTGAGCGCCATCCAGTGGCGACTCGCAACGGCCACCCCAAGCGGCTGGGTCGACGCCCTGGTGACTGCCGTTGAGTCGGACGGTTGGATCACGGTGGCAACGCTCGCAGGCGAGAGCGTGCGGGTGTGGAACCACACCGATCGCACCGATTCACTGCACGTTGGTGAGCCGGTGTCGGTGCATGCACGCTACGACGTGCTCGTCGCGGGCGACACTCGCGTCAACGTCGCACGCTGACGTATCGCGAGGTGCCGGTCGGGCCAGAAGCCCGGCGCTGTGGGTTAGCTCATCGCTGCCATCATCTTTTCGCACGCCTTCATAGCCGCCTCGCACGCCATCGCGCACATGCGGCAGGTCTCGCTCATCTCAGCGTGCTCGTTGCAGCAGTCCATGCAGGCCTTCGTCATGGCGACCGTCGCCTGAAGCATCGGCATCATGGTGTCGCGTGACATCGCCATCGGGTGCATCATCATCTTCATCATGGTCTGGCACATCTCGGCGCACATCGTGCTCATCGAGACGCACATTCCCATGCCGTCCATGCCCGCCATGGTTCCGGAGCACATCGTGCATGCCTGCATACAGGCGTTACATGCCTCCATGCACTCTTGCATAACGGCCATATCCATCGAGGCCATCGCGGTGTCATCCATCGGCATGGACTTCATCATGTCGGTCATGTTCATCATGGCGTGCTCCTTCGTCGGGTGGACGGGGATACGCCCACGTGATGCCCATGCTACGTCCGGCTTACGACGCAATCCAGGGCTGGCAGGTAAACAATGCGATGGGTACTCAACCTCGAAGGCGAGTAGCCTGGTGCGGTGAGATCTCCTGCGGCCGACGACTATCTGAAGACCGTCTATGCCCACACGGAGTGGCAAGACGAAGCGATTACGCCCTCGGTTCTCGCTGGCAAGCTTGGCATCGCACCATCGAGCGTCACCGAAATGGTGAAGAAGTTGGCTACCGCTGGGTTCGTCTCGCACGTTCCGTATGGCGCGGTCACGCTGACCGAGGCGGGGCGTGAACGGGCGCTGGCAATGGTGCGCCGTCACCGCCTCATTGAGACATGGCTCGTGAAGACGTTCGACTACTCGTGGGACGAAGTGCACGATGAGGCCGAGATCCTTGAGCACGCGCTCAGCGATCGTCTGCTGTCAAAGATCGACGCACAGCTGGGTAACCCGCGCTTCGATCCGCACGGCGACGCGATTCCCGATGAGAACCTTGTCGTCGCATTCACGCCGTTCGTGCTGTTGGCCGATGCTCCCGTTGGGCACACAGGCAACGTGTTGCGCGTGAGCGACCACGACCCGGATCTACTGCGCGCGATCGATGAGGCCGGACTGTTGGTCGGAACCACGGTGACCGTCTCAGAAACGGGTGTCGACGTCGACGGCGTCAGCCGCATGGTTCCGCCCGGCGCTACCCGGTCGGTCTGGCTGACCGCGTAGCCGCCACCGCCTCAGTCGAGAGTCTTGATGGCGTCGACGACCGCGCTCCAAAACGCGTCTACGTCGAGGCCAACGGCCACATACGCGTTGGGCTCGCGCTGAAGCATGCCGTGCAGGTCAACGCTCGTGGCGCCCAGCGTGTGGGTTCCGTGCGTTTCCACGTCCAGACGCGTGTGCACAACCTCAACGGTCTCAGGCGCGGCAAGTACGGCGACGGCGACCGGGTCGTGCAGCGGCCCATCGGGCATGCCGTACACGGCCTCGTTGGTGTCGCAGAAGAAGCGCATCAGCTCGTCACTGAACTTGCTGGTGTTATTGCCGACCGCGAGGATGCGCTCGCGGACGTCGGCGGTGAGGAGCGCCTGATGGGTGACGTTGAGGCCCACCATGGTGAACTTCACGCCGGATTCCAGCACGACGGCAAGCGCTTCTGGGTCGACAAGCGCGTTGAACTCGGCGTACGGGGTGGCGTTGCCGCGCTCGGTTGAGCCGCCCATCCAGACCACTTCGCGAATACGCGGCTTCAGGTCGGGGCGATCGCGCACCAAAACCGCGACGTTCGTGATCGGGCCGGTGGCGACGATCGCGACCGGTTCGTCGGCCGCCTCGATAACGTCGACCATGAGCTGCTGCGCTGAGCGAGCATCGAGCGGCATCGTCGGCGTCGGAAGTTCAGGGCCGCCGAGACCGTTTTCGCCGTGAATGAACTCCGCCGTCTCCAGCTCGCGTGCAAGCGGGCCAGCGGCACCGGCGGCAATCGGCACATCGTTCACACCCGCGACGGTGAGCGCGACCCGCGCGTTCATCGTGGTGAGGGGTAGCGGAACATTGCCGCCGACCGTGGTTACCGCACGCACATCAAGGGTCGGGTTGCCGAGCGCCAACCACAGAGCCACCACATCGTCGTGGCCGGGGTCGCAATCAATGATGACGGGAATGGCGCTCACAAGAGACCTTTCAGAACGGGGGCGGGTAGGACTAGTCGCGAGGAGACTGCGCGGCCGTGAACGGCCACACCGTGCGCGTGGCAGATTCGCAGAACTCCCACACATCGCGACCAACCTCGGGCCGGCGCGAACGCTCGGTGAGCTTCGTCGGCTTAGCCGCTGGGTAGATGCGCGGCGGGCCCGTGAACGTGCGCGCAGGCCCGATGAGGTCGCCGCCCTGAACGAGCGGATCTATCAGGGCGCGCACCTGCGCGGTGGCACCCAATTCTTTGGACTGGCTCACGGGTGCCTGCAGGTTGGCGAAGAATCGTTTGAGGCGACGCACCTCGTTGACACCGGCGACGGCTTCGGTGCGACCGCTCAGCGAGTAGCCGGGGTGCGCGATCACGCTGGTCACGGCGACGTTCGCTTCGTCGAGACGCCGCTGTGCCTCGGCCGCGAGCGTCTGCACCATGAACTTTGACTGCACGTAGGCGCGGGGGCCGCTGTAGTTTTCTGTGAGCTCGGGGTCGACCTTGATCGTTTTCCACGACGCCGTCGATACCGATCCCAACCACACCATGCGGCCGGTTCCGTAGTCGCGACCCGCTTTCGCCAGCGTCGGCAACAAGCCAGCCGCGAGCGCAAAGTGGCCGAGCACGTTAGTGGTGAGCACAACCTCGTGGCCATCAACCTCTTCACGCTTACGCGGCGGGTGCACGATGCCGGCGTTCAGGATGACGCCGTCAAGCCGGTCGTGCGACGACAAGCTCGCGGCGGCTGAGCGCACCACGGATCGCTTCGTGACGTCAATAATCATCGACTCGAGCGAAGCTCCGGCAACGCGACGGCCAATGGCCGCGCGAGCAGCGGTGAGCTTATTGACGTTGCGGCCGCTCAAAATAACGTGAGCGCCTGCGGCAGCAAGCTGCTCTGCGGAGAAGAATCCGAGGCCAGAAGTCGCCCCGGTGACGAGATAGGTACGCCCAGCAAGACTCGGGAGCGCACGCGCATCCCACGAATCTCGGGAACCAACCACGAGGCAACCCTATCCGGTTTCCGGTGTGCTCCAACACCGCCACGGAGCACTCCCGGCGTGTTTTCCTTCCGCGTTGCTCTGGCAGAAGGAAAACACGCCGGCAGAAGGACGATTGGCCCATATTCTCCTTCCCTCGCGGTGTTTTCCTTCCGCCGCGACATCGGAGAGCGGAACCACGAGAGACGGCGAGAAGGACAGCGGACCAGGGAGCGCAGAACGCTGGGCAATGTCGGGGGCCGCGCCTAGGATTTCGACATGGCACGAATGGACGAAGCGGAGCGTGTTCATCTCGAATCCAGAGCCCAGTGGCGCGCTTGGCTCAGCGAGAATCACGCCACCTCAGACGGCGTGTGGATTGTGGTGTGGCGAGGTGACCGCCCCCGGCCGAGCTACGACGACTTGGTCGAAGAAGCACTGTGCTTCGGGTGGATCGACGCGGTCAACAAGTCACTCGGCGACGATCGGCGCATGCAGTGGTATTCGCCGCGGCGGCCACGCAGCCCGTGGGCGGCGACAAACAAGGTGCGCGTCGCCCGCCTCATCGAGCAGGGCCTCATGATGCCAGCAGGCCAGGCCGTGATCGATCAGGCAAAAGCCTCGGTGTGGTGGTCTGTGCTCGATGGCCCCGAGGCTGGCATCGTGCCGACTGAGCTGCAGGAGGCACTCGATGCGAATGACGCAGCGCGCGAAACGTGGGAGTCTTATCCCGCGAGCGTGCGCAAGTATCAGCTCACGCAGATCGCGATGGCAATGAGCCCGGCAACGGTCTCCAAACGCATCGCGAACGTTGTTCACACAGCTGCCGAAGGAAAACGCCCATGAGCGAACGTGATCTTCTCTTCCTGGTTTCGACGGTCATCGTCTCGTCCACACTCGTGCTGTTTATTTGGCGTTATATGAATGACCGCAAGAACGACAAGAACGACAAGAACGAGTAAGGCGCCGCCGGAGACCGACGACGCCTTACCGCAACGGGTTACTGGGGTGCGAGCCCCAGGTCGTCGAGGTCAATAGCTGCGCGCCATTCCAGGCCGGCATTTTCAATCGCGGCCTGAGCGCCGGTCTTGCGGTCAACGATCACGATGACGGCAACGACCTCGGCACCAGCGGCGCGAAGCACCTCTACTGCCTTGAGCGCTGACTGGCCGGTGGTCGAGGTGTCTTCGACAACGATGACACGCTTACCCTCAACCTCGGCGCCCTCGATCTGGCGGCCACGGCCGTGGTCCTTCGGCTCCTTGCGCACCACAAACGCGTCCAGCGGCTTGTCGCTGCCAGCCGACGCGTGCATGACGGCGTTGGCGATGGGGTCAGCGCCGAGCGTGAGCCCGCCGACAGCAACCACGCCGTCAAATTCGCTGGCGAGCTCTGCCGTCAGGCGACCGATCGCGGGAGCCGCACGGTGGTCCAACGTCAGGCGACGCATGTCGACGTAGTACGACGCCTTCTTGCCGCTCGACAGGGTGAAGTCACCGTGGAAAACGGCCTCACTTTTGATGAGCTCAATGAGCATCTGGCGGTCAGCTTCCAGGGCGGGCGACGAGAACGCGGTCATGCTTCGATTCTAAGCGGCCGTCTCCGCCACATTTCGCGCCGTCTGCGAAAGCGCGAGGGCGGCAGCCCCCTTGATGGCGCCCTCGCCTTGGAGAGACGGAACCATGACGGCAACGTCGCGGGCGTAGGCGAGCACACTGGAGTCGCGAATCGCGGCGCGGACGCGCTCCAGATAGTCAGTCGCGACGTGCGAAAAACCTCCGCCAATGACGATGGCGTCGACGTCGAGCAGGGTGGCGACATTACTCAGAGCGCGGCCAACGGCGCGCGCAGAGCGCTCGACGGCCTGCTGCGCAATCGCGTCACCTGCGGCGTACGCCGCACCGAGTTCGTGCCCCGTGGTTCCGCTGAATCCGCGTTCCCGTGCCCAAGCGACGGCATGCGGACCTGCTGCCACCTCCTCGACGGTGACGCCGGACTCATCGCGCATTTGGCCGATATGGCCGGCGTTGCCGGTCGTACCACGCACCAGATTGCCATCGATCACGATGCCACAGCCGACGCCCGTAGACACCACAACACCGATCATGGCCGCGGCCTCCCGAGCCACACCAAACGTCGCTTCACCCAGCGCCAAGCATCCCGCGTCGTGACCGCTCTTTACCGGCACCGCGGTTCCGAGCACCTCTTCTGCAATGCGGGAAAGCTCGGTCTCCAGATGGAATCCGTGCACCCCGGGAAGGTTGACAGACGCCAACGTGCCGTCGCTCGCGATCGGACCGGGTGCGCCTATTCCGATTCCGGTGATGGGCGCGCCGTTCGCGGCGGCTGCTGCCCGTGACACCACCTGTGCGAGCGCCGCGGTGAGGGCATCGGCGCTCAGCGTGCGCCCGGTCGGCACCCGCGTGCGAGATCCCGCGACCACGTCACCTGCGTGACTGACGAGCGCGCCGTCTAATTTGGTTCCGCCGAGGTCAAGGGCAACGACGAACTGCGTCACGACTTGACCGAGCCGCTCATCAATCCGCCAATGAAGTACTTGCCGAGAATGATGTAGACCAGCAGGGTGGGCAGCGAAGCGAGCAGCGCGCCGGCCATCGCCGCACCGTAGTTGGCGAGTTGGGCGCCCTGCGACAGGTTGACCAATGCGAGCGACACCGGCCCCTCATTGGCATTGGAGAGGAAGAGCGCGAAGAGGTAGTCGTTCCATGCCGACGTGAACTGCCAAATAATCGTGACAACGAAGCCGGGCAACGACAGCGGCAGAATGATGCGCGCATAGGTCGTGAGCATGCCAGCGCCGTCGACGCGAGAGGCCTCGATCAGCTCATTCGGAACCCCGGCGTAGTAGTTGCGGAAGATCAGCGTGCAGATCGGCAGGCCGTAAATGATGTGCACGATGAGCAGGGTGAGCACGTTGCTCGGCATGCCGAGCGACGTCTTCATCTGCA
The DNA here is from genome assembly GCF_019061125.1 of Microbacterium sp. NC79. Classification (NCBI taxonomy): domain Bacteria; kingdom Bacillati; phylum Actinomycetota; class Actinomycetes; order Micrococcales; family Microbacteriaceae; genus Microbacterium; species Microbacterium sp. NC79. The sequence continues at coordinate 227,316 of NZ_JAHQYI010000002.1, forward strand.
CGAGCGGCGTCATGATCGCCTGGTACGGGATGAACATGCCGAACAGGATGAGGGCAAAGACGAGGTCGGCACCGCGGAACCGCCAGCGGGAGAGCACGAAGCCGTTCATCGAACCGAGCATCGCGGAGATGATGGCCGCCGGGATCGCGAGCAGGAAGGTACGGCTGATCGCCGGGGCCAGTGACTGCCAAGCCATGATCCAGTTATCGAATCCGGTCGGGCCGCCCTCAACCTTGGCTTCCCACGGCCAGCGCACAGGCAGACCCCACGAGGTTGCCGGGTTGACGTCGGCCGGTGGCTTCAGGCTCGTCACGATCAGCACGTAGACGGGCATGAGAACCACGACTACGAACAGAATCAGCAGCGCGTATTTGGCGGTGCGGCTGAGGCGGCGCTTGGCGGTGCTGCCGGTGACAGTATGCGCAGTCGCCGTGGGGCGTTCGATTTCGGTGGTGACGCTCATCGGGCGGCCTTTCGCTCGTTGCGCATCGTCCACACGAGGTAAGGAACGATGAAGACACAGACAATGAGGAGCAGGATCGTGGCGATCGTTGCCGCCTTGGCGTAGTCGTTTCCGGTGAGCGCCTCCCACAGGTACGTCGCCGGAACCTCGGTCTGATAGATCGAGCCGGTGATCGACATGATGAGGTCGAAGACCTTGAGCGACATGTGCGCGACGATGATCAGCGCGGACAGTGCGATGGGGCTGAGCTGCGGGAAGACAACGTAGCGGTACAGCTTGAATTCACTGGCGCCGTCCATACGGGCGGCCTCGCGGAGTTCTTCCGGAATGCCGCGGAAGCCGGCGAGGAACAGCGCCATCACGTAGCCGGAGAGTTGCCAGACGGCGGGCATCGCGAGGGCGGCCATGCCCCAGCCCGGTTCGTTCCACCACGCGTTTTGGAGGGCGCCAAGGCCCATGCTCTCCAGCAGTCGGTTCAGGCCGGACGCGCGCTCCCCTTCGGCCGAGTTGAGCAGCCATCGCCAGACGACACCAGAGGCGACGAAGGAGATCGCCATTGGAAAGAGATACACGCTACGAAAGACGCCCTCGGCCGTCACGCCCTTATCGAGCATCCAGGCCCACAAGAATCCGAACACCATGGTTCCGACGATGAAGAAGACCGTGAAGATCGCAAGGTTCACCAACGAGTGCTGGAACCGCTCCTCAGCGAGCAGGTCGCTGAAGTTCTTGAATCCGACAAACTCGGTGGCGGGTGCGATCGAGTGGCGGTTGCTCATCGCGACCGACGTGTTCACGCCGATGAGTCCGTACACGAAGATCGCGATCAGAATCAGCGTCGGTGAGATGAGGAGTACCGGCGGACCCCAGTTGCGGATTCCCTTATGCATGCGTGCCCCCACGGTGGGCGGGCTCACGCCCGCCCACCGATTTTGTATGTGTTTAGCCCAGGGCCTTGTCAGCAGCGGCGACGAGGGCGGTCTGGAGTGCCTTCGCGTCAGAGTCGCTACCGAACTTGCCAATTGCCGACGAGATGTCGCTCGACCAGGAAATCTTGGCAGCGGCACCGTGCGCGAGCGAGCTCACGATGGTGTCAGCAGCCCAGCTCTCCATCGCGGTCTGCTGGTATGCGCCGTAATCGCTCGACTTCGCGTCGGTACGAGCCGGGATCGAACCCTTGGCCTGGTTGAAGACCTTCTGGCCTTCATCCGAGCTGATGGTCGTCAGCCAGTCCTTCGCTGCGCTCTCGTGCGGTGCACCAACCGGCAGCGTGAAGGAGTCGGCAAGGAAGTCAAAGACACCTTCCGTGCCGGGCGTCGCCCACGTCGTGTACTCAGTGCCGTACGTCCAGCCGGCCTGCGCGAAAGCGGCCTCTGCCCAGTCGCCCATGACGTTGTACCCGGCCTGACCGTCGATCAGGATCTGCGTTGCCGCATCCCAGTCGAGGCCCGCGAAGTCGGTGTTCGCGTACTCGAGCAGATCACCGTAGTGCTCAATGGCGGTCGTGACTCCCGCGTCGTCCCACTTCGTGGTTCCGTCCCACAGCCCGGAGTAGCCGTCGGCGCCGAGATCCGCGATCAGTACGGTTTCAAATAGCTGCATCTGGGTCCACTCGGTACCGAGTGCGAGGGGCGTTTCGACGCCCGAGTCCTTCAGCTTCTTGAGGTCGACGAGCCACGCGTCAATGTCGGCTGGCGCGCTATTCGGGTCGATGCCTGCCTTCTCAAGCACATCGACATTCACCCACGTCACGTTGGCGCGGTGGATGTTCGACGGCACCGAGTAGATCTTGCCGTCGATGGTGAGGCGCTCGAGCAGCGACTCGGGGAAGACCTCATTCAAACCCTTGTCAGCGTAGAAGCCGCTGAGGTCTTGAAGCTGGCCAGCCTCGATGTAGTCGGTGAGCTCGGCACCAGCGTGCGCTTGGAACGAGTCAGGCGGGTTGTTCGCCTCGAGGCGCGCGGCAAGCGCAGCCTTCGCGTTCGAGCCGGCGCCACCTGCGACGGATGCGTTGACAAACTTGATGTCGGGAAACTGCTCGCCAAACGCGTTCTCGAGCGCGTCAAGGCCGACCTTCTCAGAGCCGGAAGCCCACCAGGTAAATACCTCAACCTCGTTGGCGGAGCCGCCGCCTTCTCCTCCCCCACCGGAGTTCGAGCAGCCACTGAGTGCGAGGGCCGCCGCGGCGACACCCGCGATGGCTACAACAGACTTGCGCATGTGATCCTCCTTTGGATTGCATGTGTGATTTGCAAGACACCGTGGTCCATTCCAACGGCTCGCGTTCATAAAACCTGAAAACGTTGCCAAAAACAAGATGGTTGCGCGAACAGCCCGATCAGCGGCAGAAAATGGAGCGGAACCTACGAGCGTGTCACGAGGCGGGTGCCGAGAACGACGCGGCGGATGGGGGCGTCGATGCCCCGAATGCGCATCATCAACAATTCGGCCGCATGCTGGCCCATGTTCGCCGGGTCTTGCGCAATGGTCGTGACCGAACGTTCCATCAGGTCAGCGTCATCAAGATCGTCAAAGCCCACGAGCGCGAGCGTCGCGTCAATCGCGCGGATGGCCCGGAGCGTCGCCTTCGTTGTCGGGCTATTCGTTGTCACGATCGCGGTGGGCGGGTCATCGGTGGCAAGCATCGCTTGCAACACCGGTGCGATGAGAGCGGCGTCTTCGATAACGGTCGGCATCAACTCGGCGTCGGCGTCGAGGCCGTGCGCCGCCATTGCCGCGACGAACCCGTCGCGGCGCGCATCAGCGGTGAACTCGCCAATCGTGTGCACAAAGCACCCGATGCGGGTGTGCCCCTGCGCGACGAGGTGATCAACGGCGAGGCTCATACCGGCCGCATTGTCGGCGAACACTTCGTCAGCGACGACGCCGGCCATCGGGCGGTCGACCAGCACGATCGGCGTGCCTCCGCTGATCTCCTGCTGGAGATACGAGACGTCCGTTTGCTCCGGAACCACAACAACGAGGCCATCGAGGCGACGACTCACGACGCTTTGCAACACGCGAGTGGCTTGCTCCGGGTCATCGCTCGCAGACGCAATCAGCACAAGCATGCCCTCGCTCTGCGCGCGCTCCTGGACGGCATGGGCAAGCTGGGCGAAGAACGGGTCAGACAGCCGTGTGACGATCACGCCGATTGTTGCGGTGTTACCCGTGCGCAGCGTGCGTGCGAAGTCGTTTCGCGTGAAGTTGAGTTCCGCAATCGCCCTCTCCACCCGCCGCACTTTGTCGGCACGCACGCCCGCGGTTCCGGCAACCACCCGAGAAACCGTAGAAAGGCCAACGCCAGCTAGCGCGGCCACGTCTTTCATCGTGGCGCGCCGCGGCGTTGCGTTTGCATCAGTCATGACACCTCCATCGGAGAATGCCACGGAATCGGCGTGACGACAATTCCCGCGCCGCGAGCGCTAGCCTGGGCTGAAAGCCACAAGGAGGTAGCCATGCTGTCGTACGACCCGTACGCCGCCCTCGCGGAACTTCGCGACTTTGCCCCAATGACGCTCACCAGCACCGACTTTGCCGATGGTGAAGCGCTGCCGCTCACGGCCTGGAGCGCGGGTCGCGGAGGTGCGGACTTGTCACCTCAGCTGTCGTGGTCGGGTGCGCCCGAAGGTACGAAGTCGTTCGCGATTTCGTGCTTCGACCCAGACGCGCCCACCGGTTCCGGCTACTGGCACTGGGCCGTTTTTAACATTCCCGCCGACGTCGCATCGTTGGCTGCCGGGGCGGGCTCGGCGGGTTCGTTGGCCCTGCCTGCAGCCGCGATGATGCTTCCGAACGAGGCAGGGACCGAGCACTACATCGGCGCCGCTCCGCCCGCCGGAACCGGCACCCACCGGTACTTCTTCGTGATCGACGCCCTCGATGTTGACACGCTCGATATCGCCCCGGGTTCGACGCCCGCGATCCTCGGCTTCAACCGGCACTTCCATTCGCTCGCGCGAGGCGTGCTCATCGGAACCGCGACCCCGTAGGTGCTCTCGGGGTAACCCGACTGACACAGCCCGTGGTTCCGTCGCCGACTCAGCCTCGTGGTTCCCTCGCTGGCCGGTGCAACCGTCGGACGAAATCTGCCGACACGCCGAAAAGTTCCGCGCGCACGCCCCGTCCTCACGGATTCATCCGACGGTTGCACCGGTTCCGGAACCAGATGGAAGAACTGGGTGACGGAACCAGATGAAGGAACTGAGGTGACGGAACCAGGATGACAGAACCAGGGCGGCTGTCGCTGGGTGTCGGCGGGTGATCGTAGGCTGGTGGCATGCGCCTTGCCACCTGGAACGTCAATTCGATTCGCGCGCGCGTCGTGCGCACTGTGGAATTCGCTGTGCGCGAGAACATCGATGTTCTCGCGATGCAGGAAATCAAGTGCAAGCCTGAGCAGTTTCCGTACGCCGATTTTGAGGCGGCGGGCTATCACGTGGTCGCGCACGGCCTGAACCAGTGGAACGGTGTCGCGATCGCGAGCCGCGAGCCGATTGAAGACGTTGAACTCGCGTTCGCCGACATGCCGGGCTTCTTGAAGGGTTATGAGGGTCCCGACGCACCACAGGAAGCGCGTGCGATCGGCGCCACGATCAACGGCGTCCGGGTGTGGAGCCTGTACACGCCGAACGGCCGCTCGCTCGATGACCCGCACATGGCATACAAGCTGCACTGGCTTGATGCACTGGCCCGCCACACCGAGGCAGAGTTGGCCGCCAACCCCGACCTCAAGCTCGCCCTCGTCGGCGACTTCAACGTCATTCCGTTCGACGAAGACAACGGCGACCCGTCTATCATTGAGGGCGTCTCCACCCACGTCTCGCCGCAGGAGCGTGCGGCGTTCGCTGCCCTCCAGTCCGCCGGCTTGACGGATGTGGTTCGCCCGCTGGTTCCGACCGGCTACACATACTGGGACTACAAGCAGCTGCGATTCCCCCGCAACGAGGGCATAAGAATCGACTTCATTCTCGGTTCGGCTGCACTCGCAGAGACGGTCACCGGCGCCTTTATTGCGCGGGATGAGCGCAAGGGCGAAATTCCCAGCGACCACGTTCCGGTGGTTGTCGATCTCGATCTTGACCCGGTCGATGACGACGACATTCCGATGATTTTCGGCTAACGAAGCGCCACCGCCGCCATCTGAAATCTCCGCCTCAGGGAGGAGGCGACACGGCGGCACGACGCCTACGGTAAAAGCATGGCCGAAGTTCTTGCCCGCCCGGCTCCCACCGCGCAGGAGTACCGCACCGATCTCTGGATCGCCCTGGGAATGTTCGTTGCGGGTGTCATCAGTGCGGGTCTGATGACGGTCGTCAACTTCTACGGCGCCGGTCAGGTCGGCATTGAGTGGGCGCTGCTCACGACCGCCATCAACAGCGCTGCCCTCGCGGTACGCCGCCGCTACCCGATCGCCGTCGCCGCCATCGTGTGCGCCACATATTTTGCCAGCGTGACCTTCCAGGTTCCAGAAGTCCACGTCGGCAACATTGCCATGTTCATCGCCCTGTTTACCGCGGGCGCGTGGGTGAACAACCGTCGCCTGGCGTTTTGGGCGCGCGCGATCATCACGTCGCTGATGATGCTGTGGCTGTTCATCAACATGTACATCGCAGCAACCGCGCCGGTGGACATCGACGAGGGACTCTCCCGCGCCGGGCTATTCTCCCCCTACGTCGCGTACATGCTGCTCAATGTGCTGATCAACATCGCATTCTTCGGCGGCGCCTGGTTCATGGGTGATCGCTCATGGAACGCCGCGATCGAACAGGACAAGCTCATGCAGCGCACGCGCGAGCTGGAGGCGGAACGCGAGCTCACCGCGGCACAGGCCGTCGCGCTGGATCGCGTCGCGATCGCCCGCGAGCTCCACGACGTCGTCGCCCACCACGTCTCTGCCATGGGTGTGCAGGCGTCGGCCGCACGCCTCATGATGACGAAGGAACCACAGCTCGCCGCCGAGGCGCTCACCACGATCGAAGCGTCCGCGCGCACAGCCATCGCTGAGCTGCGTCTGTTGCTAGAAACCCTGCGCACGAACGATGACAGCACCGAGTCGACCTACGCGTCGACGCTGCAGCTTGACCGTCTTTCCGACCTCGTGCGCCACGTCAACGACGCTGGCATGCCCACGGCTTTCACGATCCTCGGCGACGAGCGCGCGGTTCCGGCCGTCGTACAGACCAACCTGTACCGCATCACCCAGGAGTGCCTCACCAATGCGCGCCGTCACGGCGGGCCCGATGCCACGGCCGACGTTCGCCTGCGTTACGACCCGTCTTTCGTTGAAATTGAAGTGAGCAACACCGGCCGCTCGATGTTGCAGGTTCGCCCCGGACTCGGACAGCTCGGCATGCGGGAACGGGCGGCTGCATCGGGCGGAACCATTGAGTTGGTTCCGCGTGCCCATGGCGGTTTGTTGGTGCGCGCGCAGATTCCCCTGACGGAGGTGGGCGCATGATTCGCGTCGTCCTGGTTGATGACCACGCCGTGATGCGGGCAGGCTTTCGGATGATCCTCGCGTCGACCGATGACATCGAGGTTGTCGGTGAAGCGTCGACGGGGCGCGAGGCCGTTGCTATGGCGCGGGAGCTTCACCCCGACGTGATCTGCATGGACGTGCAGATGCCCGATATGGACGGCCTCGAGGCCACCAGGCAGATCGTGTCAGACCCGGCGGTGGGCTCCGCCATCGTTGTTGTGACCACGTTCGACCGCGATGACTACGTTTTTCAGGCGTTGCAGGCCGGGGCGAGCGGATTCTTGCTCAAGAACGCCGGTGCCGATGAGCTCATCTCCGCCGTACGGGTGGCCGCCGCCGGCGATGCTTTGCTCGCGCCGGAGGTGACCAAGCGCGTCATCGAGCGGTTTGCGTCAACGCCAGCACCCGCCGCCGCGAGCGCGACGGCTACGCCCAGTGTCACAACGCAGGCCCATATTTCCGTCGATCTGACAGAACGTGAGCTCGACGTTCTCCGCCTTCTCGCCCGTGCCCTGTCAAACGCCGAGATCGCGGCCGAACTGTTCATCGGCGAGGCAACCGTGAAGTCACACGTCTCAAACCTGCTCGCCAAGCTCGGCGCCCGCGACCGCGTTGCCGCTGTCGTCTTCGCCCACCGCAACGGCCTCACCTAGCCCCACCTGGTTCCGCCCCCTACCCTCGCCCATCACCGCGAAACACATTTTGGTCGGCGAAACCCTCCCGCGCCGCATGTTTCTCGCCGACCAAAATGTGTTTCGCGACCGATCACGGGACGCGAGGGGACGGGACAGAAAAAGCCCCGCACCGGCCGAAGCGGGTGCGGGGCTGAAGCGCGGAACTTACGCGTTAGCGAGCTCTTCGGCCGGAACGTAACGCTCGATGAGCGCTTCGAATGCGGCGAGATAGGAGCGCAGGAATTCTGCGGTACCCTCGTTGGTCACTTCACCGTCTTCGGTGAACAGGCCGGGCGTGGTCTGAACGTAGCCCTCAGGCTGGCCGAGAACCGGCGCGTTGTAGTGGCTGAAGATGGCCTTCAGGTGCTGCTGTGCAGCGGCCGTGGCGATGCCACCACCCGAGGTTCCGATGATCGCAACAGGCTTGCCGTCGAACGAACCCTGACCCCAGGGGCGTGCCGACCAGTCCAGAGCGTTCTTCAGAACACCCGGAATCGAGCGGCTGTACTCGGGCGTCACGATGATGACACCGTCGACGTCAGCGATGGCCTGCTTGAAGGCGACAGCCTCAGCGGGGTAGTTCGCGTCGTGGTCGGGCGAGTAGAAGCCGAGGTCCTTGATCGGAATCTCCTTGATTTCGACACCCTCGGGAGCAAGACGCTCAAGTGCCTTTGCCAGGCGGCGGTTGATTGAAGTCGAAGAAATCGATCCGACGATGTATCCAATGGTGCGAGTCATAGTTATATTCAAACGCATGTAAATGATTGATGCAAATTGAGAGGCCCCATCTCAGCAACCTCTCAGCGCCAGGCCGCTCGCCCACCGGACCACTCTCCACTCCCCCACGGGGTGGAGGAGACAATTCCCCCGCACGGCGGATGTGCTCCCCACCAGAATTTCTAGATTGGAACCACAAGGAAGGAGCGGTCATGCTGCAACTCAGTGGGATCTCGAAGAATTACGGAACCAGGCAGGTGCTGAACGACGTGTCGTTCACCGTCGCGAACAATCGCCTCACCGGCTTTGTCGGAGGAAACGGTGCAGGCAAGACGACGACGATGCGCATCATTCTCGGTGTGCTCACCGCGGATGGCGGTTCCGTAACCATCGACGGCGAGCCCGTACAAACCACGCAGCGTCGCCGCTTTGGCTACATGCCGGAAGAGCGTGGCCTATACCCGAAGATGGGCGTGCTCGACCAGGTCGCCTACTTCGCCCGCCTGCACGGCTACACCAAGCGCGACGCGGTGCAAAAGGCCACCGCACTGCTCGAAGAACTCAGCCTCGGCGAGCGCCTGACCGACAAGATTGAGTCACTGTCACTCGGCAACCAGCAGCGCGTGCAGATTGCGGCATCGCTCGTGCATGACCCCGAGGTCCTCATCCTCGATGAACCGTTCTCCGGCCTTGACCCCATTGCTGTTGACACGGTCGCGCAGGTTTTGCAGTCGCGCGCCGCACAGGGCGTGTCTGTGCTGTTCTCCAGCCACCAGCTCGATGTCGTTGAGCGCCTGTGTGACGACCTCGTCATCATCGCCGGCGGGCACATTCGCGCCGCAGGCAGCCGCGATGCCCTGCGCGAGCAGTACGCCTCCAACCAGTACGAGCTCGTCTCGACGGCCGACACCGGCTGGCTGCGCACGCAGCCAGGCATCCAGGTCACCGCATTCGACGGCGGCAACGCCCAGTTCATCGCCGATCAGCCCGCTGCGGCACACGCGGCCCTCCGCACCGCACTCACCCACGGTGAGGTCACCAGCTTCAGCCCCCTGCGCCCGACGCTTGCGCAGATCTTCAAGGAGGTCATCCAATGAGTACCGCCGTTAGCCCCAGCTTTGGTCAGTCCGTCGCTCTCGTCGCGGAGCGCGAAATCACGTCGAAGCTGCAGAGCAAAGCCTTCGTCATCTCCACGTTGGTGCTGTTCGCCCTCGTTCTCGCCGGGATCCTATTCTCTGGCTTTGCTGGCGGCTCGTTGAGCGGCGAGACGAAAGTTGCTGTGACAAGCGACTCCTCCGCTGCCCTCGCCGAGGTTCCGGGGCTCGAGCTCATCGAGGTGTCGTCCGTGACCGCCGCCGAAGACGCGCTTCGCAACGACACCGTTGAGGCAGCCGTCGTCGCAGACCCTGCCTCTCCGACCGGCTACACCGTCGTCACGCTGCACGAGGTCGACAACTCACTGACCTCGCTCCTCTCGGTCGCCCCCACGACACACGTGCTCGAACCGAGTGCCACCGACCCGTTCATGCGTTACATCGTCTCGATCGGCTTCGGCGTGCTGTTCATGCTCGCGGCCACCATGTTCGGCTCCACCATCACCCAGTCGGTGATTGAAGAGAAGTCAACGCGCGTCGTTGAGATCCTCATCTCCACCATCTCGACGCGAGCGTTGCTTGCAGGCAAGGTGCTCGGCAACACTGTGCTCGCCATGATGCAGGTGATTGGCATCGTGGTCGTCACGATCCTGGGGCTCACGATCACCGGCCAGGCGGGCCTGCTGAGCCTGCTCGGCGCACCGATGGTGTGGTTCGCGGTGTTCTTCCTGTTCGGCTTCATCCTGTTGGCCGCGATGTTCGCGGCAGCCGCCTCCATGGTGTCGCGTCAGGAAGACGCGGGCGCCACCACGACGCCCATCACGATGCTGATCATGATTCCCTACGTGCTCATCATCCTGTTCAGCGACAACCCCGCCGTTCTCACCGCGATGTCGTATGTTCCGTTCTCCGCCCCGGTCGGCATGCCGATGCGCCTCTTCCTCGGTGAAGCACAGTGGTGGGAGCCGCTGCTCAGCCTCGCGATCCTCGCCGTCACGGCTGGAATCGCGATCGTGGTGGGCGCGAAGATCTACGACAACACGCTGCTGAAGATGGGCAGCCGGGTATCGCTGAAGGACGCGCTGAAGGGTTAGTCCCCAGCCCGCTGCACCAGGATTCCGTCGGCATCAGCCCAGACGGTTGATCCGGGAACAAAGGTGGCGCCGCCGAATGAGACGACAACGTCGACTTCGCCGGCGCCATCTTTTGCGCTCTTGCGGGGGTTTGATCCCAGCGCTTTGATGCCGATGGGCAGTCGCGCCAGTGCGAGCCGGTCACGCACCACACCGTTGATGATGACGCCTGCCCAGCCGTGCTGCACCGCCGAGGCGCCAATCAGGTCGCCCACGAGCGCTGACTCAAGCGAGCCACCACCGTCAACGACGAGCACCTGACCGCGGCCATCTGTCGCCAGCGTCTGCTTCACGAGTGCGTTGTCGCGAAAGCACCGGATCGTTCGCACCCGCCCGGTGAAGGCGGTGCGCCCGCCCATGTCATTCATCACAAGGCTGACCGAATCAAGGGCGTCGCCGTGCTCGTCGTAGAGGTCGGCAGTCTGAAAAGCATGGCTCATATCGGAACCATATGCGCGGCGGCAGGGGTGCGTGCTGCCCTCACAGAAAAAGTCTGCGGCTTCTTCTGTTCTCGAAAATTTCACCCCGGCCGGTGACCCACATCGCGGCCCCTCTTGTTCCGGTCGGCGCCGTGCCAAACTAACGAAGTGACTTTCCACCCCTCCGATGCGCCCAGCGAAGATGCTGGTTCCGTCGCCAACCAGACGCCGTACTCTGACATGCCGATCATGGGTGAGGCGCTGGCCCACGAAGACGGGCAGGCGCCCGAGCCGGCGCGCACCGGGTCACTGTGGCGGGACGGCAACTTTCTCACGATGTGGTCGGGCCAGGCGCTCGCGCAGCTGGGCTCGCAAATTGCGGAGCTCGCAATTCCGACGCTCGCCGTCATTCTGCTGAACGCCAGCGAGCTCGACGTCGGGTTCTTGAATGCGTCGGCGGTTGCCGCGTTCTTGCTGGTCGGGTTGCCCGCTGGCGCCTGGGTTGACCGCATGCGCAAACGGCACGTGATGATTGTCGCCGACGCGGTGCGCGCCCTCGCGCTCGCTGTTCTCCCGATGCTGTGGTTTTTGGGAACCCTCGAGATGTGGCACATGTTCGTGGTGGCTGCCGTCGTCGGGATCGCAAACGTATTCTTCGATGTCTCGTACCAGAGCCTGGTTCCGTCGCTCGTGCCAGCCACCCACATCGCAGAAGCGAACGGCAAGCTGGAGTCAACCGCGCAGGTCGCCGGTATCGCCGGGCCCGCGGTGGGCGGCTGGCTTGTCGGCCTGATCACCGCACCGTTCGCGATTCTCGCAACCGTTGGCACCTACGTCGTCAGCCTCGTCGCCCTGATTTTCACGAAGGACACCGAGCACCTGGAACTACGCACCGAGAAGGGCTCGCTCGTCTCCGACATTGGTGAGGGCCTGCGCTGGGTGTTCGGAAACCGCTATTTGAAGCGCATCGTCGCGACCACCGCGGTGAGCAACTTCTTCAGCACCCTGTCATTCACGCTGCTACCGATCTTCATTCTTCGTGAGCTCGGGCTGTCGGTCGCGAACATGGGATTGATCTTCTCGCTCGCCGGTGTCGGTGGTCTCCTCGGCGCGATGTCGGTGAAGTTCATCGTGGCGCGCGTGGGCGAAGCTCGCGCGATTCTACTGGGGGCCATCGGCTTCAGCGTTACCGCCGTGTTGCTGCCCGTCGCCGCCATGGTTCCGTCTGTCGCTTTTGTCTTACTCGTCGTGCAGGGCTTTATTTCCAGCTTCACGGTGCTGGTCTACAACATCACGCAGGTGACGTTTCGTCAGCGCATCACCCCGCGCCGCTTGCTCGGCCGCATGAACGCGTCGATTCGCTTCGTGGTGTGGGGCGTGATGCCGCTTTCTGCCCTGCTCGCCGGGTACTTGGGCACCGAGTTTGGCGTCGTCGCAACCATGTGGGTCGGCGCCTTCGGCCAGGTGGTGAGCTCACTGTTTGTCGTGTTCGGCCCCTTCTGGGCCACACGAGAACTGCCGGCCACGGCAGAGGCGTGACCGGCAGTTCTCGTTTTTCGGTTATTCGCCGCTCGTGAGGACGAGCCCGGAACCATCGGCTGAGACGTCGACGCGAACGGTGTCGCCGTCGCGCACGTTGCCTGCCAGCAGTGCCGTGGCGAGCTTGTTCTGCACCTCGGTCTGAATCAGGCGACGCAGCGGGCGGGCACCGAAGATCGGGTCGTAGCCGCGCTCAGCCAACCAGGCACGAGCGTCAGGGGTGACCGCCAGAGTGAGGCGGCGCTCCTTGAGACGACGCTGGAGCTGGTCGATGGCGAGCTCGACGATCTGCGAGAGGTCATCGATGCTGAGGGCCTGGAACATCACGATGTCGTCGAGGCGGTTGATGAACTCAGGCTTGAACGCCTGCCGCACGAGGGTCATCACGCCGTCGCGCTTGGCGTCGGCGCTCAGGCTCGGGTCAATCAGAATCGGCGAGCCGATGTTGCTCGTCAGAATCAGAATGACGTTGCTGAAGTCGACGGTGCGGCCCTGACCGTCGGTCAGACGACCATCGTCCATCACCTGGAGCAAGACATCGAACACTTCGGGGTGCGCCTTCTCCACCTCATCGAGCAGCACAACGCTGTACGGGCGACGCCGCACCGCCTCGGTGAGCTGACCGCCAGCCTCATAGCCGACATATCCAGGAGGGGCACCGACCAGACGCGAGACCGAGTGCTTCTCGCCGTACTCCGACATGTCGATGCGGATCATGGCGTGCTCGTCGTCGAAAAGGAACTCAGCGAGCGCCTTGGCGAGTTCGGTCTTGCCGACACCGGTCGGGCCGAGGAACAGGAAGGAACCCGTGGGCCTGCCCGGGTCAGAAATGCCAGCGCGCGAACGACGCACGGCGTCAGACACCGCACGGACGGCTTCCTTCTGACCGATCAGGCGCTTGCCAAGCTCAGCTTCAAGGTGCAGCAGCTTCTCCGACTCACCCTGCATCAGCTTGCCAACCGGAATGCCCGTCCACGCGGCGATCACCGCCGCAATGTCTTCCTCCGTGACCTGCTCGTTGACCATGCGCGGCTCATCGGCAGACAGCGCTTCGGCCTTCTCCGCCTCAGCAATCTCGGCTTCGAGACGCTTAATCGTCTCGTACTCGAGTTTGGAGGCCTTGGCGTAGTCAGCCTCACGCAGCGCGCGGTCGCGCTGCGTGATGGCGTCATCAAGCTGCTTCTTCAAGTCACCCACGCGGTTGAGCCCCTGGCGCTCGCGAGCCCAGCGCTCCTGCAGCACCGCAAGTTCTTGTTCCGACTCGCCCAGTTGCTCTCGCAACGCCGCGAGACGCTCCTTCGATGCCGGGTCTTTCTCCTTCTTCAGTGCGAGCTCTTCCAGCTTCATACGATCAACCTGACGCTTGAGCTGGTCGATCTCGACAGGAGAGGAATCAATTTCCATCTTGAGCCGGGACATCGACTCGTCGATCAGGTCGATCGCCTTGTCAGGCAGCTGACGACTCGGCAGGTAGCGGTTCGAGAGGGCTGCGGCGGCGACGAGCGCGCTGTCGGCAATCGTGACACCGTGGTGCGCTTCGTAGCGCCCCTTGAGTCCGCGCAGGATCGCGATCGTGTCTTCAACGGTCGGCTCGCCGACGTAAACCTGCTGGAAGCGGCGCTCGAGCGCAGCGTCCTTCTCGATGTACTCGCGGTATTCGTTGAGCGTCGTGGCGCCGATCAGGCGTAGTTCGCCGCGGGCAAGCATGGGCTTGAGCATGTTGGAGGCGGCAACGGATCCTTCGCCACCGCCAGCACCCATCAATACGTGAAGCTCGTCAATGAAGGTGATGACTTTGCCGTCAGACTCGGTGATCTCCTTGAGCACGTTCTTGAGGCGCTCTTCAAACTGACCGCGGTACATGGCGCCGGCTACCAGCGCAGACATGTCGAGCGAAATCAGCTCTTTATCTTTCAGACTCTCGGCGACGTCACCCGCGACAATGCGTTGCGCGAGCCCCTCGACGACGGCGGTCTTTCCGACGCCAGGTTCACCGATAAGCACCGGGTTGTTCTTGGTACGACGCGTCAACACCTGGCTAACGCGACGGATCTCCGCATCGCGCCCGATGACAGGGTCAAGCTTGCCCTGCCGGGCGCGATCGGTGAGATTAATGCCGAACTGCTGGAGTGCGCTTTGCTGCTCCTCCTGCGCGGCAGGGTTGGTGTTGTTCATTCGTTCTCCTCATCACTACCCAAAGTTGAGTCGATATGACTCAACTTTACCATTGAGTGTGATTTCGGGCTACCCGCCTGCCTGCGAGAATGCCGAGCGACGGCACGCAGATCGCGCACCACTACCTACGTGTTCAGTCTTCGTCGTCAGGATGTACGGTCGGCTTCTTCGGCTTCTTTGGCTCTTTCGGCGGACGCAGACCCAGCGTGCGGTGCACGTCGGCGCGGCTACGCACGATGAAGATCGACCCCACCAGCCAGAGCGGAATCTGCGCAAGGAAGGCGACGCGGAAAGCATCGAGCGTGTACGTGTCGGGAGACCCTGCACCCTGCAGGTCAAGCAGCAGACCGATCGCGAAGATCAGGATCAGGGCGGAAATGAATCCACCGGCGTTCACGAGACCGGTCGCCGTCGACAATCGGTGTGCCGGGTTGTAGGCGCGAGCGTGGTCGAACGCGATCATCGAGGCCGGGCCACCCGTCGCGATGGCGAAGGCCAGCCCAATGAGCAACCAGACGGGCGCCGGACCTGGCCAGAGGATGACCGTCATCCATGCGACGAACTGGAGCGCCACCGTCGGCAAGACAAGGCCGTATGAGCGATGCAGCGGGTGCCGCCCCGACAGTGTTCCCAGGATCGGCCCCATGATCATGCCGAAGATCACGAGCAGCGTCGTAATGACGGATGCGACCTCGCGCGATTGCCCTTCGCCTGCGGTCAGGAACGGCACACCCCAGAGCATGAGAAATGCGGTGCCGGCGAAGGGCGTCGTGAAGTGCGACCAGAACCCGAGTCGCGTGCCCGGGTTTTGCCACGCCTCCCCCAGCGACTGCCGCAAGTCGAACGAGCTCTTAACGACGCGAATGGCTCCGGTGTCAGTGTTTACCGAGACGTCCGCCGCAACCGTCGGCGGGTGGTTGCGGACGATCACGAAGACGAGCACGGCGAACACGGCCGTCGTCAAGGCCAGTGTCGCGAACGCGAACTCCCAGCTCGTCTCGTGCAACAGCAAGGGCAACGGAACCAACGCGAGCAGCTGGCCGCCCTGCCCCACGGTTCCGGTCAGCTGTGCCATGAGCGGCGCGCGCTGGGCGGAATACCACGTGGAAACCAGTCGGAGCACGCCGGGAAAGAGTGCAGCATCTCCTGCGCCGAGCAACATGCGTGCGGCGATCGCGACGCCAACATTGGGCGAAAACGCCATGACCAATTGGCCGATGACGATCATGCTGAGGCCGATCGTCATGATGGGCCTGGCGCCAAACCGGTCGAGCAAGAGCCCGGACGGAATCTGCATGATCGCGTAAACGCCCACCTGCAGCACCGCAAACATCGACAGCGTTGATGCGTCAGCGGAGAAGCGATCTGCCGCTTCCACTCCGAGCGCCGACAACGATGATCGGTTGGTAATCGAGAGAACGTAGGCAAGTACTCCGACGGTCCAGATAATCCATGCCCGCGCGTTCGGGGCTCGGTTCGCCTCCACGAAGCCTCCTTCTCCGTTTCAATCCTGCCACTGCACTCAACCGATGCGTATCGTGGTGGTCACTCCTCGCAACACATCGGAGTCACCGTGACGAACAAAACGCCCTCAGTCCCGGATTTTGATCCTCAGTTCGGAACCACCCCATACGTACCGGGCACTGACCCGCATTACGGTGTGATGCCGCCTGCTGCTGGGTTTGACCCGCAGTTCGGAACCACACCGTACGCGCCAAGCGCGTCCGGCGGTCGTCCCGTTGGCGGAGACGCGAAATATGGCAAGATCGGCACCGCCATTGCCGCTGTCAGCCTATTGCTCTCTGTTCTCAGTGCGCCACTTATCAACATCGTGATGCATGGAGGCGATTATTCCGCGTGGGCCTCGGCGCACATGATCGTTTCGTTTGCGCTTGCAGCCGTCAATGTCGTGATCTTGCTGTTCGGACTCGCGGGCCTGCGCAAAGATCGGGTTCGCCTGTTCGCTGGCATCGCGCTCGGCGTCGGCGGTTTTGGCATCCTCAGTTTCGTGCTCGGATACATCCCGAATATTACCGGGGTGTTCTTCTGAGCTTCAGACCGCCCGTAGCAATGCGCGCACAGGTCTGACGCTAGGTGCGCGCAACGAGTCGCTGTGCCGCTTCAAGAAGAACCCCGGCGGAGCGTTCCCAGGTAAAGCGGGCAACGTGGGCGCGCCCGGCGGCGACCACAGCGGTGCGGCGCTCATCATCGTCGAACGCAATGATCGCGTCGGCCACAGCCTTCGGGTCATGCGGGTCGACGTAGAGGGCACCACCGCCGGCAACCTCGCGGAAGATGGGCATGTCAGTGACCACAGCGGGCACACCGAGCTCGAGTGCCTCAGCCACCGGCAGACCATAGCCCTCATCAAGGCTCATTGTGACGAGGGCGCCATCGTCTGCAAGCAATGCGGCGTACTCCGCGTCAGTGACGCCGTTGTGAAAGACAATTTTCACTCCGGGGGCCGCGAGCGCTTCGTACTCCGCGCGACGGGCAGGAGTGATCCGGCTGAGCACATGCAACGCGCGACCCGGCAGGTACGCCATCGCCCGCACTAGCGTCTCCACGTTCTTGTACGGCATGAAGGAGCCCATGTACACGAGGTTTGTCGGCGCTCCAGCACGCACTGAAACGCCAGAAGGCAACTGCTCAGCAAGCTTTTGCGGCGCATTGTGAATCACAATGACCTCCCGCTTGGTGAGGTTCACCTCCGCGAACTGGCGGCGCGATTCTTCACTCACGGTCGCCACAATGTCGGCGCCGTTGAGCGTGATGCGCTGCGGCACATACGTGAGGTGGAATAGCCGCCAGCCAACGCGCACCAGCCAGGGCAGGTTCCGAGGCGGGGTGCGATGCCGGTAATAGATCATGTCGTGCAGCGTCAGGATCAGCCGGAACTTTCGTCCGGCGGAACCCAGGGTCTGCATCGGAGAGTAGACAACGTCGGGGTGCAGCTTATTGAGCAAGCGTGCCGCGAACGCTTCTTTCGCAGAGGTCGGCGCATGGAACATGTGCGCGGCTGATCCGGCAGGCAAGAACGCGCACTGCGCCTCTTGGTGGATCAGAAACGTGATCTCCACGTCGGTGGGTGCCGTCGCCACGAGGGCGTGCGCAAGTTCGTGCGAGAACCGGCTAATGCCATCGTGAAAATCGGTGCGGATGTACCGAGCGTCAAAGATCAGACGCATGTCAGTCGAGCGGCTCGTTGCGGTAGAGCTTTTCAAACGTCGTCAGCGTGCGGTTAATGTCGTGAATCTTCACGCCATCAAGCGAAGCGTTCTGCATGCGCAGATACTCTTCCGGCGTCGCCGTCAGCACGCGGCGCAGCTTGTCAGCGAGATCGGCAACGTTGCCTGGCTCAAACAGGTAACCGTTTTCGCCATCGTGCACGAGGTGCGGAAGGGCAACGGCGTCGGCGGCAACGATGGGCAGACCGGAGGCCATCGCTTCCATCGTCGCGATTGACTGTAGTTCAGCGATCGACGCAATTGTGAAGACGCTGGCGCGGGTAAGGAATCCGCGCAGTTCTTCGTCAGGGATGCGCCCGTGGAAGCTGACGCGGTCATTCAGACCCAGCTGTGCGGTGAGCTCGACAAGGTTCTTGTGCTGGTCGCCGCCACCGACGATGTCGAAGTGAATGTCAAGTTCCGGAACCAGGGAGGCAATCGCCTTCAGCACAACGTCGACGTGCTTCTCGGTCGTCAGGCGCCCAACAAAGACGACGTTCATCTGGGTGCGCGGCGACAAATCAGCCGTGTAGTTGCGCTGATCGATACCGCAGCTGATCGGAATGACGCCGGTGATGTCGATCGTCTGCTCGAGGAACTCTGCGGCGCGACGCGTCGGCGTCGTCACGGCACGAGCCATGTTGAACGTGCGGGTCGCATCGTCCCACGCAAGCTTCAGCACGAGCTTGTCGACGAACGGCGGCATCGTCGTGAAGTCAAGAATGTTTTCGGCCATCACGTGGTTGGTGGCGATCATCGGAATGCCACGCTTGCGGGCAATACGGGCGAGCCCGCGACCAATCACAATGTGCGACTGAATGTGCACGATGTCGGGCTGAACTTCGCTCAGCACTTTGCGTGCGTAGTGCTTCGAACGCCACGGCCACACAAAGCGCAGCCAGTCGTGCGGCGCCCAGCGCACCGAAGGCAGACGGTGCATGATGACCGGTTGCCCCTCGATGACCTCGGTGTGCGTCGGGTTCTGCTTGTATTGCGTGTTCGGTGCAGCGACGTGCACCTCGTGGCCACGCTCGACGAGGCCAGCAGCCAGCCGCTCCGTGAATCGAGCGGCGCCGTTGATGTCGGGGGCGAAGGTATCTGCACCAATCAGAATCTTCAACGGACGCTTCGCCTGCGGGTGCCTGGTACCGTTGTCGGCTTCGGGCATCGGGGAGGAACTCACGAGGTATGCTGCCTTCTTCTTTTTGTCGAACGCGACGGTGGCCACGCCCAGCGCCCTAACTGTACCCGGTGCGTGCTGGATACCAGCCGATCCCGCGCCGATCATGCCCGCCATCACGGGGTTCCTGCAGGTGAACTCTTCGTGACACGGCAATGACGCTGCGCATATATGGAGGCTCATCGGCGTGGTTGCACGTCGAACCACGGTGCGTACAGAGAGCGGAACCACCGGTGCGGGTGAACGGTGCCCCATAAGCTGGTGACATGGCCAGACTCTTCGCAGAAGCCGACCCGACAACGTGGGTGCCGGTGACCGAATCCTTCGGTTTTCGCGGACGCCGCCACCGCAAGGCCGCGTTGCGCATGCTGATGGCGCAGATGACGGGTGCGATGGGAGCTGAGGCGCCCCGCGGTGGGCGTTTCGCGACGTGGGCGATGAGCCAGGCCGCGCCGGCGTTGATGCGCAAGGCCGCTGGCCGCGTGCTGGTGTGGGTGCACAAGGGCGACCCTGAGCTGGTCGTGGTGATGGCGACGATCCAGCAGGCAACGCCCCAGCTGCGCACAGCCCGTGCGATGCGGCCGATGGAGTACGACGACAGCGTCAACTTCGGCCACCCCACGCTAGGTGTCGGCGAGAAGCTGGTGATGGACGCGCCTGGCAACGGGCAGCCCCCATTCGTGCAGTACTCATGGGATCGCGGCACTGACTTCATCGAGGTGACCGCTATTGCCGGCGACCCCAACCGCTTTCCGACGACGTTCGGAGATCTCGATGCGCTGGCGCGAGAAATTCGCGTGATCGATGACATGACCGTCACCGAAGGGTCCCCCACGCTCCGGATTGACCCGGCGTAACGACTCTTCCGCTGCGGCCAGGCCGGGTGCCACAATGAGCGCATGACCGACGTGTGGGAAAGCCCCGAATCGCCTGCTGAGCAACGCGGACGCGGCATCGCCGCCCGAACACGCGTGCGACGCAGCGATCTCGCCCAGCTCGGAACAGGTGCGCGTGATCCACTCAGCATCCTCGATGCGCAAAACAAGTCGCGCGACCCGTTCCTGGTTCCGCTTCGCAAAGAGCGCATGAGCGCGAGCCCATTCGCGTTCTACCGCGGAACCGCGGCGCTGATGGCTGCGGATCTTGCTGATGCGCCGCACAGCGGAATTCTGGTGGCATCGTGTGGTGACGCGCACGTGTCAAACTTTGGGTTTTACGCGTCACCGCAGCGCGATCTCGTGTTTGACCTCAATGACTTTGATGAGGCGGCGTGGGCACCGTGGGAGTGGGATCTGAAGCGCCTTGCGGCGAGCATCGTCGTGGGCGGGCGTGCCACCGGGCGCACCGATGAGGTGATCGACGAAGCCGTGCGTCGCGCTGTTGCGACGTATGTGCGTGGCATCAGACGGGCCATCGCACTCAGCCCCACCGAGCGTTACTTCACGCACTTCGATGTCGCGGCGACGACCCAACTGCTTGACAAGGCGTCGCAGAAGGCGACGAAAGCGTCGATTAAGGCAGCGCAGAAGCGCACGGGTGAGCGTGCGGTGCGCAAACTCACCCATCTTGATGAGTCCGGGCGATTGCGGTTCGTGCTGATGCCGCCAACCACCACTGCCGTGGATGATGAGCTTCGTAACCGTGTCGGCAATCTCATGCAGCAGTTTCGCGACAGCGCGACGCCGGACGTCTCACTGTTGTTCGAGCACTACGGCGTGAGCGATGTCGTGCAGCGCGTCGTTGGCGTCGGCAGCGTGGGTACCCGGTGTTACCTCGTGCTGTTGCAAGACGGTGGCGGCCACAGCCTGCTCATGCAGCCGAAGGAAGCCGGCCAGAGCGTGCTCATTCAATACGGTCGCATCGAGCAACCCGCCATCGTGACGCAACACATCACCGAGCATGGCGAGGGTGCGCGAGTGGTGGCCATGCAACGCATTTTGCAGGCGCTTTCTGACCCATTCCTCGGCCACATGCGTGGGCCGCTTCGCGACTTCTATGTGCGGCAGTTTCACGACATGAAGGGATCCATCGAGGTCGAAGAGCTCGAAGACGGACCGTTCGTGACCTACGCGCAGTCCTGTGCGGCGGTGATCGCTCGAGCGCACAGCCAATCGGCGACGGCCCCGGTTGTTGCCGGATATATCGGAAGCGGGCGCGGCATCGCCGCCGCGATTCTCACCTGGGCACGCGCCTACGCCGACGTGTCACTCGCCGACTTCGAGGCATTCCGTGCGTCTATTTCAGCCACAGGCGCCGCTGATTCTTCCCCTGGTTCCGACTCTCCTGGTTCCGGAACCGCCTGATAACGACAGAGAGGGAGCACCCCGCCTGGCACTCCCTCTCGTCTGACGTCGAATTAGATCGCGACGTCACCAATCAGGTTGACGATGAGACCCATGCGCTCGAACATGGCAGCCTTCGCGAGTAGCGCCTTGTCAGCCGACTGGGCGTCATCCGCGTAAACCATCTGCACGTGGTTGGCCTTGTGGCGTGCCATGAACTGGTCGCGGCTGACCCCGTGCAGCACGACGTGCGCGATCGGCCATTCCGGGTTCGTCGCCTGCTTGCGGCGCTCGGTTTCCTCAGCGGGCAGTTCGATAGCGGAACCACGGAAGATGTCGACCTGAAGCTGGTCGTCTGCGATGAAAACGCGGCTCAGCACGAGCTCACCGGGCTTGGAAATTCCGTTGATCGTGGAACCACCCGCGGGGAAGAACACCGGGTCTTGGCGCCAGCCTTCTGCGTTCTGCCAACCGCCCAGGTGCGAGGCCGGGACGGAGCCGGAGATTTCGTAGACCCACACGAACTGGCCGTCGTATTCTTCGCCCCAGCGCACATCGTGCAGCGTGTTGTCCGGAACCATACCCATGGCGGTCCAGACGCGGTCGGTAACGAGCGCGTCGACTGCCACGCCCTCGTCGGCCTCGTTGAAGTGCGGGAAAGCACGGCCCGCGTGCAGCTCACGCTTGCCGTCACGGGAGAAGACCGGCGGACGCTCGGTCGAGTTGAGGATGCCCTCGGCGAGGTCGGAGGCCGGAACCAGGTCCTTCAGACCCTGCTGGTACTGGATGCCGACGGCATCAAGGCCGAAGTCGTCGGAGATGCGCAGCGCGGCGATGTACATCTTGTACTGCCACTGCAGCTGGGTTTCGGTCAGCTCGGTCGCCTCGTCGGTGCCGAGGCGGAACGTCATGCCCTTCTCTGTCAGCCACGCGCCGACAGCGGCGGCTTCTTCGTCGGTGACGCGCAGCATTTCGGCGTACAGCGCCGACTGCGACAGGCGCTCCTTGTAGATACCCGTCTTGTTGAGCAGTTCGTCATCGAAGATGGCGTTGTACATACCCATGCAGCCCTCATCGAAGACACCGATGATGGCCTTGTCGCGCAGCAGCTGGTCGCCGAGGGCGTAGCCAAGATCACGCTCGGGCGATGCAGGCAACTCGGGCAACGCGCGCACGTGCGAGTCGTCGTGCGTGATGGTTCCGGTCTCGACCCACTCGGCGAGGCCAGCGGCAAACCAGTCGTCGGTGAAGTCGACCGACCAAATGGTCGAGTACGGCTTGTTCATCTTGGTGAGTCCAGCGTTGAGGCCGAGCAGACCGACGAGCCCTGGCCAGTCACCTGCAAAGTTGGCGACCGTGAGGATCGGGCCCTCGTGCGTGCGCAGACCGGCAAGCACGTGGTGCGAGTACTGCCAGACAGCCTCCGCAACGATGAGCGGGGCGTCGGCGGGGATCGTCTTGAAGACTTCGAGTCCCATGCGCTGACTCGAAATGAAGCCGTGGCCGGTCTCCGGGTCGATGCCGTTGGCGCGGATGATGCTCCATCCGAGCGCTTCGAACGCGCGGGTGATGTCGGCTTCCATCGTGGCCTGCGTCGGCCAGCCGGCGACGTTGGCTGACTCGCGGAGGTCACCGGAGGCGATGAGGTAGGCGGTCTTCGGCGCCACGGGTGCGGTGGCGGGGGTGTCAGGGAAGGTGTACGTCATGACGTCTCTTTCGTGCTGGGGTCTCGGTGCCTACGCGCCGTGCTGGCGGCGAGCAAGGGCGTGCTGAATGTCTTTGGTCTGCGTGTAGAGCGCGAGATAGTGCGCGTATAGGTCGTCATAGTCCGCGCGGTTGTCGGGGGTGGGCGCGATGCGGGTAGTGACGGGGTTCCAATCGGTGATCGACTGCTTGTCGTCAGAGATCGCTTGCGCGGCGAGGTATGCGGCGCCGTAGCTGGCACCGATTGTCGTCGCCGGAACCTCCTGCACGAGGCCGGTGACATCCGACACAATCTGCAACCACAGTTGCCCCTGGGTTCCGCCGCCCACCGCAACAATCCGCTCGATGTGGGCGCCAGCGGCGCGCACCGTCTCGATGTTGTGGCGAACGCCAAACGCTGTCGCTTCGAGGGCCGCGCGGTAGAGGTCGCCGCGGGTGTGCGTGACGGTGAGCCCGGCGATCACGCCACGCGCATCGGGGTCGAGAATCGGCGTGCGCTCCCCCGCAAAATACGGGAGCATGAGCAGGCCGTTGCCGCCGACCCCGGCAGCCTCCGCCTCCGCGAGCAGGGCCGGATAGTCGGTATCGGTGAGGTCTTTCAGCCAGGCGGTGAGAGCGCCGCTGGTCGCGAGACCACCGGCGAGGTTCGTCGTGCCGGGGTAGGCGCCAATGGTGGTCCACATCGACGGGGTACGCAGGATTTCGCTTCCGGTGGCGACCAGGAACATCGTGGTGCCGTACATCAGCATCAGGTCACCGGGGTCAACCGCGCCAACGCTCACCGATTCTGTCCACGCGTCGATGGTTCCGGCGATGACGGGCGTGCCCTCGGTAAGCCCGGTCGCGGCGCTCGCAACCGCGGTGATGGTTCCGGCAATCTCCCCAGGCCACACCAGCTGCGGCTGCTCGATACCGGGCGCGTAGCGTTGCCACCAGGCGTCGTGCCACTGCTGGGTGGTGACGTCATAGAGCGGCGTGGACTGCGACGCGGAGTGGTGGTCGAGCACGTACGCGCCGGTGAGGTTGCGAGCCAACCACGATGACGGCATGAATAGTCGGCGGGCGCGAGCGTACACCTCGGGCTCGTTGTCGGCGACCCACACAATCTTGGGGCCGGCGGCCTGCGTTGTGAGGGTGGAACCAGCAGTTGCGGTGATGGCATCGACGCCAAGTTCTGCGGTCATGCGCTCGATCTGCTCGATGGCACGCATGTCGACGCCGTACAGAATCGCGGGCCGCACGGGAACGTCGTCGGCATCGGTCAGCAGCACGCACGGGCCCATGCCGCTGACACCAACCGCGGTAACCTCGGCGTCCGGACGTTGGGCCTTTAGCTGCGCTGTGACATCGATGAACTCGTTCCACCACACGGCAGGGTCGTGCTCAACATGACCGAGCGCGGGTCGGCTCACCTCGTGCGCGACCGTCGCCTGCGCAACGATCGTGCCATCGGGCGCCACGAGGACGCCCTTCGATGACGAGGTTCCGACGTCGAAACCGAGGGTGACTCTCATGGCTGCCTTCTAGATGTACATCGCGACGATGCGGTCGATCTGCGCGAGGGCAGCCTCAGTCGGCTCGTCGAGGGCCATACGGCACGTGCTGTCAGTAATACCCATGGCACGGTACGCGGCCTTCATGCGGGGCATGTCGCCGCCGATCGTCGCCACGACGTCGTCAACGTCGGCCTGTGCGGTCGCGATGCGCTCAGCATCACCCGAGTTGGCGGCCTCGATCAGGGCACGGAAGGGCTTCGGGGCAACCGAGCTCACACCCGACACGACACCCTGCGCGCCGGCTTCACCAGCGGCCACGAGGTCGCGGTCGGCGCCCGTGTAGATGATGAAGTTTTCTGGCGTCGCTGCACGGTAGGCGCGGATGTCGTCGAGGCTGAGCTCGCTGACCTTCGCACCAACGATGCCGGGGATACCGGCAAGGCGCGCCATCAGCGCAGGCGAAACCTGGTTGCCGCTGCGCTTCGGGTAGTTGTAGACGAACACGTCACCGTCGCCCACTGCGGCTGCGACCTGCTCAAAGTAGGAGAAGATTGCGGCTTCGCTCGATGCCATGTAGTAAGGCGTCAGTGCGGCGAAACGCGTCGCTCCCAGCTCGCGAGCGATGTTCACGAGGCGGACCGCCTGATATGCGCTGGGCGCGCCAACGTGCACAACAACACTCGTCACGGCCGACAACTCGGCCAGCGCGATCTCAACAACCGCACGGAATTCTTCCTCGTTGATGGACGGGAATTCACCCGTGGTTCCGAGCACGAAAGCCCCTTCGTTGCCCGACTTCGCCACGTACTGGAAGATCGCGCGGGTGCCGTCCAGGTCGAGTGAACCGTCAGCGGCAAAAGCCGTGGGGATAGCGGTCAGAATGTCACGGCGAGTCACGAGAGGTTCTCCTTGGTGTTGTTTGGCTTGGTGATAGCGGGAACCTCGTCAGAGGGATCCGGCAGCAGGTGCATCGCGGCGTGCGAGTCTTCAACCTCGGCCACCGTGTCGTCATCGAGGATGGAGTCCGCGAGCGAACCACGCTTGTCACGCGGCTTGCGGGCGTTGCGAACGGCAGGCATCACGATCGAGATCACGGCGAGTGCGAGCAACACGATGGCGATCGGGCTGACCACTTCGAAGAATGGCTTGGTGGGCAGTAGGGCCAGGGTGCGGGCGAGGTTTTCTTCCGCGAGCGGTCCGAGCAACAGGCCAAGTACGACGGGCCCTGCAGGAATCGACAGTCGCTTGAAAACCAGGCCGACGACACCGAAGATCAGCATCTGAAACACCGTCGAAATCGAGTTGGTGGTCGCGTAGGTACCGATGATGCAGAAGATCAGGATGCCCGACCACAGGTACGGACGCGGTACGTCGAGCAGCTTCACCATGCCGCGC
This sequence comes from Microbacterium sp. NC79, assembly GCF_019061125.1. Classification (NCBI taxonomy): domain Bacteria; kingdom Bacillati; phylum Actinomycetota; class Actinomycetes; order Micrococcales; family Microbacteriaceae; genus Microbacterium; species Microbacterium sp. NC79. Next base: position 253,295 of record NZ_JAHQYI010000002.1, read on the forward strand.
ATGCGGATCAGGCTGAGGCCGAGCGACAGCAGGGTCGCGATCACCATGATGCCCGCGATGGAGGCGACCAGGTCGGGGTGGTTCGAGAACAGGCTCGGGCCGGGCGCGATGCCCCAAATGATCATCGATCCGATCATCACGGCCATCACCGAGTCGCCCGGAATACCGAGCGCCATCGTTGTGGTCAACGAGCCACCCAGGGTTGCGCTTGAAGCCGTATCACTCGCGGTGATGCCCTCAATCGATCCCTTGCCGAATTGTTCCGGAGTCTTGGATACTCGGCGAGCCTGCTGCCAGCCGATCAGACCCGCGATGTCGCCACCAGCGGCCGGGATCAGACCGACGCCAAGACCGACGCCACCCGAAACGGCGAGCGCACGCTTCGTCTGCTTCAGCTCGGAGCGGTTCGGCCACCAGCGGCCGAGGCTCGAAATGGGGCGCGTCTTGGTCTGGTGGTGCGTGAGCAGCTGGTCGAAGAGCTCGGCGATACCAAACAGACCGATGATGACGGCGATGAAGTTGAAGCCCTCCATCAGTTCCAGAATGCCGAACGTGAAGCGTTTGTCACCGGTCGCGGCATATGTTCCGACGGTGCCGATCATGAGACCGATGGCCGCGGCGAGAATGCCCTTGAGCATCGACTTCGAAGAAATACCGATCATCACCGCGAGACCGAACACCACCAGGGCGAACAGTTCGGGCGATTTGAAGTAGTCACGGGCGAAGCTGGCGACCGGAACCGCGACCAGCGCGAAGAGGACGACAGACGCCAGGATGCCGATGGCAGAGACGATCGCAGAGATCGTCAGCGCAAGGCCAGCGCGGCCCTGCTTCGCCATCGGATATCCGTCCAGCGTGGTCGCGATGGATGCCGGGGTTCCTGGCGTATTCACCAGGATCGCAGGCACGCGGTCACCGAAGTTTGCCGCGACGTAGATCGTGAGGAGAACCGCGAGACCCTGCACCGGTTCCAGCGTCATCGTGAAGCCGGCGGCGAGCGCGACGGCCATGGTCGCCGTGATGCCAGGGAAGGCGCCAACCAGGAAGCCGAGCAGGAGTCCGACCAGCATGTAGAGCAGGATGGACCAGTCCATGAGGGCGCCGAGGCCCTCGAGAATCGGGGTCATAGGGGGATCCTCAGCAGCATGCCGAACAGCACCCAGATGAAGGCGGTGATGGCGAGCGGATAAATGATGAGGCCGGCGATCTTACGCTGACCGAACAGGAAGATCAGGCCGAAGATAAACAGCGCAGTCGCAAAGGGAAACACCTCAATGCGGTAGCCGGCGATGACGACGCTCTTCAGACTCCAAACGAATACGTACGCGATGGAGATGATGAGGGCGGCAGCCACGCGACGCATGCCGCCGGACTGCTGCTTTTCCAGGTCTTCGCGTGTGGGCGGCTCTTTGATGAGCGCGAACACCAGCATCGCAATCGACGTCACGAGGGCGATGATGCCGATCAGGATGGGGAAGAAGCGAGCGTCGATCTGGCCAGGTGCCGCTTCGCGACGCAGCTCAATCTGGAACCCCATGATGAGGTAAATCACACTAAAGATCACCGCACCAGCGGCGAAGGATACCTCCAGCTTCCGCGATGGTGCGGGTGGGGGTTCGATCACAATATTGGCCGTGTACTCTTCGGCACCATTGGCGTTCGACACGTCGCGCTCCTTACGAGACCGGGGCCGAGGTTATTACCCCGGCCCCGAATCTTATTAACCCAGCAGGTCCTTGAACAGGATGAACTGCTCGTTGACGAACTCGGTGAACTCAGCGGAGTCACGGTAGACGACGAGGTTCTTCGCGTTCTTCTGGAACGCCTGGTAGGTGTCGCTCTCGACAGCCTCAGCGATAGCCGATTCCAGCTTTGCCTTCACGTCGTCGGGGAGACCGGCGGGCGCGTAGATTCCGCCCCAGCCAGCGAACTCAACGCTGTCGCCAATCGCTTCTTCAACGGTCGGCACGTCGGGCAGGTCGGGGTGACGCTCGGAGTGCATGACGGCAAGAATGCGCACAGCACCCTCCTGCGCCAGTGCCTCACCGAGACCCGAGACCGAAGCGCCGGCTTCACCGGATGCCGCTGCGGCAACGGCGGGGGCGCCACCCTCGTATGCGACCGGGCTGAACTGTGCGCCGGTGGTGTCGGCGAGGGCAAGCGTTGCCGCCTCCCAAATGGAGCCAGCACCCGAGTTAGCGACCGAGATCGAGCCAGCCTTGGCCTTCTCGATGAGGTCTTCCAGCGTCTGGATGTCGCTGTTTGCGGCAACCGAAATCACGCCAGGAGCGAGCATGATCTGGCCGAGCAGGTCGTAGTTCTCAGGGAGGACGTTCGCGCCCTGCGTCGTGTTCAGCATCGCGATTTCAACCGGGCCGAAGCCGATCGTGTAACCGTCTGCAGGCTGCGAGCCGACGTACTCCATGGCGAGTGCACCAGCGGCACCCGGCATGTTCTCCGGGATGACACTGACGCCGAGGATGCCCTCAAGCTCCGTTGCCAGCGCACGCGACGACAGGTCGGAACCGCCACCGGGGTTGGCCTGGATGATGAGGCGAATGTCCTTCTCGGGGAAGGTTGTTTCTGGGGCCGTGGTGGCCTGTGCGTCGCCAGTCTCTGCCGGCGGGGCTGCTTCTTCGACCTTGGTGCATGCGCTCAGGGCGGTTGCCGTCAGCGCGACTGCTGCGAGTCCGAGTGCTGCACGAGTGATGCGCGAAAGGGGCATCTTCGCTCCTCCTGGTGGGGGCCGACCTTGTTGTCGACACCGCCACGGTAGCAATGTTCACTGTTGACAGTCAACCGGATTGTTAACAGTTTTCAAAAAGTTATCGATCGGCGGTGTTCGCGGCTCGGTTCTTCCGCCCACGCCGAACGCCGCCCCCTGACACAGAGAGCGGAACCGTGTGATGCAGAGAGCGGAACCGTGCAGCGGCTACGAGGGCTGCTCTGCCTCGACGGGGTCGCCGGAAATTTTCGACCAGGCCTCGCGCATGTTCTGTTCGGATCCATGCAGGTGGTCGTGCAGCTCAGCGAGGGCGTCATCGATGTCGCCGGCCTCAATCAGGCGCACGATGTCGAGGTGCCGATCGGTGGTTTTGTGCAGGTCAGAGTCCAGCAAGACGGTGGCCCCGATCAGGGCCGTTGTGATGGGCTCATGCTGGCGCCAGACCGAGGCGACTCGGCGGTGCCCGCTGACGTCGCACATCGCGGCGTGGAAGCCGATGTCGGCGCGCGCGAAGGCCTGCAGGTCTTTTGTTTCGGCCGCGATGCGCATGTGCGCGATGGCTTCTCGCAGCGGCATGAGATCAGGCAGCGGCGATTGTTCCATCGTGAGGCGCAGTGCCAACGACTCCAGCGCTTCGCGCAGCGAATAGAGCTCTCGAATGTCGCTGTCGGCCAGGCTCAGCACAACATAGCCCTGCCCGCGCTTGGCAATGAGACCCTCGACCTCGAGAATCTTGAAGCCGTCACGCACGGGGCCGCGGCTCACCTCGAGCGACTCGGCGATGTCTGTTTCAACGAGTCGCTGGCCGGTAGCAAGCTGCCCGCGTACGATCGCTTGACGCAGATGATTCGCGACCTGTTGCCCGAGCGCCTCGCGCACCACCCGAACTGGTGTCAGTGGAGGAGTCACTCGATCCCCTTCGATTCTGTTGACTGTTAACAGAATCGTGGCGGATGGTCGTACGCGCTGTCAAGTGCGGTGCCCGCCAGACGGTCACCGCACGGATCGCTCAAAACAGGTCAGCTGTCGTCAGGATCGCGTCGCACCGGCGGCGCCCACAGTTCGATGCCGGTCTCGCGGCGGATGCGCGTGCCGGAGCGGAGCGTGACGATCGAACCGGTCGCGCCTGCCGCAAAAACGCGGCTACCCGGGCGCTGTTCACGCTCGGTGCGGAGTTGGGTTTCCAGATCGGTGACCTGCTTGCGCAACGACCGCACGGTGTCTTCCAACCGCAAAATGTGGGCGATCGCTGGCAGGCTCATGCCGTCTTGTGACATTTGCGCCACCTGGCGCAGCTGCGCGATATTGCGCAGCGAGTATCGGCGGGATCCGCCGCGGGTGCGGCCCGGAACCACAAGGCCGATGCGGTCGTACTGCCGCAAAGTTTGGGGGTGCATCGCGGCGAGTTCGGCAGCGACAGCGATCGCAAACAGCGGCGCGTCTTCATCAACGTTCTCGTGTGCCATGATGCTCCTTCCTGCGTATTCCCCGCCGGGTTTGTGGCGGGCATCCGCCGCCTGGTGCTTGTGCCGCACCCCCGAGAGGTGCGGCACAAGCGTGCACGCTAGGCGCGTGCCTTAGCGAGCAGTTCTGCTCGCGGATTCTCTTTTGGTTCCGCTGCCGCGAAAGCCTCCAACGCGGCTTTCGCTTCACCTTCGAGGTGGGACGGAACCACGACCTGCACGCTCGCGAGCAGGTCGCCTGTGCCCTTCGCGGTGTGTACGCCACGACCCTTGACACGCATGGTGCGGCCCGACGGCGTGCCGGGTGCGACCTTGAGTTTCACGGGTTCGCCACCGAGAGTCGGAACCTCGATGGTCGCGCCGAGAGCGGCTTCGGTGAACGTGACGGGCACAGTCACCTTGAGGTTCAAGCCATCGCGCTCGAAGACCGGGTGCTTGCGCACCGCGACCGTCACAACGACGTCGCCGTTTTCGCCGCCGTTCGTGGACGGACGGCCACGGCCACGCAGACGAATCTTCTGGCCGTCAGAAACGCCGGCCGGAATCTTCACCTTGAACGGCTGACCATCTTCGCCCGCGAGCGTGATGGTTTCGCCTTTGACCGCGGTAACGAAGTCGATCGTGGTGCGTGCGGTGAAGTCGCCACCCTTAGTCGGGCCACCAAAGCCCGCGCGACGGCCGGAACCATAGCGCGAGTTGAAGTCCGACATCGGGTCTTGATTGAACATCGCGAAGATGTCTTCAAAGTTGGTCTGTTGCTGGCCACGAGACCCGCGCCCAAACCCGCTGAAGACATCCTCAAACCCGCCGGTCTGGCCGCCACGGCCACCCGAAGTGAATCGTGCACCCGAACCCATGGCACGGATCTGGTCGTACTCGGCCCGCTGCTCAGAATCACTGAGCACCGAGTAGGCCTCACTGATCTCTTTGAACTTTGCCTCGGCGGCCGCATCACCCTGATTAGAGTCAGGGTGATACTTGCGCGCGAGCTTGCGGTATGTCTTCTTGAGGTCAGCTTCGGTGACGCTCTTGTCGACACCGAGGACCTTATAGAAGTCCTTGTCGAACCAGTCCTGGCTCGCCATATGTTTCTCTCTTTCGCCTATTCGGCGGGAACCGCAACAACGACCTTGGCGGGGCGCAGCTCCACGTCACCGAGCTGATATCCCACCTCGACAACGTCGATGATGGTGATTTCCGTGGCACCCGGGGTGGGCTGCTGGAAGATCGCTTCGTGGCGCTGTGGGTCAAAAACATCGCCAACGGCGCCGTATGACTCGACACCCTGACGGGTAACGAGCGCGCGAACCTTCTCGGCAATGACAGCAAACGCGCTGCCTTCAGCCAGATCGCCGTGCTTTTCCGCACGGTCCAAATCGTCAAGCACGGGCAGGAGAGACTTCACAACGTCACCCTTGGTGCGCTGCTTCTCAATCTCCCGCTGCTCTTCCGTGCGACGACGGTAGTTTGCATACTCCGCCTGCAGTCGCTTGAGGTCGTTGAGCATCGCGTTCTCAGCGTCAGCCAGTGCGGCATCAGCTGCGGCATCCGCATCGGCGACGTCGGCGTCTTGCGCCGCGCCGAGGATGTCATCAACGGTCAGCTCGTCGTCCTGCGAAGCGGGGTCGGAGGCGTGTGCCTCCGACCCCGGCTCTGCGGACGAAGCATTCGACGGGTCGAAATCCTTCTCGTCCGACATGATTCCTCTTACTTCTTGTCGTCTTCGTCTTCGACAACCTCGGCGTCGATGACATCGTCATCAGCCGCAGGTGCCTCAGCGTCAGCCTCGGGCGCCTCGGCGTTAGCCTCAGCCTGGCTCGAAGCGTAGATTGCTTCGCCCAACTTGCCCTGGCTTTCGTTCAGCTTGTCGAAGGCGGTCTTCACCGCGTCGTCGTCTTCGCCGGCCAGAGCCGTCTTCAGAGCGTCAACGTCAGCCTGGACCGACTCCTTCACGTCAGCGGGGAGCTTCTCGTCGTTTTCCTTGATGAGCTTCTCAATCGAGTACGCAAGCGACTCAGCCTGGTTCCGCGTTTCTGCCGACTCGCGACGCTTCTTGTCTTCAGCAGCGTGCTCTTCAGCCTCGCGCACCATGCGCTCGATGTCTTCCTTCGGCAACGACGAGCCACCGGTGATCGTCATCGACTGCTCCTTGCCCGTGCCCTTGTCCTTAGCGGACACGTGCACGATGCCGTTTGCGTCGATGTCGAAGGTGACCTCGATCTGCGGGATGCCACGGGGAGCCGGAGCGATACCCGTGAGCTCGAACGTTCCGAGCGGCTTGTTGTCGCGGGTGAACTCGCGCTCACCCTGGAAGACCTGAATCGCAACCGACGGCTGGTTGTCGTCGGCCGTGGTGAAGGTCTCCGAACGCTTAGTCGGAATGGCGGTGTTGCGCTCGATGAGCTTCGTCATCATGCCACCCTTGGTCTCGATACCGAGGCTCAGGGGGGTGACGTCGATGAGCAGAACATCCTTGCGCTCGCCCTTCAGCACACCGGCCTGCAGGGCTGCACCGACGGCGACGACCTCATCCGGGTTGACACCCTTGTTGGCTTCCTGTCCACCGGTCATCGTCTTCACGAGCTCAGCAACCTGCGGCATACGGGTCGAGCCACCGACGAGAACGACGTGGTCGATGTCAGAAACCTTGACGCCAGCCTCGCGGATCACGTCTTCGAACGGCTTCTTCGTGCGGTCGAGGAGATCCTTCGTCAGGTCTTCGAACTTCGCGCGGGTCAGCGTCTCCGACAGCGAAACGGGACCCGAGTCGGTCAGCGAGAGGTAGGGAAGGTTGATCGACGTCGACATCGAGCTCGAGAGCTCCTTCTTCGCCTGCTCAGCTGCTTCCTTCAGACGCTGCAGGGCAATCTTGTCGCCCGAGACGTCAACACCCGTGGTGTCCTTGAACTGCTTGATTAGGTAGTCGACGACGCGCTGGTCCCAGTCGTCGCCACCGAGGCGGTTGTCACCGGAGGTTGCGCGAACCTGAATCGTGGAGAAGTCGTCGTCCTTGCCCACTTCGAGCAGCGAGACGTCGAACGTACCGCCACCGAGGTCGAAGACCAGAATGAGCTCGTCTTCCTTGCCCTTGTCGAGGCCGTATGCGAGAGCCGCAGCGGTGGGCTCGTTGATGATGCGCAGAACGTTGAGGCCAGCGATCTCACCGGCGTCCTTCGTTGCCTGACGCTCAGCGTCGTTGAAGTAGGCCGGAACCGTGATGACAGCGTCAGTGACGGTGTCGCCGAGGTACTCTTCAGCATCCTTCTTCAGCTTGCCGAGGATACGGGCCGAGATCTCCTGCGGCGTGTACTTCTTGCCGTCGACGTCGAACGTCCAGTCCGTGCCGACGTGGCGCTTGACCGACGCGATGGTGCGGTCAACGTTGGTGACGGCCTGGCGCTTAGCGGTTTCACCGACAAGCACCTCGCCATCCTTGGTGAATGCGACGACCGACGGGGTCGTACGGAAACCTTCGGCGTTGGCGATGACCTTCGGCTCGCCACCCTCGAGTACCGAGACGACGGAGTTCGTCGTACCGAGGTCAATACCTACTGCACGTGCCATTGTTTTTCCTTTCATGCCCCGCAGGTGTGATGCTCCGAGGCGGGTGGCTCGCCCTTGCTGGGCCGCAACCTAAATCTGGGGTCCTCACCGATTCGATGAGGGGTTTCTCAAGACTTGAGCCTTGATGACTCAATGTTAGATCCGCGCTTTTCGATTGTCAATTTAAAGTTGAGTCAATCAGGCTCAACTTTGAAAACGCAAAGCTCACACTCAGGAATGAGGCTCGTTCGCCGAAAGGTCCGCGCGTATGGCTGACGACGGCCACCCACCCGCATGAGATCGGAAACTTTCGGCATCTGAGCGAGCCGCTGCGGCGCTGTGCTCCCTCTCATACGCTCGCGCGGTTCCGGAACCACGGCGCGGGTCACGAGAGTTACCAAATGTCGAACAGGTGGTCACGAAAGAGGCATGCGGGCGGTGTCACGCGGCGTGTCAAGCCGGGCCGTTCGACATTTGGCAACTCGGCACGGCGATGACCGCGGGCAATGAGTTAGCGGTCAGCCCAGGCGCTGGCGAACTTCGTGAAGAGGCGGGCGAAATCGGCGCGCTCTTCGGGGGTGAACTGCTCGAGCGCGGTGCCGATGCGGTCGCGACGATCGCGACGCATGGAAGTCGCGACGGTGCGGCCCTGTTCGGTCAGTGCGACGCGGGTGCGGCGGGCGTCATCCGGGTCAACCTCGCGCGCGACAAACCCCATCATCTCAGCCTGCTGCACGAGGCGGGATGCACGCGGCTGGTCAACCCCAACGAGCTCGGCGATGGCACTAATGGACATGGGTTCGCCCGACGCCGCAAGCGCCTCGAGCATGCGCATGCGTGCCGGGCCTGCGGCATGACGGCCGCCGTGGGCGCCGAACCCTCCGGCACCACGATCACCCCGATGGCCACGGTGACCGTGAAGTGGATCGTCGCCGTGCACATGGTCGCCGTACGCCTGGTCGACATGCGCGTGGTCACCGTGCGCGTGGTCGCCGTGCGCACGATGCGCCGCGTCCGGGCGCATTCCACGAGGGCCGCCACGACTCGCCCGCATGACAGCGAGCGCCGCCGCAATTGCATCGATCTCGTTGTCGTCGGGCTTTGTCATGCGTCCAGATTACATGCAACTTGACATGTAGTTAATTCGCATGTCATAGTACATGCATGCAATATGACATGCATTGAGATCGCGAAAGGTTCTGCGATCCACGAAAGGACTCCATGAACACCCCAATGACTCCCCCAGACTCCCCCACCGGCCGACCGCTTGGCACACTCCTCGGAGACGCGCAGGCCCTCGTTGCCACCGCAACGGCTGAGGCTCTGCACGCGGCCGGCAGCACGCGCGAGCTTCGACTGCTCGAGCGCATCGCATCGGCTAACGCAGCCGATGGTCATCGCACGCACCACATGCGCCGCCGCCTCGACATCAAGGTCGCGCAGCCCGGAACCATCGCCGCCACGTTTGCGGCGCGCGGATGGCTCACGTCCACCGACCAGGCCTGGCGCTTGACCCCGGCTGGCGATGCCGAGCGCGCCCGCCTGACCGCCATCGTCGCGTCCGCCGTCGGTGACACCACCGAAAACTCCGAACTCGCGGAGGCTTTGACCACGGCGATCGATTCGCTCGGTGGCCCCGACGCTGCTCGCACCGCACGCCGCGCACAGCGACGCCCCATGCGCGAGCGCATGGGTATGCGCGGGAACGACTCAATGCGTACTGGGTGCGGCCATCCCCATTCACGCCACCATCGCAATGGCGGGCACGGCGCCCATGGCGGCCATGGGCGCGGATATGGCCACGGGCGCGACCCACACGGTCACGGTCACGGCCATGATGGGCATGGTCACGCCGACGACGGTCACACCGGGCCTGGCGGGCGCGGATGCGCGCATGGCCCACACGCACATGGCCACGCCGAGCATGACGGTCACGCCGGTCACGCCGGTCACGGCAATCACGACAATCACGGCGAGTACGCCGGTCACGGCGGTCACGGCGAGCATGGCCACACCTGCGAGGGCAACCCGCGCGGCCGCGGTTTCGGCCGCCGTCACGGACGCCCACACGACTTCGACTCCACAAGCACCGACACCGAGCGCTAACGCACTCCCCACATCCACCAGAATGCGGACCCTCCAGGGCCCGCATTCTGCCGTTTCGCCGCACCACTTTTCGAACCGCAGCCCATCGCACGCCGCACAGATGGTTCCGGAACCCCCACGCCAGCCCGCCCGCGACCTAGCTACCGTAATTGTTCGACCTGTGGCAAGCCAGCCACGACCAAATGTCCGGTCCCTCGATGACAAGTAGCCACAGGACGAGCGCCGTTCCGCGTGTCACGCGAACTGGCCGGACATTTGGTCAGCTCACGCCCTGGGGCGCACCGGTGTCCGAAATGTCACGGACGAATCGCCAAATCGCGACCGCCAGGAGCAACCGTCGGACAATCCCGCGCCCACGACACTCGAGAGCGGTTCCACCCGGCGTGTCCCCCCGATTCGTCCGACGGCTTCACAACGACGAGCGGACCCGCGGACCCGCCGTGCGCGCCTGTGGCGGAACCGCGGAACCATGATGCGCGCCAGTGACGGGGGGCAGCGGCGGAGCGGCAATCGCCGTAAACGGGGCAACCGTCGGACCAATTGCCTCCACTTGGCGGGTTAGAACGGTTCCACCCGGCGTGTCACCCGAATCGTCCGACGGTTACACAACGGCGAGCGGACAAATCGGACCCGTGGTGCGCGCCCGTGGCGGAACTGCGGAACCATGGTGCGCGTATGAAGGGTCCGCGGCACCTCGTCAGCTCGTCAGCACACCTGCACGCACGATGCCCTTACTCGATTCGGCAGTTACACAACGGCGAAGCCGGGCCCCTACAAGGGAGCCCGGCTCGAGAAACCCGAGTCAGGCGCGCGTCGCGCGGGTGCCCATCGGCGGCATCTTGACGAAGAGCATGAGCACGAGGCCCGCGCCGATGACGATCATGATGCCGAGGATGCCCCAGTAGATCGCGCCCATGGCCGACGTGAAGATGGCCCACAGCATCGCGGCGAGGAAGCTCGCGGCGCGACCGGTCGTGGCGTACAGGCCGAAGATTTCACCCTCACGCCCAGCAGGCGTCACTCGAGCAAGCAGCGAACGCGATGCCGCCTGCACCGGGCCGACGAGCGCGGAGAGAATCATGCCGCAGATCCAGAACACAACGGAACCAGCATCGTGCAGGAAGAACACCAGCAGTCCCGCACCGAGCAGCGCCGTCAGCGCGCCGACAATGACATTTCGCGGTCCGAAGATGTCGTCAAGGCGGCCGGCGATGATGGTTCCGATTCCGGCGATGAGGTTCGCCGCGATGCCAAAGATGATGACCTCGTTCGCGGAGAAACCATAGACGCGTGCGGCGATAACGGCACCAAAAGTGAAGACGCCGCTCAACCCATCGCGGTACACGGCAGAGGCCACCAAAAACCAGAACGTCGGGCGTGATTCGCGGAAGATGCGCTTGACGTGCTCGTACAGGTCGCGGTAGCTGAGGAGGAAGTCGGTGATCCAGTTGCCGCCGCGTGGCTTGGTTTGCAGGCGCGGGGTTTCCGGCACATTCAGGATCATCGGGATCACAAAAATGCAGGCCCACACCGCAGCGCCGACACCAATCAGCCGGTACGCGTTGCCGTTGGAGGTGTCCATGCCGAACCAGTCGAACGTGTTCAGCACGACGACAATGACCAGCGCGACAATGCCGCCGATATAGCCAAGACCCCAGCCAAGACCACTGACCTTACCGACCGTTTTCGGCGTCGAAATCTGCGTAATCATGGCGTTATAGTTGACGCCGGCGAGCTCACTAAAGACGGTTCCAGCCGAAATCAGCACGACACCGAGCATGAAGTACGCCGGGTCAGCCTGCACAAAGTACAGCAGGAACATCGTGACGATCAGGCCACCGGTGTAGATCAACAGCCAGCGCTTGCGCCGCCCCGCGGCGTCTGCACGCTGCGCGAGCACCGGCGCGAGCACCGCAATAAAGATACCGGCGATGGTCCCACCCCAGCCCAGAACCGCGCTCAGCTCGGCGAGCGCACGCTCCTTCTCCGGGGCATCGTCGGCGAGCGCGGCAATCGACGGCGCAAGAAAATCGTCGCCCACCAGGTACAGGGCGACAAACACAAACGTCAGAATGACGCTGTTAAACGGTTGGGTCGCCCAGTCCCACATCGCCCATGACCAGATCTGCTTCTTGGGGATGTCGCGGTCTTCGTTGAGCTCCAGCCCGATCGGGGCGATCGCCCCCGTGTTTGCCACGGTGGGAATCTTGCGGTTCGTCGGGAGGTGATCACTCATGCGCTCACCCTAGTGGGTCGCGGCATGTGCACAGTTAACCCACCCCACGAACTTGTTATTGTGTGGTGACTCGCTAAGGAGGGGACCGTGAGCGATTCCGTATTGGGGCAGGCGCACTCCGCGTGGATGCAGGCGCGCGCCCTGATGGCGGATGAGAGCGCCGGAACCACGGATGCGGCAGGCAAAAACACGGCTGAAATCACGACGCTGTTGCGTCGCGCGCTCGCCGATGGCATTCCTGCGGCAGGCGGAGATCTCGGTCGCCACCTGATTCGCACCGCGAACGGGCAGCGCGAGGTGTTGGCTGAAGCGCTCGAGGTGTTGGCTGCGGCTGCGAAAGCGGGCGGCCACTCCGATGCGCTCTCCTATGCGCGCGCCGTGCACTTTCTCCCGCCTGACCTCACGGCGGAGCACTATGTACGAGCGGCCTCAAGCCTGAACGATCTCCTGCGCACCGCTCCGAGCGTGGAAGCGATCGTCTTCACCGGATACATGCTCGCCAGCGGTCAAGGGTATGCGGCGAATCCGACGCGTGCGCGCGCCATGATGCAAGCCGCTGCAGATGCGGGTTCGGCCGACGCGCTGTTCGAGCTGTATGTCTACGACGCAACCGGCCTGACGGGTCCGGCCAACCTCAACACCGCGATGACCCGCCTGCACCAGGCTGCCAAGCTCGGACACGCGCGCGCCATGGCAAACCTCGCCGGCGCTTATGCCACGGGCACGGGCATCAGTCGTGATCCGAGCCGGGCGCTCACCTGGTATCTGCGCGCCGCCGAGGCCGGCAGTGTGCGAGCGGCGGCGACGCTGGCACGAATGTACGGCACGGGGCAGGGCGTCGAGCAGAACGATGCCAAAAGCGCGCGATACGCCCGCCGGGCTCACGAACTGGCGAACCGCCCGCTCGAGGTGTGAAGCACACCCCGCGCCGTGGTTCCGGAACCAACACCCGGAAGTCCAGAACGCACCACCGTTAGCCCGTGGTTCCGCAACCACAGGCCGAGCCCCGGCGGAACACCGGGATCGCAAGAACGCCTAGTTGCCGCGTGCACCGGCGTCGGTGACGCCGACATCGGTGTGGTGGAAGTTTTGGAATGAGCGGGAGGCCGTCGGGCCGCGCTGTCCCTGGTAGCGGTTCGCGTACGCGCCGGTTCCGTAGGGGTTGATCGCGGGCGAAGACAACCGGAAGAAGCAGAGCTGACCGATCTTCATGCCTGGCCACAGCTTGATCGGCAGAGTCGCGACGTTGGAGAGCTCCAGTGTGACGTGGCCGGAGAAGCCGGGATCGATGAAGCCGGCAGTGGAGTGCGTGAGCAAGCCGAGGCGGCCGAGCGACGACTTACCTTCGAGGCGTGCCGCGATGTCGTCTGGCAGCGTGATCTGCTCGTACGTTGAGCCGAGCACGAACTCGCCAGGGTGCAGAATGAACGGTTCCGTCGGATCGACCTCGATGAGATGAGTGAGCTCAGGCTGGTCTTCAGCCGGGTCGATGAACGGGTACTTGTGGTTGTCGAACAACCGGAAGTAGCGGTCGAGACGCACGTCGACGCTCGACGGCTGAATCATCGCGGCATCGCTTGGTTCGAGGCCAATGCGGCCAGCGGTCAGTTCGGCCTGAATATCGCGGTCAGAGAGCAGCACGGCACCAGCCTACGATGCCGGGCCGCTCTCTGCCGCCATGTTGCCTCAACTTGCGCACGCTGGGGCCTGCGGTACACCGGATTACAGCGTCTCAGCGTGGAGCTTGAGCGCGTCACGCACGAACTCCGCACCCGATTGACCGCCATAGTTTGCGGCAAATCGAGGGTCAGCGACATACATGTCTGCCAGCCCCGTCACATAGCCAACCAGGTCGCCACCGTCGCCAGCCGGGGTTCCGGGAATCGACGTCAGCCAGGCAACGTGGCGCGCCGCCAGTTGCTGAGCTTCGTCACTTGCCGGATCGACGTCGCGGCGGGCAGCATCAGTCCAATCGGCGTTGAGCGATTGCACGATCGCGCGCCAGTCGCCACGCTCGGCGTCGCTCATGCCGCGGTACCACTCATCAGAGCGGCGATAGGCGTCGGCTCCCCAACGCTGTTCGACCTCCCCTTTGTGTTTCGTATGCTCAAAGCCATCGAATGTGTTTTCTGCCACGAGGGGCACTCCTTCCTTGCGAGCATGAAGTGTGGTGTTGACCGCCGCGATTTGTCGGGCGATGCGATCCTGCTCTTGGCGCAGCCACGTCAGGTGCGACTGCAGAGCACGCTCTTCACTGACATCACGCGCCAGTACGCCAGCGATGTCGTCGAGGCCCAATCCCATCTCGCGCAACAGCAGAATGCGTTGCAGGGTGACGAGGTTGTCGTCGTCGTAATAGCGGTAGCCGTTTGCCCCCGTGCGTGCTGGCGTGAGCAGCCCGAGGTCACCATAGTGACGCAGCGTGCGGCTCGTCGTACCGGAGAGCTTGGCTATCTGTTGGATCGACCATTCCATGCGTTTTCCTTTCGCATCTGACGATAAAACCTTCCGTTACGTCAAGGTCAAGCCCAATCGCGGCGAAAACCCGAAAGTTTTCTAACAGCACGGTCGAACTCGCGATATATCGTGTTATTGTTTCCCAACGCGATATATCGCGAGTTCTTATGAAGGAGCAATCATGCCCGTAGAAAAGTGGCTCATTAGCCCCGGTGACACGCGCGTTATTGACGTTCCCGCTACCCCGAAGGTCAAGATTGGCCTGGTCGGTGGTCAGGTCGACGTCATCGCACACGACGAACCGACCATTCGCATCGAGGTGCACAGCGTCACGCAAAAAGACTTGCGCATCGAACTCACCGACGATCTCCTCGAGATCGACCACGCCCAATTGCGGTGGGACAACTTCCTCGAGGTGTTCCGCAATTTCACGGCCACCGGCCCAAAAGCCGAAATTTCCGTCGCCGTGCCGCGCAGTGTGGCGCTGACCCTCGGTGTCGTGAGCGCCTCCGCACTCGTCGCTGGCCTGGAAAACGGGGCGAAGCTCAACACCGTCTCGGGCGATATCGTCGTTGACGGCCTCACCGGAGACCTCTCCGTCAACGCGGTCTCTGGCGAGACGCAGGTGCGTGACCTCGATGGTCGTTTCACCGCCAACACGGTCTCGGGCGATGTCACCGTGGTCGGAACCCCGCCCAAAGTATCGATCGACACCGTCTCAGGCGACATGCTCGTCGACGCGAGCGGATACGTGCACGACATCAGCCTGAACACGGTGTCAGGCGACTCCACGATTCGCCTCGACGATAGCCTTGCCGCCAATTACGTCATGCGCACGGTGAGCGGCAAGATTCTGCTCGACGGTTCACAACACACAACCGTCGGCCCCTCCAACGTCACCGCCACACGCGGCGACCTCTCCGGACAGTTCGTCGACGCCCGCGTCAACGCTGTCTCAGGTAGCGTCACCGTGCTCCGCCGCGCCGCTCCGGCGACGGCGGCACCCAGCGGCACCAGTGGTTCCGCTGATGCAACGGAACCACAGAGCACGCCGAGCGACGAGTCGTACGGCACCGAAGGAAGCGCGTCATGAGCCCCGTCTTCCAACACGGTGACCTGCGCCTGTATCTGCTACTGCTGCTCGACGAGGGGCCGCGGCACGGATACGACCTGATCCAGGCACTGACGGACCGCACAGGCGGAACCTATACGCCGAGCGCCGGAACCATCTACCCGAGGCTCGCGAAGCTGGAGGAAGAAGAGCTCGTCACGAAAACGGTCGACGGCCGCAAGACGATCTACGAGATCACCGACGCCGGACGCGCCGAGGTGGATGCCCGCCGCGGCGATATTGAGAACATCGAATCCGGCCTCGCCGATTCGGTACGACTCATTGCCGATGGCGTGCGCTCCAGCGTGCAAGATGCGATGCGCTCACTCAATGCCGACCTCGCCGCTGCGGCGCAGTCCATGCGTTCCGCCGCCCAACCGGCACCGCCGCGCACGGATGCGCGCACCCAGGCACGCGAGCAGCTACACCGGGCAGACGCCGCGCTGACCGACTTCCGCGGACGCGTACGCACAGACCTCCGCACCCAGGTCGCGCGGGGCGGCACGATCGACGCCGAGGCCATCACGATGTTCATCGACGCGATCGACGCCGCCGCCCGTGATCTGGTGGCGGCCCTTCACCAGGGTCATTGAGCCGAAACCCAGCCCCATGGTTCCGCTCGCCGCGACGTTATGTCACGGCAAACACGTTATGTCGCAGAAATCTGGGGTGTTGGTGGGGTTTTTGCCCCGCCGACGTTGCATAACGTTCGGCCCGGAGCCCCCGGTCGTTGACTCAGCCACCCACCCAACGCAACCCGACGTCACAAGGAGTGCGGGATGGCGGAGGGAATATTGGTGGTCTGGCAGGCCGCCCGGAGGGCGGCCCGGAGATATTCCCGGAGCTATCCCGCGCTCCGCGGTACCACGCCGCAACGTTCGATCGTCGTCGGTGCGGTTAGGCGGCGGGGAACTCCGGGGCGTCGTCATCGATCACGTCGCCGTGCGGAACCACGAGAATATTGCGCTTCTGCCGGTGCGCTAGGCGCGCAGCGACGGAACCAGTAATGAACTCGCGAAGCGTCTCCCCAATTCCGGGGCGACGGGTTCCGACCACGATGAGCTTTGCGCCCACCGCGTCGGCGAGGTCACGGATCGCGAATGCCGGGTCACCGACAAGCTCTCGAACGACGCAGACGGTGTCTGTGCCTTCGAGTGCGGCACGGGTTTCGGTGACGAGCCGCTCGTAATCAACCTGTTTCGCTTCGATGGAGAGATCAAGAGCCGCCGAGTGCACCGTTCCGCCCGGCTCTTCATATGTGACGAAGCGCGTCGTATCGACGTAGGCACCCACGAGGGGCACCTGAAGGAGGGTGGCGTACTTGGCCGCTTCCTTGATGACACGGGGATTTTGACCGGGCATCAGGCCGACAACCACGGCACCGCGAACCGCGTCAGCATCAAACGGATCAAGTACGGGGTCTTGCGCAGGTGAAGTACTCATTGCTGTCCTCTCTGCAAGGGCGACTGTGCCCCGTCATGGTATCCTGGACTTTACTCTTACCGACCCAGAGTCGGAATCGTGAATAGTCGGGTTTGACCACCCGCAGTGAACTCGTGAGGGGGTTGCGCATGGGGCGTGGCCGTCAGAAGGCGAAGCACACTAAGCTCGCCCGCGAACTCAAGTCCTTCAGCCCGGACCTTAACGTCGCCGCGCTGCAGCGTGAGATCGGTGCACCTGCTGAAGAGGCGGAGTATGTCGACAAGTGGGCCGACATGTATGCGGACGAAGACGAGGACGAAGACTCGCATACTCGGGAAACCGCGTAGTCGAGTCGTTCTAGCAAGATCGCGTCACCTTTGCGGTGGCACGATTCTTTAGTGTGCTGAATTCGCATGACAATATACCTGTGTGTGAAAGCGGGGCTTGGATTCCAGGCCCCGCTTTCACGTGTCAGCTGGACTTAACCTTCTCCACCCAGGCAAGGTATTCGTCGGTGACCGTACCGGTCACATAGTTGCCATCGAAGCAGCTCATGTCGAGTTCGGTGATGTCGGTGCCCTCAAGGATCGAAGACCGCAGATCTTCGACCTCCTGGTACACCAGGCCATCGCACCCAAGCTCTTCCGCGATCTCCGGAATCGTCCGGCCGTGCGCGACAAGCTCATTACGGTTCGGCATGTTGATGCCGTATACGTGCGGGTAGCGCACGGGAGGAGCGGCCGACGCGAAGATAACAGACTTCGCACCAGCGTCACGCGCCATCTGAATAATCTGCTTGCTCGTGGTTCCGCGCACAATCGAGTCGTCGATCAGGAGAACGTTCTTGCCCTGAAACTCGGTCGACATGGCGTTGAGCTTCTGGCGCACGCTCTTTTTGCGCGTCGCCTGGCCAGGCATGATGAAGGTGCGGCCGACGTAACGGTTCTTGTAGAAGCCCTCACGGTATTCGATGCCCAGCCGACGCGCGACCTGCATTGCCGACGGCCGCGACGAGTCCGGGATCGGCATGACGACGTCAATTTCAGATACGTCAACGTGCTTGGCGATGGTTGCGGCCAACCGGTCGCCCATGCGCAGACGCGTTTCGTAGACCGAAATGCCGTTCATGATCGAGTCGGGGCGGGCGAGATACACGTACTCGAACGAGCAGGGCGCGAGGCGCGTGGCCGCCGCGGTCTGCTGCGCGGTCATGACGCCGTCGCTGTCGATGAAGATCGCTTCACCTGGAGCGACATCGCGCACGATGTCGTAGTCGCCGTTTTCGAGAACGAGCGATTCGGAAGCAACCATCCACTCGGTCTTGCCGTTGGCAGCCGTGCGCTTGCCCATAATGAGCGGGCGAATGCCGTACGGGTCGCGGAATGCCAGCAAGCCGTGTCCGGCGATGAGGGCGATCGTCGCGTACGATCCTTCGACGCGTTCGTGAACGCGGCGCACCGCTTCGAAGATCTGCGCGGTGTCAAGGTCTGGGCCAGCGATGGCCGTCTGCAACTCGGAGCCGAGCACGTTCACGAGCAGTTCAGTGTCGCTCGTGGTGTTCAGGTGGCGACGGTCTTTGCTGAATAGGTCTTCGGTCAGCTCACGCGTATTGGTGAGGTTGCCGTTGTGCACGAGAACGATGCCGTAGGGCGCATTGACGTAGAACGGCTGAGCCTCTTCTTCGTTTGCGGCGGCACCCATGGTGGCGTAACGCACGTGGCCGAGCCCGACGTTGCCCATGAGGTTGCGCATGTCCCGGGTGCGGAAAGCTTCACGCACCATGCCCTTGGCCTTGATGATGTGGAAGACACCATTGGGCTCGCTCGTGGCCAGACCTGTGGAGTCTTGGCCACGATGCTGCAGCAAACCGAGGGAGTCGTAAATGTCTTGATTGACCGGGCCGGAGCCGACCATTCCGACGATGCCGCACATGGGGTGTTACTCCGCGCCCTTTCCGGAGGTGGAATCTGCATAGGAGCCCACGAGGCGGACAGCGCCGCCATCGACGCCCTTAGCGCCTTGTTCATAATCGCCGTCAGGGCGATCGGTCATGCGTACGGTGGCAACCTGCCATGCGTCAATGCCCTGACGGGCAATCGCCGCAATGGCGTCAGCGGCACGGCTCGCGTCGACAACAGCGAGGAAGCCAATGCCGAGGTTCCACGTACCCTCGGTGTCTTCCAAGCGCATTCCGGCGAGGTCAGTGAGCACGCGGAAGACAGGAAGCGGTGACCACGTCGAGCGGTCAACGTCGCACCATGCGGAGGTCGGGAGCACGCGCGCAAGGTTTGCCGCGATTCCGCCGCCGGTGACGTGGCTGAGGGAGTGAACCGCGTCGCCCAGCTCATCAATGAGCTTCAGCAGCGGCGTCGTGTACAGGCGGGTCGGCTCCAGCAGTGCTTCGCCCCACGTGGTTGAGAAGTCGGCAGCGTTGTCGCCATACGAAATGTTGGCGCCCGTGATGATGTGACGCACCAGTGAGTAGCCGTTGGAGTGCAGGCCGCTCGCACCGAGGGCCAGCACGACGTCACCGTCGCGCACCCGGTCAGCACCGAGCACGTTGTCGGCCTCGACCACACCGGTGGCAGCGCCAGCCATGTCGTAGTCGTTGGGGCCGAGGAGTCCCGGGTGCTCTGCCGTCTCGCCGCCCACAAGAGCGGTACCGGTTGCCGAGCACGCGTCAGCAATACCGCGCACGATGTCGGCGATACGCTCGGGCACAACCTTGCCGGTGGCGATGTAGTCGGTCATGAAGAGGGGCTTGGCGCCCACCACGACGATGTCATCAACAACCATGCCGACGAGGTCTTGACCCACGGTGTCGTGCTTGTCGATGGCCTGCGCGATGGCGACCTTCGTGCCGACACCGTCGGTGCTCGTTGCGAGCAGCGGGCGGCGGTAGTCACGCAAGGCGCTGGCGTCAAACATGCCGGCGAAGCCGCCGACACCACCGAGCACTTCGGCTCCGTGGGTAGAACGCACCGCGTTCTTCATGAGTTCGACAGCGAGGTCGCCGGCGACGGTGTCAACACCTGCCGCCGCGTAAGCGGAGAGGGGGGAATCGTTTGCCTGAGATGCATCGGCCACGAGTGACAGCCTACCTGCTTCGCGGCCTTCTATCCTCCGTATAACGTTCGCCCCATCGCCACCAGGAGTTCATACAATGGGCGCATGAGCGAAGAGGCGCAATCACGGTGGGTGATACGGGAGGAAGCATCCCGTGCCATCATCATCGCGCTCTACGCCAGGCAGGCCCTCGGCATTCGCGGCAGGCACGACCTCCCCACCCTGCGAAACGCGCCGATCGCCAATCCCGTCCGCTCCGACGCGGAACATGATGCCCTCGAACGCCAGTGGCGCCTGTATTGGGATATGACGGTGGAACCACGTGCGCACACGCACTCCGGGCCGCTGGACTTGCTGGACGGCTATGAAGATTACGTGGCACTCCCCGTGACGGGAGCCGACGAATTGCACGCAGCCATGGTTCCGCTCGCCCCTGCCGCCATGGCGTACGCGGCGCAGGCGGGGCAACGTTACTTCGATGAGTCAGCACGACGCGGCGGCGAGGCGCGACGCCCTTACGTCAATGCGATTTCGACGTTGCATCGCACAGCGGGGCGTAGCGCGCAAGACTTCGAGTTGAACGTTGAAGTGCTGCCGCTTAGTCAGCGCGGCGTGTGGTGGATCGGCGCACTCACGATCGCGATCACCGATTCCGTGCGCTCCGACGTCGTCGCGTTTGACTCGGCGCTGGCCGCCGTCGTCGACGAACTCGGGTAGGCGCGTTACGCGGCGTCGGGGGTTTCGATGACCTTTTCGGTCTGCACCGTCACCGTGTGGGTACGACGACCAATGGTCTTGTCGAGGATGAGGGCGACGATGGCGCCCAGCATGACGCCACCTGCTGCGCAGTACAGCATCAGGAACCCGAAGACCTGGCTCTGCGAGTAGGTCACACCGATCTCGCTCGGCTCCGCAATGCCATCAAACGCCAACGTCAAAATTGCGGCAATGAGAACACCAAGAGCACCACCCAACACCAGGAAGACGCCGTACCGAGGAACGCGGCGCACGCGCCCCTCTGTCACCGTGGTGGAAGTCTGTTCGGGCATGCCTCCATTGTGTCACCGCGTCCCTGAGCGTTCGCCGCGATCCACCTTTCAAACAATCGTGATGCCGAGCTACCCCAGGGGCACCTCCGGATGCAATCCCCTTCTGAACGCGCGTCCGCACGCGCGATGGTGTCTACATGACGATCGAACACAAGGCTCGCACGACGAGCATGCGGCGACGACGTCTCCCTCACGTGGAACGAGGCGTGCAATTTGGCCGCTCCGATTTGCCGCCGAAACAGCGCGCGGCGTTGAAAAAAGCGATTCGGTGGGAACTGTTCACGATCGTGCCTTCCGAACAATTGCCCGTAGAGGCCGACCGCGGCTTCATGAACGAAAAAGGTATGCGATGAGCTCTCAAGCAGACACGAAATTGCGCCGTGCTATCAGCGGCCCGATGCTGTTCGCCTTCATCCTCGGAGACGTTCTGGGGGCTGGTATCTACGCTCTTATGGGAGTCTTGTCGACAGAAGTCGGTGGCATGCTGTGGGCTCCCCTGCTGATCGCGCTCCTCCTAGCGTTGCTCACGGCGGGGTCGTACGCCGAGCTGGTCACGAAGTATCCGCGCGCGGGAGGCGCTGCCGTCTTCGCGGAACGCGCCTTTAGAAACCGGCCGATCGCGTTCTTGGTCGGCTTCAGCATGTTGGCCGCAGGGGTGGTGAGCGCTGCAGGGCTTGCGATCGCCTTTGCGGGCGATTACCTCCAAACCTTCCTCGCAATCCCGCCCGCGATCGCCGCGGTGATCTTCCTTCTCCTGGTCGGGCTGTTGAACATGCGTGGCATTCGTGAATCGATGGGCGCGAACCTTGTGATGACCGCTATCGAACTCAGCGGACTTGTTATCGTCATTGTGGTTGTCAGCTTCTTCGTCGCCTCCGGCGGTGGCGATCTCAGTCGTGTAGGCCAGTCGCCGCCAGACGTGCCCGTCCCCCTCGCCGTGCTCGGCGGCGCTATCATCGCGTACTACTCATTTGTGGGCTTCGAGACATCGGCGAACATTATTGAAGAAGTAAAGAACCCTTCGAAGAGCTATCCACGAGCACTGTTCGCGTCACTCATCACAGCCGGCGTCGTTTACGTTCTCGTCGGACTAGCTAGCTCTGCGGCTCTTTCGCCTGAAGAATTACAGCAATCCAGCGGCCCACTGTTGGCCGTCGTCGAAGCGACCGGAGCTGGCGTCCCGTCTTGGTTGTTTGCCCTCATTGCACTGATCGCGGTCGCCAACGGCGCCCTGCTCACCATGATCATGGCGAGCAGGCTCACGTACGGCATGGCAGAGCAGGGTCTGTTGCCTGCGGTGCTCGGTCGCGTTCTTCCGCAGCGGAAGACACCGTGGGTTGCCATCGTAGCGACGACTGTCATCGCGATCGGACTCACTCTCATCGGCGACCTAGCCACGCTCGCCGAAACAGTCGTACTTCTGCTCCTGATCGTGTTTCTGAGCGCAAACATTTCGGTCTTGGTGTTGCGGCGTGACAAGGTCACGCACGAGCACTTCACCGTCTGGACGATCGTCCCGTACCTGGGGATCGCCTCGTGTGTGGTGTTGCTGACCCAGCAGAAGCCGATGGTGTGGCTGTTCGCCGCAGCGCTACTCGCATTCGGCGGAGTGCTCTATGCCGCCACACGAGTTCTGGATCAACGTTCAGAACGCGACCGGTAAACTCCTGAGGCACGGCTTTTGTCGCGCGTCTCGCGTAAGCGCATTAAACGATGGTGCCGGAACCACGAGTGCGGCACGTCACCGGAGGACAACTTATGCCCGCATCAACCCCCAACCCCGCGCCGGCGACCGCCACCATTCGCCCGGATGGGAGCGGCGTTGTCGTCATTGGCGATCGCACCGAGCTGATCGCTGAGTCCTCCGTCGAGCGCGCCCGCGCCCGCGCGATCGGAGTGCTAGTGACGCACGCTGCTAAGCAAGACCGCCCGGTCACCGTGGTTTCGAAGGATCCGTCCGGCACCGCGCACCTTGTTGTCAACCCGAATGGCAATGTCGAGGAGAGCACCGCTCCCCTCTCGCCCCAGCGCGACATGGAAATGGCGCCGGAGGTTTCATACGTGCCCGCGGGCGCCCCCGACTTGGACGCCCCGATTACGACCGGCAGGCTGCCGATCGTGCGCAGCGTTCCGACACCGACGCCAGCGCGGGGCATCGCACCCGTTGCGCCGGTTTCGTCGACGGAAGCCGCTCCCGCCGTCACCCCTGCAGCCGATACTGCTCCCGTGGTTCCGACTCCCGTGGTTCCGGCACCCGAATCTTCCGCACCCGTTGCCGCCACCCCGATCGAACAGGATTCTCCCGCCGTGACCGAAGCTCCCGCCCCCGCCGTTGTCACTGAGCGCGCTGCTGGCCCCGCCCGCCGCTCATTCATCGAAGAGGAAACGGAGGCGGCCCGCGCCGAGCGCGGATTCCGCGGCGCCCTGAACAAGGTGGGCTTCAAGCTCGCACCGAACGCGTCCGAGGCATCGGAGCGTGCCGACATCGCGCGCGTCAGCCAGCACTGGTCAGGCCCGCGCACGATTGCGATTGTGAACGGCAAGGGTGGGGCGTCGAAGACTCCGACCACGGCCATGCTGTCGGCCGTTTTTGCCCGCAACGGCGGTTCTGGCGTGCTCGCGTGGGACAACAACGAGACCCGCGGAACCTTGGGCTGGCGTACCGAGCAGGGTCAGCACGAAGCGACGGTGCAGGCGTTGCTGCCCAACGCGTCGACCCTGATGTCGGCCGAGGCGCGTGCTTCTGACCTGACCGGATACCTGCACCACCAGGTTGCGGACAAGTACGACGTGCTGCGCTCAAACCCGAACATTTTGGCTGAAGACCAGCGCCTCACCATGAACGAATTCGACGCAATTCACAGTGTGGCGGCGAAGTACTTCCGCCTCATCTTCATCGACTCGGGCAATGACGAGTCGGCTGACCGCTGGCGTCGCATGATTGACCGCGCCGACCAGATTGTCATCGCGACAACCGCCCGCGGCGAGCATGCTGAAGCTGGCGCACTGCTGCTTGAAGCCCTGCGTGAGCGTGGCGAACACTCGGCGCAGCTCGCACGTGACGCCGTTGTGGTGGTGTCGCAGGCTGACCACAAGGGCGGCTCGGCGCAGGCCGAGAAGGTTGCCGACGGGTTCCGCTCCATGGCTCGTGCCGCGAGCGTCATTCCGTTTGACCCTGCCATGCGTGCAGGCAAGCTCTCCTACGACGCTCTGAAGCCGGAAACGCAGCGTGCGTGGCTGGCCGCTGCCGCGGCAGTCGCCCAGGGCCTGTAAAGGTCTCACGGTGCCTGCACCAAAGATCGACACCACGATCGGTCGGCGCGCACTAGCCGCTGTACTTGACGGTTCCACGGTGCGCACTGACCGCGCCACCGCAGTCCGCTATCTGTTGCAACTGCTGGCAGAGAAGGCACCTGGCAACACCGTGGAGGTGCGCGTACCGCCGTTCGGTGCGGTACAGGTTTTGGAGGGGCCGCGGCACACCCGCGGCACCCCACCCAACGTCGTTGAAACGGACGCAGACACCTGGATCGCCCTCGCCACGGGTGCGAGCGCCTGGAGCGAGCTGTACGCGGCAGGCCTCATCTCGGCGAGCGGCACCCGCGCCGACATCTCAGCGTTACTCCCCCTGCGCCCCTAACCTGCGGCGGTGACACTGCGCCGTGAGCCTGCGGCGGAACCAATGGTTCCGGTGAGAAGCGGAGCGCCAGATTACGGCCCGGATCAGACGGATGGCGGTGCGCCGGATAGGCTGTGGGTGTGAAGATCCTGGTTCTCGGTTCCGGTGCCCGCGAGCACGCCATCATCCTTGCGCTGAAGTCGGAGAGCACCGCTCACGACCTCTTCATTGCGCCGGGCAACGCTGGCATCGCCCAGGACGCCACGCCGGTCGCGCTGAACGCGAACGACCCGGTGGCTGTCACCAACTACGCGATTGAAAACGCGGTCGACCTCGTCGTGATTGGCCCGGAAGCGCCCCTCATCGCCGGTGTCGCCGACGCCCTGCGCCAGCGCGGGATTCCGGTGTTTGGCCCTGGCAAGGAAGCCGCCGCACTGGAGGGCTCTAAGGCATTTGCGAAGCGCATCATGGATGCCGCTGGCGTTCCGACCGGCCGCGCAACCCGCGCCGCGACGCTCGACGAGGTTGCTGCCACGCTTGACGAGTACGGCGCCCCGTACGTCGTGAAGGCAGACGGGCTCGCCGCGGGCAAGGGTGTCGTTGTTACGGCTGACCGTGCCGAGGCGCTCGCGCACGCGGAGACGTATCTCCCCGTCGGCCCGGTGCTCGTTGAAGAGTTCCTCTCTGGCCCCGAGGTGAGCCTGTTCTTCCTCGCCGATGGCGACACGGTGCGCCCGCTCAGCCCGGCGCAAGACTACAAGCGCCTCGGCGACGGCGACGAAGGCCCCAACACGGGTGGCATGGGTGCGTACTCCCCGCTGCCGTGGCTGGCCGACCAGTTCGGCTCGGAGGCTGCATTCGTGCAGCAGGTGACCGATGAGGTTGCCTTGCCCGTCATTCGTCAGCTCGATAGCGAGGGCACGCCGTTCATCGGCCTTCTCTACGCCGGCCTGATCCTCACCGAGCAGGGCATCAAGGTCATCGAGTTCAACGCGCGCTTCGGTGACCCCGAGACGCAGGTTGTGCTGCCCCGCCTGGTCACCCCGTTGTCTGAGCTGCTTCTCGCCGCTGCGTCTGGAAACCTGGAGGACCAGCCGCTGCCGGAGTTCTCGTCGAAGGCCGCGGTGACGGTTGTTCTCGCAAGCGAGGGCTACCCAGCCAACCCGATCAGCGGTCGCGAAATCACCGGACTCGAGCTCGCCGCGGCAACCCCCAACGTGCACATCGCGCACGCCGCGACCGCCGCCGATGGTTCCGCTCTGCTTGCCACCGGTGGACGCGTGCTCAACGTCGTCGGCCTCGGCAACGACTTCGCGGAGGCCCGCACCAGCGCGTACACCGCGCTCTCAAAGATCGAGCTCGAGGGAGCCCAGTACCGCAAGGACATCGCGGCACGCGTCGTCTCGGAGTAACTCTTTTGGGCCCGGTGCCGTCGGCTCTTCTGGTGCGCCGGTTTGCCCTCGCCGGTCGCGCGATCCGGAACCAGGATCCGGGCTAAGTTAGGTTGCCCTAAGCTGGAACCATGACGACGGAACAGACTGCTCTCTTTCACCGCGAACTTATCCGCCACGAGTTGGTGTTGCGTCACCTGCAGGTGACGGCAGTGCAGCGGATTGCTCCCGACATGGTTCGCCTCACAGTTGGTGGCGCCGACCTCGCTGGATTCATGAGCAACGGGGCGGCCGACCACATCAAGCTGTTCTTGCCGAACCCGGAGACCGGCGTCATCACCACGCCGAAAGATGGAAACCCGGCCGCCGTTATCTCCCGCGACTTCACGCCGCTGATTCGCGAAACGGCCAACGGTACCGAACTTGACCTCGACTTCTACACGCACGTGAACCCCGGCCCTGCCGCCTCCTTCGCACTCAACGCAACACCTGGTTCCGCTCTCGTCATTGGCGGCCCGCGCGGATCACGTTCGTTCCCCGCAGGCGTTGAGCGCCTCATCGTGGTCGCCGACGAAACCGCAATGCCCTCCGCTTCACGGTGGGTGGCCGATGCTCCGGCGGGTGCCGAGGTTTTCGTGATCGCCACCGTTTCAGGCGACGGAGCCTGGGTGCAGAACTACGTCGGCGATCGCGCGACCGTCATCGTCACGGCCAACGCCGCTGAGCCCGCGATCGCGGCGCTCACGGAGATCGGCATCACCGACACCACATTCGTTTTTGTCGCAGGCAACGCCGCCAACCTCATCACGGTGCGGCGTCACCTGCGTCGCGCCCTCGCCCTGCCGGCGGCGCAGGTCGCGGTGAGCGGCTACTGGCGCACCGGCGTTGTCGCGTGGGACCACCACGCCCCCATCGACCCGATGGATCCCGACGACGAGTAACCCGTCGAAACCGCCCGAGCACACGGGGGATAATGAAACGGTGACTTCTCCTGTGAGCATTCCCGGTTGGACCCACGTGTACTCGGGCAAGGTGCGCGACCTGTACGAACCGACGTCGGGAGATGCCGCGCGCATGCTCGTCGTTGCGTCCGACCGCATCAGCGCGTTTGACTTCTCACTTGAGCCGCCGATCCCCAACAAGGGCGCGCTGCTCACGACGCTGAGCGATTGGTGGTTCGAGCAGCTCGCCGGTGCCGATGGCGGCCGCGCGATCCCGAACCACCTGACGGGTGAAGAGCCGCCGGCCGAGGTGGCCGGGCGCAGCATGGTCGCGAAGAAGCTCACCATGCTGCCGATTGAATGCGTCGTGCGCGGCTACATCACCGGCAGCGGCTGGGTTGAATACCAGGAGAGCGGAACCGTTTGCGGCATCGCGCTTCCTGCGGGTCTCAACAACGGCGACCGCCTGCCCGAGCCGATCTTTACGCCGGCGTACAAGGCGCCGATGGGCGAGCACGACGAAAACATCTCGTTCGAGCGCGTCACCGAGATCGTAGACGAAGAGATCGCGATGGATCTGCGCGACACATCCCTCGAGATCTACCGCCGCGCCGCAGCCATCGCCGAAGCGCACGGCCTCATTCTCGCCGACACCAAGTTCGAGTTCGGCCACGACGCCGACGGCGTGCTCACCCTCGCCGACGAGGTTCTCACGAGCGATTCGTCGCGCTACTGGGACAAGCATTCCTGGGAGACCGGAACCACGCCAAGCGAGCGCATGGCAAGCTTCGACAAGCAGATCGTGCGCGACTGGCTCGCCGCCAACTGGGACAAGCAGGGCACTCCCCCGGTATTGCCCGCCGACATCGTCGACCAGACGGCAGCCAAGTACGCGGAACTCCTCACCCGCCTCCGCGACTGACAATCCTGTTCTGCACGAGCAAACGCGGCAGGGTGCCAAAAATCACGTCGTGTCGCGCGTTCTCCTGAATCTCATCGTGCACAACAGGAATCACGGCGTGCACAACAGGAATTGCGGCGGGGGAAGCACGAACTCCGGCGCGCGGAAATGACAAAGCGAGCGGAACCTCGACAACAGTCGAAGGTTCCGCTCGCTTTTTGTGCGTCTTATTCGTCGCAGTTCGGGCAGATACCCGTGGCGGGCACTGCCAGGAAACACGTCTCGCAGTACGTGATCGGCCGCTCAGCAGCGGCTGCCGCGCGCGACTGCGGAGTCGACGGCTTGTTACTCTTCACGCGCGTTGACGGCGTTGTGGACGCTGGGCGAATCGGCTTCGATGGCGCGAATCGGCGCAGCGCAGGCTTGTACGGAAGATCAAAGCCGCGAGCGCGACCGTCGTCTTCGCGATGGGCGATGTAACCCGCGGCAACGAAGTGCGGCGGCTTACCGGAACGGGGTTTCAAGCCGATATATGCGCCCGACGTAGGCACGTAGTATTCGGCGTAAAGTCCACGAGCCAAGAACTCACGGATGGCGGGCAGGTTTTCGACGGGAATCCGCACACGTGACAAGGCAGCATCAAACGACGTGAAGCGCTCACGATCCTTCTGATCGTTTGCACCGACGACGACATAGCCCAGCGCGGTGAACTGCGTTGCGGCACCGGCGAAGCCCGAGATCTGGCGCGAGCTGAGCGCGTCACCTGTCTGGTATTCGTAGGCCGCAGCGAAGAGTGCGCGGGTGTCGTAGCGGCCACTTCGGGCGACAACAAACGAGTCGTTGACCTCTTTGAATCCGTAACGGATCAAGAACAGTTCGCGACCGAGTTTGTCGAACTCGTCAAAGGCTTGTGTGATGGCGGAATGGTCGGTCAGGGCTGAATAGGAGACCACCATTCAACGGTACGCCACTTGTTGGGGCGTGTCTGACCATCAGCTGGACGAGCGACCCGCTTCGTGGTTCCGGCCCCACCATCCCGAGACACATCTTGGTCGGCGAGAAACATGCGGCCCGAGCGGGTTTCGCCGACCAAAATGTGTATCGCCGCTGGCGCGCCGGGGCAGGGCGGAACCACGCCGGGCGGGGGCTTAGAACTTGGGGGCGCGCTCAATCACGACAAAGTCTGCCGTTGCGGCGTCGTAGTGACCCACGGCAACGCCATCGATCCAGACGCGCTCGGCGCGCGCCATGATGTCGACGGGGTCGGTCGACCACAGCACGAGGTCAGCGTCCTTTCCGACCTCGAGCGAGCCAACGCGAGCGTCAACGCCGAGTACCTTCGCGGGGTTAATCGTGACGGCGCGGAGCGCCGTTTCGCGGTCCAGCCCCTCCTTGATTGCGAGGGTCACCTGGTGCATCAAGAAGTTGATCGGAATAACCGGGTGGTCGGTGATGAGCGAAATTTCAACGCCAGCGCGGGCGAGCTTGCCCGGGTTCGCGATCGAGCGGCCGCGCAACTCCACCTTGGACTTTGTGGTGAACAGCGGCCCAATCAGCACAGGCACACCCTTCTCTGCCAACACATCCGCAATCACGTGCGCCTCGGTTCCGTGGTCGATAACCAGGTCGTAGCCGAACTCTTCCTGCAGACGCAGCGCGGTGGCAATGTCGTCGGCGCGGTGGCTGTGCTGACGCCACGGAATCTCACGCTTCAACACCGCGATGAGCGGTTCCAGCGCAATGTTGCGGCCGGTCTTGCCCTCGTCGATCCAGTTCTGCGCCTCCGCGAAAGCCTTGCGAATCACCATCGCGGTGCCCAGTCGCGTCGACGGCGTCTTGTCCTTACCGCCATACACGCGCTTCGGGTTTTCACCCAGCGCGCTCTTCACACCGCTCGGCGCACGCATCACCATGTCGTCAACGCGGCGGCCAAAGGTCTTCAGCGTCGCGGCCTGACCGCCGATCGCGTTGCCAGAACCGGGGTTGACGTTGACAGTTGTGATGCCGCCCTTGAGGGCTTCATTGAATCCAGGGTCAAACGGATTGATGGCGTCGATGGCTCGCACTCCCGCAGTCACCGGGTCTGTCATTTCGTTCGTGTCGTCGTCGCCGCTGCCCTCACCCTCTTCGTGCGTGCCGACGTGCACGTGGGCGTCAATGAGCCCGGGCAGCACCCAGCGTCCCATCGCGTCGACGACTTCGGCTCCGTCCGGAACAGCGACGTCAGGCCCGAGGGCCACAATCTTCCCGTCGGCAACCACGATGGTTCCGTCAAACTCTTCGCCAGAAATCGGCACAATGTGGGCACCGGTGATTGCAAACGTCGTCATGTCACTCCTCGTATCGAAAGCCGCGCACAGCGATGTGCGCTTCACTCCACCCTACGAGCGAGTACCCTCAAGGTGACAGTCGAGCCGACCGTGTGGGGCGGAACCAGCGGGTGGCAGCCTCGGGGACAAGGGGATTAGGGGAACACATGTTGGATGACTCATCGCGCACAACAAGCCGTAAGCATTCGCGCAGGTTCCTCGCTCTCGCCGGCGTGATGACGACCGCGATCCTCGCACTGAGTGGGTGCGCCGCGTCGGTTGAGAAAGACTTTAACTCCGGGTTTTCGGTGACGGCGGCGGCCAGTCAGGTGCCTGCGGGTGACGCCGAGCGCTACGACTTTGTCGCCGCCGACGTTGCGGCCATTGCTGAGCTCGCGGGTGTCGAACGCTCAGACACGTCATACGACTGGCTCATCAAACTCACGACCCCCGACAACGACCAGCGAGCCTTCGTGCCGTTGCCAGACTTCCTCCTGCCGCAGTCTGATGGATACAGCACGGACTCGTTGGGGTGGGGCGCACAGAACGTTGACCGATTCGTCTCGTACTCCGCACTGCCGGTGACCTTTACCGTGGTGGCTGGCGATTTGCCTGAGCTGCCAAACACGTTGAATGAGGTCTCCGACGGTATCGTCACGGATCTGGACGGCGAGGACTTAGCCGTCGATCTCACCCGAGTGGGCGACGCGATCGACCGCATGGGCCGCCCCACACGCCTCGCGCAGGAGGGCAACCTCATCGCGCTGAGCTCGAAAACCGACCTCGCCGAATCCTGGATCACCGGCGACGGCGGGACGCTTGCCGATGACCCGGCCATGAAAGCCATCGCCGAAGCGCTCGACGCGTACGGCGCCCTGTCTGCGGTCATTTCGCAGCCCGCAGTATTTAGCGGTCAGACCATCCTCGGCCCCGACGCAACCCCAGCAGAAGCGGAAGCCGCATTCACGGAGTTCGACGCCCTGGTTCCGCCCGCCCCTTACGACCTCGTCGGCCTGGGCTGGACAGTCGAAGACGGCTCTGCCCGCTGGATTGCGACCTACCATTTCCTGTCGGAAGACGGCGCAAAGGACGGCGCGCAGGTTCTGCGGGCTGTATGGGAGCAGGGAGCGACTCTCTCCTCCAAGCAGCGAATCTCGACGCTGGCCACCGTCAGCGACGTATTCGTAAAAGACAGCACGGTTGCCGTGGTATTGACCCCGACGGAGGGCACGCCGACGTCGGTGTTGTACCAACTTCTGACGCGGCGCGAGTTGCTCTTCGCGAGCCGGTAAGCCGTTCGAATCATCCGCTCCCTGCCCGCGGGCAGGGGTCGTCGCCGCGGTTCGCATGTGGTCAGCGAGGCCGGTGATCGTGACCCGAGTACCCCCCGCCCGGGTCTCGGCGAGGATCTCATCGTGAAATCTCGCCGTTTTCGCGTTCAGCAATTGTTCAGGTTCGCTATCGTTTGGGTAGTCCTTTCTTCTTCCCCTTAAAGGAGTGCCCGAATGCCCCTGTGGACCCGCCACGGCGATGGCCAGGCCGTTAAGCCCGGCGCCATCGTCAAACCCACCGAACGGCTCGGTTGGCCGTCGACTATCGCGATGGGTGCTCAGCACGTCATCGCCATGTTCGGCGCGACCTTCCTGGTTCCGACTCTCACCGGCTTCCCGGTATCGACGACGCTGCTGTTCAGCGGTATCGGAACCATCCTTTTCCTGATCATCACCGGCAATAAGCTGCCCAGCTACCTCGGGTCATCGTTTGCATTTATCGCACCGGTCACGGCCGCTGTCGCGGTCGGCGGCACCGGCTCGGCGCTCGCCGGGATCGTCGCTGTTGGTGTGCTACTCGCCCTCATCGGTGTCGTTGTGCACACTGCGGGTGTGGCGTGGGTCGACAAGTTCATGCCGCCGGTTGTTGCCGGTGCCATCGTGGCGCTCATCGGACTCAACCTGGCGCCTGTCGCGTGGGCAAACTTCCAGGCGGCCCCCATCACCGCGCTCATCACGCTGTGCGCAGTCATCATCTTCGGTGTCGTCTTCCGCGGCTTCCTCGGGCGCATTTCGATCTTCCTCGGCGTGATCGTCGGTTACATCGTCGCCGCCGTTCGCGGTGAGGTCGATCTGAACCTCGAGGGCATCGCCTGGGTCGGTCTGCCGCAGTTTGACTTCCCCGACTTCGTCTCGCCGTCCACATGGTCGGCCATGGCGATGTTCCTGCCCGTCGTTCTCGTGCTCGTCGCCGAAAACGTCGGCCACGTGCGCGGCGTCGCATCGATGGCAGAAGACGACTCGATCAACCAGATGACCGGTAAGGCCCTCATCGCCGATGGCGCCGCCACCGTGCTCGCCGGTGGCCTCGGTGGTTCCGGAACCACGACGTACGGTGAGAACATCGGCGTCATGGCGGCAACGCGCGTGTACTCGACCGCGGTCTACTGGGTCGCGGGTCTATTTGCCATCGTGCTGTCAATGTCGCCCGTCATCGGCGCCGTCTTCAACTCGATCCCGGCGGGCGTGCTCGGTGGCGTGACCACCGTGCTTTACGGTCTGATCGGCATCATCGGCATCAAGATCTGGGTCGACAACCGCGTCGACTTTTCACGTCCCGTCAACCAGTACACCGCTGCCGTTTCCCTCGTCATTGCGATCGCTGGCTTCACCTGGCAGCCGGAAGGCTTCGAGTTTGGTGGCATCGTGCTCGGCACGGTCGCAGCCCTCGTGATCTACCACGTTGGCAACGCGATCGCTCGCGCACGCAAAACTGGCGCCGACGACGGCGGCCCGATCCCCGCGGTTGGCCCGCTCGGTGGCGACCCCGCCAACTAGGCCCCCTTCATGAAAGGCGTCGCCCTCCGGGGTGGCGCCTTTCATGTTCCCCCCACCGTTGCGGAGCACTTGTGCCCGGCACGAGGTTCCGGAACCCGTTCTTGCGGATGCGGGAATGGCAACGGCCGCCACAGTGTTGCTATTCATATGAATGAAATTCTGCCGAGTCGACTGGCTGCGGACACCGCGATGGGAGCCGTGACGCTTCTCGTTGGCGACCTCGACGGCATGACCGCGTTTTACCGCGATGTCGTGACGCTTGATGTGCTCACCACGGAGGGCGACACCGTGACGCTCGGCAGGCAGGCGCTACCCCTCGTGATCTTGCAACACAGCCCCGACCTGCACCACGCGCCGCATGGTTCCGCCGGTCTCTTTCACACCGCGATCCTCTTCGAGACGCAGGCGGCGCTCGCCGCCGCGCTCTATTCGGTCGCGCGCCACGCACCGCAGACTTTCACGGGCAGCGCTGACCACCTCGTTAGCCAGGCGTTTTACCTGACCGACCCGGAAGGCAACGGAATCGAGCTGTATTGGGACCGCGCGCGCACCGAGTGGTCGTGGACGCACGGCCAGGTTGAAATGGACACGCTCTACCTCGACCCCAACTCGTTTCTGCAGAAGCATCTCACCGACGAAGCGGCGAGCGGAATGGTCGCTGCGGCATCCGCACAGATCGGCCACGTGCACCTGTCGGTTGGCGACGTGGCAACAGCACGCGAGTTTTACGTGAAACAGCTCGGATTCGACCAGACCGCCGCGCTCGGCAACCAGGCCCTGTTCGTCAGTGCCGGTGGATATCACCATCACATGGCCATGAACGTGTGGAACTCTCGCGGCGCTGGCCCCCGCATGCCTGCCCTCGGACTCGGTCAGGTCGATCTCGTCTTACCGACAAGCGACGCCCTCGGAGAGCTCACTGAACGCCTCGGGCACTTCGGCGCCGCGGTGCGTGACGATGGACGCACGCTCTCGTTCACCGATCCGTGGAACAACGCACTGCATGCGACGGTGCCTGCGCGCGGCTAACGGGCCGCGCCGACGCATCGCGCGAAAAGCGTCGGCCGATTTAGCCGACGGAGTCGCGGGCGACCATTTGTGGTTCCACGATGGTGACGCGCTCAGGCGCGCCTCCCGACAGGAGCCGCAACAACACATCAACCATCAGCTCGCCCTGTGTGAACGTGGGCTGGCTGACCGTGCTGAGTTGCGGTGACGTGCGGGCGGCAATCACCGAGTCATCAAAACCAACGACCGCGACGTCGTCCGGCACGCGAAGTCCGGCGTCCGCAAGCACAGCCATGGCGCCGCGCGCCATGAGGTCGTTTGCGACAAACACGCCGTCAACCTGCGTGCCGCTCGCAAGCAACTCGCGCATCGCGTCTGCCCCGCCCTGCTCTGAGAAGTCGGCGGCGACGACAGCCGCTGGTTCCAAACCCGCATCAGCGAGCGCGCCTTCAAAACCAATCAGGCGATCAACGCCCGGAGGCATATCGGCGGGCCCGGCAATCGTGGCCAGGCGCGTCCGCCCCGCGTCAATGAGCTCCTGGGTTCCCAAGCGTCCGCCCAGCACGTTATCGACATCAACGTAGTACGAGCGGGCGGCCACCTCGGGTTGTGAGGGTCGACCCGCAAACACGACCGGAACCGAATCGGCAATGCGCTCGATAAACGAGTCGCGTGCGTGGTGCGACACGATCATCGCGCCATCGATGTTGCCGCCACGCAGGTAGGCGGTGGTCTTATCTCCCTGATCGTCGGAGGCCAAGAACACGTTCAACACGTACGGTGTCGACGCGAGCCTGCTGTAGATCCCACCGACCACCGAGGCAAAATACGGGTCGCCAAAGAAGCGCGTGGGGTCTTCCGGAACCACGAGCGCGAGGGCATTGGTGGTACGGCTGGCGAGGGTGCGGGCGGCACGGTTCGGCACGTACTTGAGGTCGGCGATGGCCTTGTTAACGGCGTCGATTGCCGCTGGGCTGACCGCAGTGGAGCCGTTGACCACCCGCGAGACGGTCGATCGCGAGACTCCAGCAGCGGCGGCGACCTCTTCGATCGTGACGGCCGATGTCGCTGGCGTCGTCATTGAGCCTCCTTGGCGTGCTACTCAGGGGCGCCGGTGATCGCGCGGCCTTCAATGATCCGACGATACTCTAGGGCACTGTCTTTCAACGTGCGCACCTGGGTGTCGTAGTCGACGTGCACGATTCCGAATCGTTTGTCGTAGCCCCAAGCCCACTCGAAGTTGTCGAGCAGCGACCAGTAGAAGTAGCCACGCACGTCAACCCCGGCGTCGCTCGCGTCAAGCGTGGCAGCGAGGTGGTCGCGCAAGAAAGTCACGCGCCGATCGTCGTGAACACGCCGCTCCTCACCCTCAATCACCAGCTCATCGTCAAACGCCGCACCGTTCTCCGTGACGTACAACGTGGTTCCGGCGTCGTGCGCATAGTCATCCCAAATGCGCTTCAGCAGAGTCGTCAGGCCGGCTGGTTCAATCTCCCAGTTCTGCGCCGTGCGCGGCAGGCCCCGCTCAACGTTGTAAATTCCGGCGTCAGACGGGTACGGGCTGCGGCCCGTGCGCGTGGTGGTGGGGCCGCCCGATACCGGCGGCTGCTCCTGTTCCGTGCCGGAGAGGAGGTCACCGTGGTAGTAGTTCACCCCGAGCGTGTCGATGGGCTGTGAGATGAGCGCGAGATCACCTGGGTGCACCGCGGCCTCGAAGTCCGCGACGGCGCGGGCGTCGACAGCGCGCACGTCTTCGACGATGTCAGCGGGGTAGGAACCACGAAAAATCGGGTCGAGGAACCACCTGTTGAACTGGCCATCGATACGACGTGCGGCATCGACGTCGTCAGCATTGGTCGCATCGAGCGGAACCGCAACGGTGTGGTTGGTGGTGAGGCCGAGGTTGAGGCTCGCGTCGCGGGCACGCAGCTCTCGGATGACCTGTCCGTGTCCGAGCAGCAGGTGGTGCGATGCAAGAAGCCCCTCACGCACACTCATGTGACCAGGGGCGTGCTCGCCGCCCGTGTAGGAGAGGAACGACGCACACCACGGTTCGTTCAACGTGGTCCAGGTGGCGACTCGGTCGCCGAGCGCGTCGTGCAGGGTGAGCGCGTATTCCGTGAAGCGGTCTGCGGTGTCCCGCGACGTCCAGCCGCCCACGTCTTGCAATGCCTGCGGAAGATCCCAGTGATACAGCGTGAGCCACGGCAAAATGTCAGCGGCGAGCAGGTCGTCGACGAGCCGAGAGTAGAAGTCGATGCCCTTTTGGTTGGGCGCTCCCCCATCGGGGCGCACCCGCGGCCACGCGGTGGAGAAGCGGTAGGTCTGCAGCCCGAGGCTCTTCATGAGCGCCACGTCATCGCGTGAGCGGTGGTAGTGATCGCATGCGACGTCGCCGTTATCGCCGCCAACGACGGCCCCGGGAAGACGAGAGAAGGTATCCCAGATTGAGGGCGTGCGGCCGTCTTCGGCGGTGGCTCCTTCGATTTGGTAGGCGGCAGTGGCGGAACCAAACAGGAAGTCCGGCGGGAAGGCACGCTGGTCAGCAGTCATAACAGACATCTTTCTCTTTTCAGGGGTCTCGTACTAGCCCTTGACCGCACCGGCCATGATGCCGCTGACGAGCTGCTTACCAGCAAGAACAAACAACACAAGCAGCGGAATCGTGGCCATCACCGCGCCGGTCAGGACGACCGAGAAGTCGATGTAATACCCCGACTGCAGTTGGCTCAGTGCTGTCTGCAGCGTCGGATTCTGCGGGTTGAGCACGAGGAGCGGCCAGAGGTAGTCGGTCCACGCTGTCATGAAGGTGAACAACCCGAGAATCGCCATCGCGGGTCGGGCAGCGGGTAGTCCCACCGCCAGGAAAGTGCGGAACTGATTCGCACCGTCCATGCGTGCCGCTTCGATCAGCTCGTCCGGAATCACATCGACCAGGTACTGGCGCATGAAGAACACTCCGAATGCGGTGACGAGTGTCGGCACGATAACCGCACCGATGGTTCCGGTCCATCCCATCGAGCTCATCACCATGAACAGCGGGATGATGCCCAGCTGCGTCGGAATCGCCATCGTGGCGACAACGAAGACCATCAGGCCATCCCGCCCACGGAACCGCAGCTTCGCAAACGCGTATCCGGCGAGTGTTGAAAAGGTGACGACCGAGAGCGTGATGATCGTCGAGATGAGGAGCGAGTTGCCAAGCGCGAGCCAAAACGGGATCGCGTCGAGCACCTGCGCGGCGTTGGCAAAGAAATTGCCTCCCGGAACCAGGGGTAGCGTCTCACCGCGGGTTGCGTTGGTGCCGGAGCCGACCACAAACGACCACCACAGTGGGTACATGCTGCCGAGCAGAAACGCGGTGAGAAGGCCGTAGGTGAGAAAGCCTGGGCGGGAGCCGACTCCGGCGGTACCGCCGCGCGGGCGACGCCTCTTGATGTCAGGCTGCACGACGAGTTCGGTGTGCGTGGCGGGAGCAGCGAGCGTTGTCATTTGCGGCCTCCGGAAGATATACGGCGGGAAATGATGAAGTTGATCAGGCCGATCACGATGATGAGCAGGAAAAGCAGGATCGCGACGGCTGATGCCATGCCGAGATCTCGCCGCACAAAGCCCAGCTCCCACATGTAGAGCACGGTCGTTTGGAACTGCCGGTCGGCTCCGCCGATTCCGCCAGCCGCCGAGACGTCGAAGAGTCGTGGTTCCGCGAAGATCTGCAGGCCGCCGATTGTGGATGTGATGATGACGAAAATCAGGGTGGGGCGAATCGTCGGGATGGTGATGTTGAAGAAGCGGCGAGCGGGGCCAGCGCCGTCGATCGCGGCGGACTCGTACAGGTCGCGCGGAACGGACTGCATGGCGGCGAGCAGGATGAGCGCGTTATAGCCGGTCCAGCGGAAGTTGACCATGATGGCGATTGCGACGTGGCTGAGGAACGGGTCGGTTTTCCAGCGCTGATCGGCGGCACCGAGCAGGTTCAGCAGGTTGTTGGCGAGACCGTCGGCCTCGTTGAAGATGCTGGAGAAGATGAGTGCCGTGGCGACGGGGGTGACAACGAACGGGATGAGCACGCTCATGCGCCAGAAGGTCGGCGCTCGCAACCCGCGATCAAGCAGGTAGGCGATCACAAGCGCGACCGCGAGCTGGGGGATCGATGACAGCAGGAAGATGCTGATCGTGTTTCCGATGGAGTTCCAGAAGGTGGCGCTGCCGAGGGTATCGGTGAAGTTGGCGAGGCCGACGAACTCGCCCTGGCCCTTGAGGAGATCCCAATCGTGCATTGCAACGACGATTGTGTACAGCAGCGGGAAGAGCCCGACGAGCCCGAACAGCAGGAAGAACGGTGCGATGTAGCCGTAAGGCGATGCGCGGTAGTCGAAACGCGAGAGGCGGGTGCGCCATGTGCGGCGCGGCGGTCTGGCCGTGTTCGCGGGCGGATCCGCGGTATCGGTGGGGCGTGACGCGGTAATCGTCATGACTTCCTCACGGGTTCTGGAGAGGTGGGACGTTGAGCGAGTGGCGACCGCTTCGTCTCGCTGCGCTCGCTCACCGTCCGGGGTTCGGGTGGCCCGGACGGTGAGCGAGACGCGAAGCAGCGAGTCGAAACGTGCTGCGGGAAGGAGCTACTTGACCTGTTCCTTGAGCAGCTCAAGCGCCTTGGCCCAGGCCCCTGCGGTGTCAAGGTCGCCCTTGTCGAGCAGGGTGAGGGCAGCGCCGAACACGTTCTCCTGGATTAGCGAGTCGTCCGGACCCTTGAACTGTGCGACAACACCCTCGGCGCGGCCGGCGAGAATTTCGCCAACGGGCGCATCGTTGAAGAACTCGTTCGGTGTGGCGTTAGCGGCCAGCGTCTGCTGTGCGTCAACGGTCGATGGGAAGGCTCCGGCGGCGTCAAACTGCTTAATCTGCTGCTCGGGCTGAGTCAGCCAGTCGGCGAGCTTCGCGGCTTCCTCCTTGTTCTTGCTGGTCTCCGGGATGCTCAGGAACGCACCACCCCAGTTTCCGGCGCCGCCGGGGAAGACGTCGGCGAAGTCCCAGCCGGTGCTGGCGTCTCCGCCGCCTGCCTCGACCTGCCCCTTGACGACACCCAGCATCCAGCCGGGGCACACGAAGGTGGCAAAGGTTCCGTCAACGAATGACTTGCCTGCGTTCCAGTCCCACGCGCTCTGTGCCGCTGACTGGCCGCCTTCGGTGGCGGATCCGAGGAGTTCGAAGCGCTCCTTCAGTGCGGCGTTGCCCTCAACGTTGAGCTCACCGTCGGCGGTGTAGTAGCCCTCGTCAAGCTGGTTGACCATGGAGTTCCAGACGAAGCCGGAGTGGTCGTACCATGCCTTGCCTGTCTTGGCGACGTAGTCGGCGCCGACCTCAAAGTAGTGCTCCCAGTCACCCTCGAGCAGGGTGGCGACTTCGGCGCGATCGGTGGGCAAGCCAGCAGCGGCAAAGGCTGCCGAGTTGTAGCAAACGCCGGTGGGGCCGATGTCGGTGCCGTAACCAATCACCCGGCCGTCAATGTCGGTGCCCTGCGCATACTTCCAGTCGACCCAATCGGCCTTTCGGTCTTCGATGCCGTAGTCGCGCAGGTCAGCGAATTTGTCCGAGACCTCCATGATCGAGCCGAGCCAGCCCTCTTCGATCGCGACAATGTCGCTCAGGCCAGAGCCGGCGGCAATCTTCGTGAACGCGTCGGTACGGGCATTGCCACCGGTGTCGATGTTGGTGGCCTCGATCGTGATGCCGGGGTTTGCCTCCTCGTACTCCTTGTAGAGGTCGTCGTAGCCGAATGTGCCGAACGTCGTAATGGTGATGACGGTATCGCCGCCTTCTGCGCCGCCTTCTGTGGTGCCTGAGCCACCGGCGTCTGCCGTGGTGGCAGCGCAACCGGCGAGGACGAGCGCGCCGACACCGAGCATGGCGAGCCCGGCCGTGGTGCGTGCGAATGCGTGTGTAGTCACAGTTTCACTCCTTTGTGATGTAGCAGGTATTGCTTGTGTTGCTGAGGGATTTGTCGGGGGTATTGCGGGGCTGAACCGGGGTTCTGATTCGGGACGCTGGCGGCAGCTCTGGCAAACCGTGCACATTCTCACAGTCGTGGGAGCGCTCCCAAACCAACGTGGCACCACTGTATGGGAGCGCTCCCAGGGCTGTCAAGCATCAATTTGCGAAGCAAATATCCGCTCACGTCGGCGGTCTTGGTTCCGGAACCATTCGACTCACTCCAGCGGCTCTGGTTGCGTCCTTGACGCCGCCGGCTGGGCGCCATCGACCGGAGCCGTCGGTTGGCGGTAGTCGTACCGTCACGCACAAAAAATAACCGGGCTAGACTGGAGCCAATCGCCTCACCGCAACACGGAGCCACTCATGCCCACCATCGTCGTTGACGTTATGCCGAAGTCCGAACTCCTCGACCCTCAGGGCAAGGCGGTGAGCGGCGCACTGGGCCGTCTCGGCGTCGACACCTTCTCGAACGTGCGCATTGGCAAGCGTTTCGAGCTCACGGTTGAGGGCGAAGTTACCGAAGAGGTGCTCGCCTCGGCCCGCAAGGTTGCCGAAGACGTGCTCTCCAACTCGATCATCGAGGATGTTGTCGGTATCGAGGTCGTCGAATGACCGCGCGGATCGGGGTTATTACCTTCCCCGGTTCGCTGGATGACCGCGACGCACAGCGCGCGATTGCCCTTGCTGGCGCCGAGCCCGTCGCGCTCTGGCACGGCGACCACGACCTGCAGGGTGTTGACGCTCTCGTGCTGCCCGGCGGTTTCAGCTACGGCGACTACCTCCGTGCCGGCGCGATCGCCGCGCTCGCGCCGATCATGGCCGAGGTCAAGGACGCTGCTGCCAAGGGCATGCCGATCCTCGGCATCTGTAACGGTTTCCAGATGCTTGTTGAGGCACACCTGCTTCCTGGCGGTCTGATTCGCAACGCGCACCAGCAGTTCATTCGTCGCGACCAGCGCCTGCGCGTTGAGAACGCCGACACCGCGTGGACCAACGCTTTCGAAACGGGTGACGAAATTGTCATCCCGCTGAAGAACGGCGACGGCGGCTACATTGCCGACGACGAGACGCTCAAGCGCCTTGAGGGTGAGGGCCGCGTGGCATTCCGCTACATCGGCATCAACCCGAACGGTTCGCTCAACGACATTGCAGGGCTCGTCAACGAGCAGGGCAACGTTGTGGGCCTCATGCCGCACCCCGAGCACGCCGTTGAAGCCGGTTTCGGCCCCGACACTGCCGTGGCCATGCGCTCAGGCGAAGACGGTGCCAAGTTCTTCGTCTCGGCTATCGCCGCGCTCGCCAAGGCCGTCGCGTAAAACACGTCACAAAGTCCCCCGCATCGTGAACCGGTGCGGGGGACTTTGCTTTTGGTTCCGGAACCAGGGGTGCGCTGTGGTTCCGGAACCAGGGGTGCGCTGTGGTTCCGGAATGAAACGGCAGGCGGCGTGGGCCCGCACGGGTTCTCGGTAATCTTCGGGCGGTGCGGCACCCTCGATGGTTGGATGGTCAGGTGAGCATCGTCGATCTTGATCACCCCCTGTTTTCGCACCGCGTGGTTCCGCTGGTCTCCGTCAGCGACCCGTCGACCGTCGACGCCATCGGCGAGGGTCTCGTGCGCGGCGGCCTGCCGGTCGCCGAGGTCGCG
Organism: Microbacterium sp. NC79; assembly: GCF_019061125.1. Classification (NCBI taxonomy): domain Bacteria; kingdom Bacillati; phylum Actinomycetota; class Actinomycetes; order Micrococcales; family Microbacteriaceae; genus Microbacterium; species Microbacterium sp. NC79. Next base: position 295,109 of record NZ_JAHQYI010000002.1, read on the forward strand.
CTGCGCGGCGAGCACGGACTGCCTGCAATCGCGACGTTGGCGGCGCGGGGCGACATTCTGGTTGGTGCTGGCACGGTGCTTTCGACAGCGCAGGCGCGCGAGGCGCTTGACGCGGGTGCGAACTTCGTGGTTACGCCCGGGCTCGACGCGGAGGTTGTGCGTTACGTGACCGATGCCGGGGTTCCGATCGTTCCTGGTGTCATTACAGCGACCGAAATTCAGGCCGCCATGGCGCTGGGTCTGCGCCGACTCAAGCTCTTTCCGGCCTGCGTTTTCGGCGGACTCTCGCTTGTCGATGCGTATGCGTCGGTGTTCCGTGACGTGAAGTTCATGCCATCGGGCGGAGTGAGCGCGGCTAACCTCGCCGACTTCCTCGCGCACGCCGGTGTCTTCGCGGCAAGCGGCAGCTGGATCACCGCCGTAGCCGCAGACGGACCCGACGCTGTCGCTGAACGCGCAGCCACGGCCGCCGCTATTGGTTCCGGAACCACGGGTGCAGCCGCAGGATCCGCTGCGGGAAGCGCGGTGATCGCATGAGCCTCGACGTGCTGACGATCGGCGAGAGCCTCGGCCTCACGGTTGCCAATGAAATCGGCGCGCCGATGCGTGGTGACCAGCTGACGCTCACGTTTGGTGGGGCAGAATCCAATGTCGCGATCGGCGTTGCCCGTCTCGGTGGCGCGGCGGCGTGGGTCGGACGTCTCGGAAACGATGCGCTCGGCGATCTCATCGTGCGCGAACTGCGTGGCGAGGGCGTCTCAGTGTTCGCCGCGCGCGACGATGCGGCACTGACGTCGCTCATGATGAAGTCTCGTCCAAGGCCCGGCGCAACGTCGGTGTCGTTCTACCGCCGCGGGTTTGCGGGTAGCCGTCTGTCGGCCGCAGATCTGCCTGTTGACGCCATTCGCGGCGCGAACATTCTGCACATCACCGGTATCTCCGCTGCGCTAGCCGAGTCGTCTCGCGCGGCGTTGCACGCTGCGATCGACATCGCTCGCGACGCTGGCGTGACGGTGTCGTTTGACGTCAACCACCGCGCCTCACTGCTGCCCGATGCCACTGAGGCGCGCGAGATCTACCGTGCCCTCGCCGAGCGTGCCGACATCATTTTTGCCGGCGATGACGAAGCGGAGATTCTCACCGGCGAGCGTGAACACGAGGCACAATTGCATGCCCTACTCGCGCTGGGTGCGCAGACTGCGGTCGTCAAACTGGGTGCCGATGGCGCGCTCGCCGGAACCAACGCGGGCACCGTCGTGCGCGTGGCGGCCCTGACCGTTGACGCCGTCGACACGGTCGGCGCTGGCGATGCCTTCGTCGCCGGGTTCCTCACTGAAACCGCACGCGGACTCACCCTCGCCGAGTGCCTCGAGACCGCAACCGCAACCGGCGCGTACGCATGCCTCGCCCACGGTGATTGGGAGGCCGCCCCCACTCGGCGCGACCTCGCCGCCTTCCTGGCAACCGGCGACCCCGTCTCCCGCTAGGTATCTGGTTTCGCCTGCCCCGTGGTTCCGCCCTTCTGGTTCCGCCCTTCTGGTTCCACCCTTCTGGTTCCGTCGGCCCTGTCCTGACGTACGGAAAACGTCGTGAGGGAAGGAGAACTCGGCCAAAATCTCCTCCTCCCACGTCACTTTCCTCCCGCCGCGACGCCGAGGGCGCGCGCTACCTTCCCCAGCACCCGCCGCCCCGAGGTATACGCCGCTTCGCGCCGCCGCTTCTCTCTCCCTGGCTCGGCTCCATGGTTCCGGAACCAGTGGTTGCGCACCAGCGGCCCGCGGGTTGCGCCGCTTCGCGCCGCCGCTCTGTCGCGAGAACGAGAGAAAACAGCGGCAACCATGCTTTTCGGCCGAAAATCTATCGCTGTCGCGACATTCTGTCGCTCTCACGACGACGTGATCGCCACACATCACCCCACCCGCTCCCCCTCTCGTTAGGCTCATGACATGGCTTCTCTGACTGTTTCGGTTCCGACTGCCCGACTCCTCGGCGATGTCACGGCATTGCTTTCTGCGGATGAACTCGCCACCGTCGAGGTGTTCGAATGGGCGCTCGATGATGCATCCGGCCGCGACAACATCGACATCGTCGTTGCGCCATACATGTCGGCGACCAAGACGCTGCCGTCACTTGCTGGCGTCACGACCCAGCTCGTGCAGAGCCAGTCGATCGGGTGGGACGATGTTCCGGCACACTTGCCTGCCGGCCACACTTTCGCGAATGCGACCTCGGTGCACGAGGCGGCAACCGCCGAACTCGCCCTCGCGCTGACGCTCGCGAGCCAGCGCCGACTCCCCCTCTACGTGCGCCAACAGACCGAAAGCACGTGGCGTGGACGCTTCTCCCCCAGCCTCGCCGACCGCCGCGTGATGGTGCTCGGCTACGGCGGAGTGGGGAAGGCCATCGCCGCCCGCCTCGCGCCGTTCGAGGTTGAGATTATTCCGGTCGCGTCGACCGCCCGCGACGAAGATGGCGTGCAGGTGCACGGCATCGATGAGCTCGCTGACCTGCTCCCGACGACCGAGATCCTCATTACCTCTCTGCCTGGCGGCGACAAGACCCACCATGTCATCGATGACGCGGTGCTCTCCGCGCTCCCCGATGGCGCACTCGTGGTCAACGTTGGCCGCGGCTCACTCATCGACCCGGCCGCGCTCGTCGAACACACCGCATCCGGTCGCTTGCGCGCCGCCGTCGATGTCACCGAGCCCGAACCGCTCCCCGCCGACAGCCCGCTGTGGGGCATCGAAAACGTGCTCATCACGCCACACGTCGGCGGCGCGGCATCGTCGATGCAGCCGCGCATCGCTCGCCTCATCGTGCGTCAGATTCGTCACCTACTGGCTGGCGAAGCACCCGAAAACGTCGTATTCACCAGCTAAGGAACGCGAAAGCGGAACCACGCTGCGGCGGGTTCTCGGTCGCTGCAGATCCTCGTTAGACCTCCACGCCCACGCTGGGCGCTGGGCATCCTCACTCCACACCAGCGCGGCGTCGCGATGCACCCGCGCGCACGCTGGGCGCTGACGCGACGTCGGCCACGCTGATCGCCGCACGCTGGGCGCTGGGCGCTGCGGCGGGTTCGCGGTCGCTGCGGATCCTCGCTAGACGCCCACGCAGTCGCGGGGCGCTAACGCGACATCGCCCAACGCCGTCGCGTGCCAGAACGTCACCCGAGCAACCGCTCCAACAACACCTCGGGCTCGACGCGGGGGCCGGTGAAGAACGGGGTCTCCTCAATCACGTGGCGGCGGGCCTCGGTGGCGCGCAGCTCGCGCATCAGGTCAACGATGCGAATGAGGTCATCCGACTCGAACGCGAGTAGCCACTCATAGTCACCAAGCGCGAATGAGGCGACAGTGTTGGCGAGCACATCGCGGTAGTCGCGGGCGGCCGCACCGTGGTCGCGGAGCATCTGCGCGCGCTCAGCTTCTGGTAGCAGATACCACTCGCGCGAGCGCACAAACGGGTAGACACAAATGTATCCACCGGGTTTCTCGCCAGCCAAAAACGCGGGCACGTGCGCGCGGTTAAACTCGGCCGCGCGGTGCACGCCGATGTTCGACCACACCGGTTCCAGTGCCCCCGCAGACGCAGAAACCACCGCGCGGTACGCGGCCTGCAGTGTCTCCACTTCACCCGCATGCCACCAGATCAACACATCGGCATCGGCGCGGAAGCCCGAGATTTCATACCAGCCGCGCGTGGTCAGCCCGTCGACGCGAGCAAGGGTTGCCAGCACGTCTGCGGGGGCGGCGGAACCAACACGTTGCGCTCGAAAGACGGCGTACATCGTGTAGTTCACGGCGGCATTGACCTCTTCGGCGAGGTGCGAGTGGTCGATGAGGGGGTGATGTGACATGTCAGTCTTCCGATCCTGCGATGACGGGGAGTCCGGTAATTTCGCCGTCGCGCATGCGGCAGCTTCCGGCGGGGGCAACGTCGGGAAAAGCGGGCAATGCGCCCACAGTGACGGCCGAAACGCTGTCGCCGCGTTCGCGTGCCTCGCGCTCAAGCACCATGTCAACCAGGCCACTGATGAACAGCGGATGCGTCGACGCGGTTCCGGCGCGCACCGCGACCATGCCGAGTGACGTCGCCGTCTCCAGCGCCTCCGTGTCGAGGTCGTACGCGACCTCCATGTGGTCGGAGATGAAGCCGATCGGCGCGATCACGACCTTGCGAACACCGGCCGCTGCCAACTCCTCGAGGTGGTCGTTGACGTCGGGTTCGAGCCACGGAACCATGGGGTTGCCGGAGCGGGAGCAGTACGCCAGCGACGACGGCAGGTCATGGCCGTAACGGGCCCGGAGGCCGGCGTCGATGGTTGCCCGCACATCTTCATGCTGTTCGGCATATCCGGCACCGGTGCGGGCGGACGCGTCCTGCATCGTGTTGGGGATGGAGTGCGTGACGTACACGACATGAGTGTCGGTCGCACCGCCCTCGAGTGAGTCAATCGCCGTGATGATCTGTTCGCGGTTGGCACCGACAAAACCCGGGTCATTGAAGAACGGACGGAGCATGTCAATGTCGGGCGCATTGTCGCCGAGCTCGGCGACGGCTTCTGCGAGATGCTCGCGGTACTGACGGCTGCCCGAGTACGACGCGTAGGCGCTGGTGACGAGGGTAAGGACGCGGCGCGCACCGAAGGCGCTCGCGTCGCGCAGGGTGTCGACGGTAAACGGATGCCAGTTTCGGTTGCCCCAGATCACGGGCAGGTTCTCACCGCGTGCACGAAGCTCAGCGGCAAGCGCGTCGATGAGCGCGAGGTTCTGCTCGTTGATGGGACTCTTGCCGCCGAAGTGGTAATAGTGCTCCCCCACTTCGACAAGGCGTTCGTCTGGAATACCTTTGCCATCGGTCACATTCTTGAGGAAGGGCAACACATC